>JBBRLF010000089.1:0-15752 GCA_038231515.1 candidate division WWE3 bacterium
AAGCGCGACCTGATTCTGAAAAAAGGCATCAAAAAGAAGTCGAAGAAGTAGCTCGGCCTTTTACTTTTCCGCGAAGGCGCGAATGAAGGCGTCGACGATTGGCGCCGAGAACTGCTTCTCAGCGTCGACTCTAAGGATTTCGAACGGATTTACGGGCGTGCCCTTGACCATCTCTGCCACCTTGAGAAACTCCTCGCTGATTCCAATCAGCTCGGCCACGCGGTTAATCTCGGAAGTGGATTCGGTAATCGGAAAACCACTGCCATCAAGACGGCGATGGTGTTCGGCAACGGCTGATACGATGATGGGTGGAATTTTTTTCATCTGCCGCAGCATCTCGGCGCTCTGGGCCGGATGCGCCCAATAAATCGCCTTCTGCTCATCACTCATGCGAGCTTCCACCTCATCGCGAATCACGGGCGGCTTGCCCAGCAGGGCAATATCGTGCAAAAAACAGCCTATGCCAATGCCATTGAAGACAGAGGGATTCGTGCCGCCAATGTGTTTGAGCATAAGACTGGCCAGCATCGTGCAAGCGACCCCATGCTCGAGGCTGGCGATATCGCCCAGCAACTTCCTGATCAACGGATTGTCATTGGCAAGCTGACCCATCATCTCGGTGGTGTTGGCGACATACGCTTGCGCCCGCTGTACGCTTTTCTCGCCAAAGCCGGAATCGCGCAGCATGCGCGCGGTGGCTTCGCCCTGCCCGACAACCTGGCTGACTTTAACCTCCGCAGAAGCGTTTTTGTCCGAAAGCACCTCGGCCACCAGCTTGTCATATAAGCTGAGGTAGTCCGCCTGGGCAGTTTTGAGAATATGCATCGCCGTCACGCCCTTGGCGCGATAGCTTTCAATGCGGTCGTTGGAAAGCACGTCACCGGACTTCAGAATACGTACGAACTTGCCCGTGGTCAGACGCACATACACATCAAAGGCCGACTTCACCCGACCTGCCAGATTGGTCAGATCCACCTGCAAAACGTCGTTGTCAGTCAGGGCATCCGCAGGCCCGTCGTCATCCACCGCGGCCGCCGGAACCTCACTCGCGGCCGGGGCCGGATCGGCTTCTTCCGGCAACGAAGCGTCGGGCGCGCTGCCACTAACCATCTCGACCATTTTTGCGTAGGTCAACGGCTTCGCCAGAAACCCGGCGGCGCCCATTCCCTCGGCCTCTTCACGCGTGATCGTCGTCTTGCCGTCATAAATGACGAACACGGGTACTCCCGCCCGGTACTGGTGGCACGAACGCATGATCGCCAGCCACGCTGCCGTTCCCAGCACGGGGTTCACAAAAAGTGCCGCGTAGTCGAAGTCACGATCAGAAAGTTTGCTCTGCGAGCTGCGCACAGTGTCGGAAAACATGGGCGTAATCGCGGTCTTTCCCATCGCCTTGCGAGCGATTTTAAAGTCAGCCACGACCTGGTCGGCGAAGTCACCGTCGTTATCCGCAATTAAAAACCGTACCGGTTTTACATCCTCGTCTGCCATTTCCAAATATTAAGGTGATTCCCGGCCGCTGGCAAGAAGCCCCTGTCAGGGCCAAGAAAATGACACCCGGAACAAAGCAAACCACTAAAGCCGATCGGGGCCATTCTTTACCGGGCAAGGTTTCAGCTTTGATGTACATTCTCTTCTAAGGAGTGCGCCCATGATCATCGATTCATTTGTTCACGTTCGTCCGTTTTCGGCCCTGCAGTCCCACCTGACCCCCCTGCCATTTCTCGATCGCAAAATCGACGGCCTTTTCGACCGGCTCAATAGCCCGCGCGTTGACCGCCTTTACAATATGTCCATGGATCTGCTCAATCTGCGCGACAACCGCTTCATGCCCCGCAGAAATGCCCGGGCAGGCCAGCTGGTGCAAAAACTGGCTTTAGGAGCCAATCTTCCCTTCTGTTCGAGCAAGAGCGAAGAGCAACTCCTGACGTCAATGACCGAGCACGGTATTGACCGTGCGATCGTATCGGCGCTTGAGCCCTTCAGCGATTCCAAGCACGTCCTCAACATCTGCAGCAAAAACCCCCGGCTGCTTCCCGTGGTCAGCTTCACCAAAGATGAGAAGAATGTGGGAACACTGTTTGCCCATTATCTGAAAAAAGGTGCCCGCGGCGTACATCTGCATCCCGTACTGGAACGCACGGCACCTCAAAGCGAACGCTACTTCGAAATTGCCGACATCGCCCGTTCCAAGCACGTGCCGGTGATCTGCCGTACCGGTGTGACCTCATTCCTGGGTCGCTTCGACGCAAACCTAAGTGATATTCGAAACTACGAAAGTCTGGTGAAGGGTTTTCCGGAGTGCACCTTCATCATGACCCACAGCAATCTGGCGGATTACCGCACGGCAATTGATTTTGCGAAAAAATATCCAAACACTTATCTGGATACCGCCTGGCAGACGCGCGATTCGATTCGCAACATGATTCGCGCGCTGGGCAGTGAGCGCATTCTGCTTGCCAGCGGCTGGCCGGTGCTGGGCAATCAGCAGAAAGTTCAGCTGCGCATCCTGGCCAAGCTGGGTCTGCCGTCCGATGATTCCGAAAACATCAGCTGGCGCAACGCCGCCCGAATTTTCAGACTTTAGCAGTGCTCCCTGGTTGACCGGACAGGTTACCAAAACAGTAATCAGCTGACCAATGGGGTTACCATAGAGGTGGTTCCACTTTGGGTTTTGCTGTCTAAATATTAATAATTGTTAAACTGACGCATTATGTTAATAATGCGCTCAGTACGAAATAAATTTTTATTATTTAGGAGAAGTATCATGCGTAGTTTAGTCATATTTGCAGCGGCAGTCGCTGTTGCAACGCCGGCGTTGGCAGCTCCACGCCGCGGCGGATCCGCTCCGAGCCATTCGGCACCGAGCCATTCCGCTCCGAGCCATTCCGCTCCGAGCCATTCCGCTCCGAGCCATTCGGCACCGAGCCATTCCGCTCCAAGCCATTCGGCACCGAGCCATTCCGCTCCAAGCCATCCTTCGGCTCCAAGTCACCCAACGATGCCTAGCCACCCTTCGGCGCCAAGTCATCCAACGATGCCAAGTCATCCGTCGAATCCAGGCGGCCACACGGGTCCAAGTCGTCCGACGATGCCAAGCCATCCTTCGAACCCAGGTCACACTGGCCCGACCCATCCTTCGAATCCAGGGCACTCAGGCCCAAGCCGTCCCGCACCGATCAACCACCACGGCAACTGGTCGACGCCTGCTCACAACAACCACATGCAGCAGACCCATGTTCGCGTGAACACGGTTATGCGTGGCAATACCCGCGTGAACATTCTGGTCACCGGCCACAGCAATATGTACATGCATTCGTATCGCCCGGTGTTCCACACCCGTTACGGCATCTACAACAACTACTACCCTCGTTGGGGCGGTTATTATCGTCCTTGGTATCGCCACGGGTTTTACGGCGGCTTCTACTATCCGCTGTCTCCCGTGTATGACATCCACACGAACTTCTATTGCCCTCTCGTGTTCTGGCTGTACGCCGACTCCTGGGACGACAACTACTACCGCACCTGGTACGGCTCGGACTTTGATTCGAATCCCGTGCTCCAGACGCGTTTTTCGCGTCCTGGCGTGTACTACCCAACCGTCGCCATCCGCGATCTGGCTTTGGGCGTAGCTTCGATGCCGGTGATTGCACAGGGCAACTTCCGCCTTGGCATGATAAATCTGATGAATCAGCTTGAGCAGAAAATCACTCTGGGCCTGAATCAGCGGATTATCTTGGGCCGCAACGACATCGCTGTGACTCACTATCAGGTATTGAATGATGCGATCGTAGTCGAAGGTTTTGCCACGACTGTCGGCCGCCAGTTCTCGTTCAAGGCCTTGCTTGATCTGACCGATCCAGCCATGAATCTGGTTTTCGTTCCTACGAGCGATCAGACTTCAGACGCTGCTCTTCTTGAGTTGCGCATGCTCAACGAACGCATCGAAAAACTGGGCGGTACCGTCAGCTACGTTGACGCTCCTGCACCAGCCGCTCGCCGCGGCGACTGATTCAGGTTCAAACTATTCCAGCTAAGAGAGAGGCCCGGCTCACCGCAAGGTGGTCCGGGCTTTTTTCGTTTGTCGGCTGCTCCTAATCCGGCTGGTAGCGAACTTGCATCTTCAGCCATGCAGCTTGTTGCTGCACGGAGGGAATGTTTATGGTGCGGGCATGGTCGCTTATTCTCGGAATTGGTCTCGTCTTTCTGGGCCTCGGTGGCTTGGGTACCACGAATGCCGCGGGTACGGGTTCGTGGCTGGTTTGGCTTGATTTTGTTGCGGCGTTTCTAAGCTTTGTCGTTGCAGGGACAGCACAGCCCAGCAGCACCAGCTCTGGACGCATGGCAGGAACGGGTATGATCTCGATCGGCCTCTTCGTTCTGTGGATCGCCGGGCTGATCGTGGGCAACGTGCCCACCTCGCTCGTCTGGTGGAACTTTGCCTTTGCCGTTGCATACGGACTGGTATCCATCTCGTCGCGAGAAGCGGGCAAGCCCACCTCGGCGCGATTCCCGGATGAGATCGACCGCGAGCAGCAACGACCGCCGCGTCGGGCAGCTTAGTTCTTACAGCCCATATTCCGCGGTAAGAAAGGTCAGTGTCGCAATAGCTGCCGCGCCCATGCTTAAGTCGTTGGCATTTACGGCATCAAGCGTATCCAAGGCGCTATGATGAAAATCGAAGTAATGCCTCGACTCCGGCACAAAGCCGAAAGTTGCGGCTCCCAGGTCGTTCAAGTAGCCTACGTCCGCACCACTTTCTCCCTCGGTAATGGCTGCGGCGTGCAACGGCACCAGATAGGGCGACCAGGCCCGAAGAATTTCCAGAACACGGGAATCACTTTGCACCGCAAAGCCAACCGGCGAAAAACCGCCGCGGTCTGACTCCGTGGCCGCAATGTGTTTTTCATTATGAAGTCGTGCTTGCGCGGCATATTCCCGCGCACCGTAGCCACCAAACTCTTCAGACATGAACAAGACGGCTCGAACCGTGCGCTTGGGCCGCAGATTCAAAGCCTTCAGCGCACGCAATACCTCGATCGACTGCACTACGCCGGCGCCGTCGTCCTGCGCCCCTACTCCCAGGTCCCAGCTGTCAAGATGGCCCCCAACAACCACGATCTCGCCTGGCAATTCGCGACCGGTCAGCTCACCGATCACATTATATGATTGCACGGGTGGCAGCCGCAGAGCACTCAGCTCTAACTTCAGCTGAAGCGCCGGATTGGCCTGTAACATCAGCGCCAGCTGGTTGGCGCCGTGTGCGCTAAGTGCCGCGGCGGGAATCGTCGCATGGCCACCGCTGTTACTGAGCATGCCGGTATGCGGATGATCGTCATCGGCCAACGTCGTCAGTGAACGTACCAGCGCGGCAACCGCGCCGAAACGCGCGGCCTGGGCAGGCCCCGCCGTGCGCTGATCGACAGCCCCACCATAGGCATCAAAGGTATCCGCCAGAGTGGCGTCCATCGCGCGATTATAAAAAACGATTTTTCCCCGCACCTCAGAGGCGCGGTCGGCGACCTCTTGTAAGCTGTGCACTTCGATCACCTGGGCTTCGAGGCCACCGCTACCGGTGCCCACGCTATTGCCAAGTGCCGCAACTTGCAGTTCAACCGTAGCACGGCCCTGTGCCACGCTCGCACGCTCCACCTCGCCGCGACTCCACTGCGGCACCTGGACGGGCTGCAGATAAACGCGGTCAAATCCATAGGCTTCCATCTTCGCCTTGGCCCAGTCAACGGCACGCGCCGCGCCCGAGGTACCGCTGAGTCGCGGACCGATGCCGGTCAACTCGACCAGATCGGCATAAGCGCGACCATGCCCCGTGATCTCGGCCGCCAGCTTCTGCGTCTGCTCGGTAATCGGATCATTTCCAAAGGAAACGAAAATCGAAGCCATCACTAGGAGCGAAATCAGGGTCAAGGGCACGCGCAGAAAGCGAAGGGTTTTCATTTCTCTTTCCTACCGTTGGGTACCTGGGATTACAACGGGTACCGGGAATTTACGCGCGACGCATTATTTGACGTCTCGCCGCGCAGGGCCTTTATCTTCGAGCTGTACCGGCGACGCCGAACGGTCCATGGCGAGCTGCGCGAAGGTCAGCGCCAAGCCGTTGGGTACCAGCCGCGGAAAAAAGCAGGCGAGCTTGTTGATAAAGCCCGGCACCACAATCGCCCGCCCAGCCAACATGCCGCGAATACCAATCGCCACCACGATCGACGCCGACATCATCATCGACTGCGCGGAATCTTTTAGCACCTGGCCATTGGAATCCGAAAACTCGGTGTGCGTTCCACCCGGACACAGACAGGTGACGGTAACCTTGGTACCCTTGAGCTCCCGACCCAGGATTTCAGAAAGCACGCGCACATAAAATTTTGTAGCGGCATAAACCGCAAAATTCGGCACGCCCTGAAACGAGGCAATCGAACCCACGTTGGTGATATAGCTGCGGCGGCCGTGCGCCAGCATATGCGTGGCAAAATGGTGGCAAAGCTCGGTAAGAACGACGGTGTTGAGCTGCACGGTACTGAGGTGTTTAGCCAGCTTTTCGTCCAGAAAACGCGCGAAAGGACCAATACCTGCATTATTGATGAGGATGCTCACCTCGCGGCCCCGCCCCGTTGCCGCTTCGAAAAGCTTTACGGCCGCGCCCGGTGCCGTCAGATCCAGCTGTAAAACTTCGATTTTCACGGCATATTTGGCAGCCAGCTCGGTCGCAAGCTTTTGGAGCCGCTCAATCCTGCGTGCCGCGATAATCAGATCAGCACCCCGCGCAGCCAGCTGACGGGCATACTCTTCACCCAAACCACTTGAAGCTCCGGTAATCACGGCACAATGGCCCTTCAGATCCTGTTCCATCCCAGAGTTCTCGCATATGTATAAACTTTAGACAACAATTTCTGGCGTTCCAGCCGCGAACCGCCCACGAAATGTGGCACGGCGGTTGCTCAAGGGAACTGTCGAAGGATACTTTTATGAATAAAATACTGCTGGCCCTGCTCGCCGTTGCTGCCATTACCGGGTCACTGCTCATACAAGGTTGCGCCAAAAGCGCCGTCGCCAACAAGGGCAAGGCCACCGCAATTCCTACCGCCAATATCAAGGCCGCGCCAGTAAGCGCGGTACCGAACAGCCAGACCGCCCTGCTCGTCTCCAACGTAGCTCTCTACTACAGCTTCGAGTCGTCACACTATCCAGACGATTTCGCCAGCATGCTGACCCAGGACGGCGGCTGCCAGATGGCCAGTGACTACAGCGACTCCATCGGCGCCAATGACCTGCTTGCCAGCGTCACCGCATACTGCGCCACTCCCACGCCTCAGAGTGGAACCTTAAACTGCGCCCAGGCCAAGGTCGATGCCCAAAAAATTCTGACCAGCATGCAAAACATCAACAAACTCTGCGACACCGCCACGGACTCAAACCCCTACGGCTTCGGCGATGGCGCGATGGCGCAGGCCCTGCTTACGGCCGGCCAGACGCTGCGCAACGACCTCGGCCTGCTCACCTCGCAGTAAGCCGGAACTCAGTCACTGGCACAGGCCTTTTCGTTGGGATGGGCCGGGCAGCCGTTGCCACCGATGAAACGAATAACCGTGATATCCGAACGCACGGCCGGCTGATCGTCGGAATCCGCATTATTGCAGCGCGGATCAAATAACGGACGGGAATTAGGTCCCAGCGTTCCCATGCCGCCGCCAAAAGCTTCAATCGTCTTTACGGTATCCGGCGACTTCTCAGCATCGTACGCTTCGACCAGCACTACGTGGCCTTCGCCATTCGCGCGCTGCACGACCACGTCACCGGGCTGCGGCCGTTCACCGCCTCGCAAATTCACGCTTTGAAAACAAGAGACGTATTTATTCCAGGGAGCAGGCGGTGGCGACTTGGACTCTTTAGAAACATAACGCGCGATCTGCTGCAGCTGCAGCGTGCTGGGCACGCGGTTGGTCTTGTGCCCGTTGTCGTCAACAACCTGTTCCTTGAGACCATAGACCGACGAGATGAAGTCTGAGCAGTCGATCGAGTTCTTATCGCCACTCATGCGGCTACCGCCAAAAACATAGCCGTTGTGAAGCTCGACAAACTCACCCAAAGCCCAGGGCCCGGAAGCTTTCTCGAGCCGCTGAAACTCGCCGGCTTTACGTTTCATGTTGAGCTTGCCATAGACTTCGGTCTGGCGCGCGTCGGACAAGCCCTCGAACATGATCGTACGAAATGCGTTCTCATCGAAGCCCGCCAGGTCATGGGACTGAGCGAAGTTATTACTCTCTTCCAGAAAGCGGTGATGCGCTTCGGCGGGCGTAAGTACCTCGGGATCGAGGTGATTGGCGAGCATGGCGGCTTCCGAGATCAGCCGGCACGTACGCTGCCCCTGTGGAATATCAGTTTCCAGAACACCGCTGCCCTTGGCGATCTTGGGTTCCTTGTCACATTCCGGTCCAAAGAGGTTGAAGGCACGAAGGCTCCGCTCAAGCAGACGGGTGCGGGCGCGTATCAGCGCCGTACGCAGCTGGGTATGTGACATTCCATCGTAGATATCAAAAAGCTTATATTGATCCTGGCCCTGAACCTTCATCTGCACTTCTTGATATTTGTTTTTCGCGGCGTTGATCACGCAGCGTTGCAGGGCATTGGGCACGAACTGTCCCGCCGCCAGCGTCGACGAAGTCAGCGGCAACGAGGCCAGCTGGGCTTCCGGACAGTTGGCAGCCTGAGTCCAGGCCGGAAGCGGCTTGGCATAGGTCGAGACATTTCCGGCAACGCAATCGAGGTCATCGGCGTTGATCACGAATTTCTCCGACCGCTCACCGTCTTCACAGCCCACATGAGCCATATGGTTGGCCGAATCCACGCAGGAAACAACCAGCGACAGGCAGCTCGAGCCATGAAGCTCGCTTAAACCCACATGAGCCTTCCACGGATTACCGTCCTTGTTTTCCTTAAACGACTTGGCACAGCCGGTACGGTTGGCCAGATGAACCTGGCCCACGCAGCGATCGTAACGATGGGGCGCGAATGCTCCGGCCCAACCCGGATGGCACTCAACCACTCCTGCTCCCGTGCTGCCGCCCTGGGCAGATGCTGCCATAAGCAGAATCGAACCCGTGATACTGGCCGGCAGCCATGCGATGCCTTGATATAGTTTCAAACGATCCCCCGCTTTTTATTGTACCCTCTCAAAAACGCTTCGCACCCGCATTTATAAATCCATGTTATTTATATGCTTTAATTTGGGCACCCGCTCCCGGATTCCATTTCACAACAAGAGCTATAGATTTTGCCTATTCTGACCGATAATAAAGCCATGACTAGAAACCCGGGCTCAAGCATCTCGCAGCTGGTACAGCTTTTTCAGGGCAGCTTCAATGATCTCGGGCATCGCGTCGCCAGCCGTCGCGTGGAAACCTTGAGCTTTCTGGTTCATCGCGCGATGAGCGGCCGCTCGCGCGACTTTCACAACCTGCCGCATGTCTTTGTGGTGGCCAGTGGCCTGCAGCCGCTGGGGCGCCTTGCTGCCATCTATCACGATACGATTTACTTTCAGGTCGACCAGGGCGTGCTGCCCGAGATTCACGAAAAAATCGGCGGCCTGTTCGAGGTGCGCCAGGGCCGGGTTTTTCTCGTCGATCGCATTGCGCCTGTTTTCGAGGATGTCGCCTTTCTTTTCGGAATGCGACCAGGCCAGGAGCTTTCGATTTATAATGGGCTCAACGAATTCCTGAGCGCGGCCTTCGCAGTAAGTGAGCTTTCCGGCATCCTGACTGTCAAGGATATGCTCGGCGTCGTCTGCGGCATTGAACAGACGATCCCATTTCGCGGAAAAAACGCAGCCG
This sequence comes from candidate division WWE3 bacterium, assembly GCA_038231515.1. Lineage (GTDB taxonomy): Bacteria > Bdellovibrionota > UBA1018 > UBA1018 > UBA923 > JACQAX01. The sequence goes on from JBBRLF010000089.1 coordinate 9,843, forward strand.
GCCTGAGTGCGCCGGCCGCTCTGGCCGAGCGGCTGGGCTCGCTCAATCAACGGCGCGGCCTGGGGCTTACGCACGAGACGATAGCCGAGCTAGTCCAGCTGGCCGTCACGGTGGGCAACTCCGATCTGCAAAATTTTGCATATCATGAGACGAGCTCCTTTCTGGAAAATACCTGGAAGCTGCTGCCCGAAACCAATCCTGAGTTTCACAGCGTCGGAGTTTACTCGATTACGAAGTTCCGCGTCGCGCTGCTCAAGCTGGACAGCTTTCTTTCGTCCTTTGACCACCTGGTGGTGTTTCAGCGCTACCGCGACGTGCCCACCGAGCTCGCCCATCACCAGCTCACTCAGCGTGCGCAGGCAAATCTCAGCTACGCCGTCTCTTACGTGCGTGCAAAATTTCTCGCCATGGCGGTACTTGAGGCGCTAGCCGAGCTTACCGGCGGCGACGCGCCGATCGCCTACTTTACCGGTGCGGCCGACTCCAATGAGCGGCAGCTGCAAGACTACCTGCCAGCCTTGTCTTCGATTTCCTTCATTCAGGTAGCCAACGAAGATCATACCGTCCTCAATCTTTTGAAGTTCGGCCGGGGTGGCGAGGTCAAGTTTGACACGACTGCCTCACCGATTGCCGCCTACCTTTATGAGGCGCTGGGGGCCGATGGCATTGAGCAGTTCGTGAAAGAAGCAAAAAAAGTCTACGCTGGCATGAGAACCGGCCAGGAGTTCCTGGACCGCCTGCCGCCTTCACTGGTGGCAGCCCTGGCGCGCGCTGCTTCTGAGATAGCCACAGGACGCCGCGAACGCCTGCTGGAGATCGCGGAAAAACACACCGCTGCCGACGTCCATCCGAATATTATAAAACGCGTGGCCTGACTCGCAGCTCTCAGGCCGCCGACTTTCGTGGTCGGGCCAGAAACGCTTCGAACTCACGCAGCTCCTGGACATTGGGATTGCCTTCGGCCAGCAGCTCGGAGCTGCGAAAGATCGCCTCGTCTGTGGCGTTGATTACCCGACTCAGCAGTTCCCAGCTTTCCCTGGACTGGGGCAAAGCGGTGGCTGAGGCAAACAGCCAGCCCACCTGATCTTTGCAGGCTTGTTCAAGCTTGCAAACGGCCGCCATGCTCTTGCCCACGATAGTCCAGTCCGACTTGTGTCCGCCCCGCACGTCACGGGTGGTGTCCCCCCAGGTCAGACAGAAGCGCGCGCAGGGGCCCTGGCGCATGGCGAACTGTCCAAATGCGCGCTGACAGGCAAACCGAAAAACTTCGTGCAGCTGTTTGGCGAAGCGGACCGTCTCTGCCAGCCCCGCGTCGCTTGGCTCACCTGGCCTGGTGAAGTAAAAAGCATCCCAGACCACGAACTGCAAGGTATAGCCGTAGCGGGCCGCAATGCCGGTAATGTCTTTTGAAAGCGCGGTCGTGAACTCGGCCCAATGGTCATTGCCAAAGCGCCGCGCAATTCGCGTGCTGCCTTTGATGTCCACCATGAACAGATAGCCCGTCTCGTCTTCACGCACCGATTTACCTTCGATCAGCCTTTCAGCCACGCCATCGGGCAGAAACAGCGCCAACGCCTCCGAGGTCATCTTCTGCGCCAGCGCGCGTGAGATAAAAGGCAGCAACAGCGCCTTGGAGGTGGCAAAACGCAGGTGTTCCACCTCGTGATTCATGAGCTCACTGGGATAATCGGCAATCAGCAGATTGGCGATTTCGGCGCCATCCTGTTCAAGACGCAGGTACGAGAGTCGCGAGCCGGACTTGAGGCGGGCACCGAATTTTCCAAGTGCGGCCCGCGTGAACTTTTCCACCTGCACCTCGCGTTCGAGCGTGGCCAGCGGTGTGCTGCGTTCGTCAACTATGACCTCCCAGCCCTGAGCGCTCCGAATCTGCGCCTCCACGGTGCCGCCACCGGTTTTGCTGCGCTGGCTGATCGCGATGGCGCCAATGCCAAACTGCTCGGCAAACGAGCGCAGCAGCTGCGCGATCTTGCCACCGTCGTGGTAGCTTTCAATCACGCGTTGGGTCCATTTCAAAGTTTCCAGCACCTGCGCACTGGCCTTCACGCGCAGGTAGAACGCCTGGGCAAAGCACAGAAACACAAAGCTCATCGTCACGTAATACATGGGCATGTAGGGCACCATGTACAGCTTTGACCCGTCGATAAGTTCGCAAAGCGCGATTCCGCCAAGCAGCGCATCACGACGCCGGATTCCGATGCCCAGGCCAAGCAGCGCGGCCACCAAAATCATTGGCGCCAGATAGCCGTTGTAATCGGGCAGCAGCACAATGAAGAGCGACACCAAATTCAGCAGTGAGAGCCGCAGCCAGCGCAGCGGCTTGATGAGAAATCCGGGTAGCCCCGCGAGTCCGTCTCGTTGCTCGGAGCCCAGCGCCATCTGATAGAGCAGAATTCCAGGAAAAGCATTCCAGGCCAGCACGTGCTGCACCTTATTGCCCACATACTGGCCTATACCCACGGGCGCCAGCATGTTCAGCAGATTGCTGACGAGGAACATGTAGCCGATCCAGTAAAAAGCATACTGCTCGGGCGCAGTCAAAGTGCCGCGCTCGTGCGCGATATTGACCAGCTTACGCTCGAAGAACACCAGCGCCAGAAAGACGGCGACGATAATCTGCAGAATCCCGCCGAGAAAAAACTCGACCAGTGCTTTTACCTGGCGCACGCGATCGGGGCTGCCCACCACCATGGGCACGCCGACGTGCCCGAAGCGGCGATAGCTGGCTGGACCCCAGGCCTTGATGACGATATCGCCGGGGCAGCTCTTGTCTTGATAGTAGTACACCTGATAGGAGCTGAGATAATCCGTGCCTTGCCCGCTTGCATCGGCAGTGCTGTGCAAAGGAACGCTCTTGCCCGTCTCAACGCAGACCGCTTCAGTCGTGTAGAGAATTACGCCCAGCCCCAGGGCACCGCGTGTTTCCCAGCCCTGCATCACCGAGGCCGGAACGCGATAAGCGGCACGGCAGGTGGCCTGACCGCGCGGCGCATCCGTACAAGGAATCGAAAACTGAGAGATCGCCCCGACCACCCGAAGCTCCTGGGGAAACAGGCCGGCCAGATAGTAAGGCGCCCACTCGCTGGCATAGGCCAGCACCCCGGCCAGGAGAAACAAGAAGAGATAAACGTAACGGGTGGGCATGGACGATCGCACTGCAGTTCTTTTCGACATCTTCAGCCCACCTCTCGATAGCCTGGCCGTTTTTGCCGGGTCCGGATCCGACCCTGGCTGTGCTAAATTAAGCCATGATCTGGCTCAAACTGCCCCTGCTCTTATCGCTGCTGTTCGTGGTGGCCGGCAACCTGCCAACATACGAAGAACGGCTGAAGCAATACGAGAATTCCGATCACCGGCACCCGCCACCACGCGGTGCCACGCTTTTCGTCGGCAGCTCGAGCATCGAACGCTGGACCTCGCTTGCCCGCGATTTTCAAGGCGAGGTGGTGCTCAATCGTGGCGTCAGCGGCTCGCAGTACGTCGACCTCGTGAAAAACTATCGACGCATCATCGTGCCCTATCGGCCACGGCAGATCGTGCTTTATTCCGGCGACAATGACGTGGCCTCGGGCAAAACCCCGGCCCAGATCGCCGCCAGCGTGCGCACGCTCGTTAACGAGCTGCATCTGGCGCTGCCCGACACGAAGATCTTCATCGTCTCGGTCAAGCCCAGCATCAAACAGCGGGCGCGCCTGGGCCAGATTCGCTGCACGAATACGGCGCTTGGCGAGCTGGCCAGCGGCCTGCCCTTTACCCAGTTCGTCGACGTCCACTCCGAAATGCTGACCTCCGACAGTCAGCCACGACCGGAGCTGTTTGCGTCAGATGGCCTGCACATGAACAGCAAAGGCTACGCAATCTGGACACGAATAATCAAGGCAGCCCTGCATGGCACGGCGCCGCTCGACCGCGGCGCAATCGACAAGTTCGTCAGAAAAACAGAGACTGTCGCCCCCAGCTGCGAAAAGAATAACTAGCAGATTCTAAAACACACTCTTCCAGCCAGCCCAAAGAATTGCTAGTCCTGACTCAAATGCTATCGCTCGAACAAGCCCAGGCATTGGCTGGGCAGCTCACCCTTGCGCATCCTGACCCAATCACCTTTCCTGTCGCTTTCATCGAGGCAGCAGGCGTGGTTTATCTTGCGCGCCAGCTTGCCCATGCCCATGCCCCCTCGTCGGCGATCGTTGATCTGATTCAAGGCCTCTATGAGCACGACTCCAGCCAGGCAAGGCGGCTCGTACGCAGCCGAATCTACGCCACGTTGCAGCCGACCGAGATGTGCCGGGGCATGGTCAAGGTCGCGGCACGCCGTCTTACCGCACCCATCGTTGCCACGCCGATTATCGCAGCGCTGCCTGCTGCTGCGCAAAGTTACACCTTCGTTGAGTTCAGCGCTCGAACAGTTTACTCGCAAGCGCCTGCCCCGGCTTTTCCGTTTCCGGGTACGCCAGTGCCAACCAGCGATGGCGAATACATGGCGTTGGCCAGTCGCCTGGCCGCCACGATACCGCGCGATAAGCTGCGTTATGAGTGTGACCGTCCCATCGCGGCCGTTCTGGTTTCAGAGTCGGGTGAGCTGCTGGCCTGGGGTTTAAACTCCAACTCGCGCAACAAGTCTCTGCACGCCGAGGTCAATATGGTGCAAAGCCACTACCAGCGCACCGGACGTTCTTTACCGCGCGGCGCCCGAATCTACTCTACGCTCAAACCCTGCCGCATGTGCGCCGGCATGATTTGGCACTGTGCCGAAGACGTCACTCAGCTCAAAATCTACTACAACGAATTCGATGCCGGCCCTCTGGCCCGTGAAACGATCTTAAATCCACTCGAACGCCAGCTCAGCCCGGCTTAAGTGCTGCTTTACGGTTTCTATTTTTTATGGGATTCGTGAGCCATGAATAATTCCTTAGTCTCCGTCAGGGGTGCCGCCGCCCAATCCGCAAAGACCGAACTCGCGACCTTCGCCGCCGGCTGTTTCTGGGGCGTGGAGCAGGAATTCAGAAAAGAAAAAGGCGTGCTGGCCACGGCAGTGGGTTACCTGGGCGGACACACCCTCAACCCGACTTATGAGCAAGTATGCCGCCACGCCACGGGCCATGCCGAGGTGGTGCAGCTTGAGTTTAATCCCAACGTCGTTTCTTATCAGCAGCTCCTTGAGCTGTTCTGGAATCTGCACGATCCCACCACTCTGAATCGCCAGGGCCCCGACGTCGGAGACCAGTATCGCTCGGCGGTCTATTTCCATTCCCCCGAGCAGGAAGCCACCGCGTTGGCAGTACGCGACCGGTTACAAGCCTCGGGCGAAATCAAAGGAAAAATCGTTACTGAAATTACGTCAGCTACGACGTTTTATAAGGCCGAAGAATACCACCAGCAATATGTTGAAAAAGGCGGCCACGCCGTCTGCCACATGCGCCGCAAGTAGACTTGACAAGCGCCGGCTCCCACGCTCAGATTTTGACCGGGAGAAAAATTTTTCATGAAAATCACTTTTGGTCTGGTGCTCATCTTGTCTCTTGCCTCGCTGGCATACGCCCCGCGGGCAAATTGCGATGAACTGCTTCTGAGCCGCGAGGAACTTCTGCGCCAGGGCTTCACGCCCACCACTATCAAAAAGCTCGCGCCAAGTACGACGCCGGCCTATGCCGCCCACTCCCTGGCCTGGCCCGTACCCTTTGAAGATGCACACCACACCATCGGTAACGTGATGACGCAGTTTCAGGATTACGGCGGCGGCGCTTACTACCACGGCGGCGACGACCTGCGGGTGCGCGACTCGGAATGGGTGGTCGCTCCCATTACCGGCAAACTCGAAGCCGGGCATTATGGCTATGACACGAATGCCGACGGCTCCAACACCAAGTATTGGAAAGCGTGGCCGCAGTCTGG
>JBBRLF010000090.1:0-15685 GCA_038231515.1 candidate division WWE3 bacterium
ACGCCCGCCCATTCGGCCCAGGCTGCCTGCAAAAAACGCCAGAAAGATTCCGCGCAGGCGTGGCGGTGAGCCGCTTACTTTGATCAGCGCATGCCGACGGCCATCTTTGAGTTGCACCAGCTCGACGGTAAAATGAGCACGCCGCTTTTTGGAGCCAAAAGAAATAAGCTGGCGGCTGGAGCTGGTCATGCGTTTGAGTGCCGCGCAGGCGCGATCGCCAACCGCATAAACCAGATAGTTCGACGGGTACTGCGTAACTTCACCCACGCACACCGAGGCTCGGGGCCAGCGTGCGATATTCGGGCGCCGTCGCGGAAAATCATAAGTCAGATACAACCAGTCCAGAACCAGGCCGTGCGAGCCGGCACTCTCGTAGGGGTTGCCCGACACGAGTTCGAGCGGAAAGGCATGACCGGGATTTTCTCTTTCGAATTTCGCGCCGAATTCGGCCAGCGGAATAAAGCCCAGATCCCAGAACCGCGTTTTCTGGCTCAGCTGGCGAATGCCTTCCATGCCGGCACCGCCCAGCTCGATCTGCTGAGGATGCGCAGGGCCCCAGCCGCGTTCGGCGGCAATCATGAGATGGTTGATCTTCGTCGGATCGAGATTGAAAACCTGCGCCGCCACCAGGTCGTGAGCCAGGGCATTGTTTGAGACGAGTACCACGCCCAGCTCATGACCCCGTTGGGTCATCTCGTTGCCGCCAACCGCCGCGATGATTCCGTCGCTGACGATGAGCTGGGGATTACAGATCTCGAGCATGTCGCAGATGTGCAGATCCGCATAGATCGCGCGCCAGGTGGGGTCGCCCAATCGTATTGCGCCGCTAAAGCCCTGCGACAGCACGCTACTTTTGAGTTTTGGACAATAGACGGTGAAGCCGGAATCTTGATACTGGCGCGGCGCCAGGATCTCGTTGCTCAGCCGGCCTGCGGCTCGTACCGAAGGCCGGTGGGCCATATCGGAATTCAATAGATCGGTCTTGTCCTGCTCGGAAAGTACCTCGCCTTTAGAAAGCTGATACCGGTGGAACTCGCAGTCATCGGCCGGCGCCATCGTGACATGACCTGGAAACAGATGTTCGAATTCGTAGTAGCCGCGTTGTCTAAAGGCATCGGACGTGCCATTGGCGCGTTTGAGCATGCGCGAAGCCGGAAAGCCATGAAAGGCGCGCCCCATGATGGTGGCGTGGAGATTCGGATTGATATTCAACGTCTGGTTTAAAACAGCCCGTACGACTTCGGGATGGGTGTAAGCGTGGCGCGCCACCTTGCCGTCGGCCATTGTGACATCGGGTTGAATCAAAACGGCGTTGCCGTTTCGATTCTGAGCGCCAGACCCCAGCTGCTCGATAAGTTTAGGGGTGCCACAGAAGTTCATCCCATCCCGCACGACACGGTCGATTGCTTCGGAGTTCAGATAACCCATGGGTACGAGGCCGACGTAAACTTTGAACGGAGCAGACAGGCGGTTCATCTCCCCATTATGCATAACTTGGCGGAATTATAAAATAAGATCAATAAGGTCAGGAATGGTTAGCAACCGCTGCGTGTTCTGTGCTAAGAGACGCTCGTGCAGCACGAACAACAGCCACCAGTAATGCTAACGAATTCCGTGGTCTATCGGAACTCCTGCCTCAAATTTCTTCCCACGACGCGTGAAGAGATGGAATGGCGCGGCTGGGACGAGCTCGATGTCTTGCTGATCAACGGCGATGCCTATGTCGATCATCCTACGTTTGGAATTCCGGCTTTGGGCCGTTGGTTCGAACGGCTGGGACTGCGCGTCGGAATTATTTCGCAGCCGCGCTATGATTCGCCTGTGGATTTTATGCGCATGGGCCGTCCGCGGCTCTTCGTTGGGGTTTCTGCCGGAACCGTCGACAGCATGATCAACAACTATACGGCCAATAAAAAAACGCGCAGCGATGACATGTACTCTGAAGCGGGCCTGGCCTATCGCAAGAACGCCGCGGGCCAGCAAGAGCGCATCCGTCCCGATTACGCGACGATTACTTACGCGAAGCTTGCACGGCAGGCCTTTCCAGAAACGCCGGTCATCGCCGGTGGCGTCGAGATCAGCCTGCGCCGTCTGGCCCATTATGATTACTGGCAAAACCGGGTTCGTCCCTCGATGCTCTTCGAAACTGATGCCGACTTCGTCGTCTTCGGCATGGGCGAGCGCATGGCGGTACGAATCGCCGAAGATTTTCGCCGCGCTTCGGAACTCGCCGGTGGCCCGCTTTCGGTGCACCATGATGCGACGAAAGCTGCCTTTAAACGCCTCAAAGGTGAGCGTGGCATCGCGTTCGTCTGCAGCCGTGAAGAAGCAAAAGAGATTCAGCCGCGCCTGAAAGTCCCCTCGTACGAAGAAGTGCGCGACGACAAGAAAAAGTTCGCCAAAGCGGCCTACTTCATCGAGTACGAAGCCAGCCCCTACAATGGCCGCCGGCTGATGCAGGACCATGGCAACAAGGTGGTCGTGATCAATCCACCGGCGCTGCCGCTTTCCGAAAAGGAAATGGATTCGATTTACGAGATGCCGTTCACCAAGGAACAGCACCCCTCTTATAAGGTGCGCATTCCCGCGGCCGACATGATTCGTTTCAGTGTGGCCTCGACGCGCGGCTGCTTTGGCGGCTGCTCGTTCTGCGCGATTACGCTGCACCAGGGTCGCATCGTCCAGTCGCGTTCTGAAGACAGCGTTCTGAAAGAAGTGGGCAAGATGACCGACGTGCCGGGTTTCAAAGGCATCGTCAGCGATATTGGCGGACCGACGGCCAATATGTACAAGCTGCGTTGCAAGAGTGTCGACATTCAAAGCAAGTGCCGCAAACTTTCGTGCGTGCATCCTAAAGTTTGCCCGCACCTGCATACCGACCATACGCCACAAGTGCAGCTGCTGGCCAAGGCGCGCAAGCTGCCGGGCATTCGCAAGATTCACATCGCCTCGGGGCTGCGCTACGACCTGGCGCTGGCCGATAAGGTGTCGGGCACGAAGTATCTCAAAGATCTGATTCAGAACCATGTCGGCGGCCATCTTAAAGTGGCGCCCGAGCATCTCGACGAAGACGTGCTGCATCTGATGAAGAAGCCTGGTCTGAAAGACTTCGACTCCTTTGCCCAGCTTTTCGAACAATATTCGAAAGACGCCGGTAAAGAGCAGTATCTCGTGCCTTATTTCATCAGCGGCTTTCCGGGCACCACCCACGAGCAGATGGAAAAAGTTTACGACTACATGAAAGATAAGGGCTGGAAGCTGCAGCAAGTTCAGGGCTTCATCCCGTCTCCCATGACGCTGGCCACGGCGATGTACTGGACGGGCATCGATCCAATGAGCAAGAAGAACCTGTATGTCGCCAAGGAATGGAAGGATCGTAAGATTCAGCAAGCGCTGCTGCAGCCACACAAGGCCGAGCACAAGCAGGTTCTGCGCGATTATCGTTCGAAGCAACGGCGCGATGCCTTTGCCGGCGGTCCGAAGCGCGACAACGGCACGTGCGATACGCGAACCCCTGATGCAATCATTGAACGGCAGAACCGCAAGCGCAGCATTGTGGACGTACCGAAGAAAAAGCTCGGACCCAAGCTTTTGCTCGACACGCGGTAAGCTACTGTCGGGTTACAGTAATTGCCCGATTAATACCCTTGGAATCGAGGCGTTGCTTGAGCGGCGAGATCGGTCGTTCTGGCGCGACGTCCTGTGCTAAAATATTGGCGTGGGGATGCATTCCAGGCTTCTATTATCGCTGCTGCTGCTAGCGGTCGCGCGCGTTTCGGGCGCGGGCGACGTGGCTGGCGGGCATAAAGAAAAGGACATTATAGGGGATTTCGATGAGGTGCGGGTCGAGCTGCGCGCGAAGCTCGAGGCGCCCTTGTTTTGCTCCAGCTACTCCGACTATTCGAAAACAAAAAAGAGCTGCGAGTTTTCGGAATTCTGCGGCTTCATGAACGAAAATCACGGACGAGCCACGCTCTATCAGAGTCCGAATGGCGGCTCAGTGCCCAACTACGATGTCTTTCGGCGTGAAGAAGTTGTGCTGAAGGCCTGCTATACGAAAGCCCTGCGCAAGGCGCACAACCCAAAAGACGACAAGGCTGTCAAAGAAGCTTATGGCCAGCAGACCCTCGAACATCGCAAGGCGGTGCTGAAGGCACGAGCTGATTATTTAGCCGCCGTTAGCGCCAGGGGCGAGAGCGCCGCACGCGACAAAATCGACCTGGCCGCGGCGCAAACGGCCATCGACGACGCTGATGTCGCCACGAAATCGGGCAAAACCGGCACGGCTGCGAAGCCACCTCGAACCGCCGCCGATTTTGAGGCGGTGTTGTCCAAGAATGAAGCCCGAGCCAAAGTTCGCCTCTCGCCGCAAACTCGCGCCGCCTATATCGCCTATCTGGTGCTGGACGCTGAGCCCGTGCCGCCGTTCAAGCTGCCCGTGCTGGACAAGTGGGAGACGCTCGCCAAAGATCCGTTCGTTGACCTTGCGTTGCTCTATGACCCCGCCGAGGCTGGGTCGGCGGCAAAGGTGGCCGAAAATCAAAAGCTCTATCAGGCCAAGGTGGATCGCGCGGCAATGATCTTCGAGAGTACGAAAGTTTCGCTTCTGGAGTTTCTCGAGCGGTCGCGAACCTCTACCAACGGCGAGCAGATCGACAATATGAGGAAACGGGTTGAGCTGGTGAAGTTCAGGCCGCAGCCCTTGCCAGTGGACGCGGCAATTTGCGTGGGGCCGAACGCCTTCTATTCCTCAGGCACGCATGATTTTTCGATCTGCCCACAAGATTTGGAAATTCCCGAAGAGAGCCTGCGTCGCACGATAGCTCATGAAGTGGGGCATGCCATCGATCCTTGTACGATCGCCAGTCCGCTCGTCAGCGTCGAGGGCGTAAGGAGTGCCGTGTCCAAGGGCGAAACCGCGCCTGACGCCACCGGCTTTATTCGCTACAAGCCAACGGGCTTCAGTGACACGGGCAAAACGCGACTGGCCGTCGACTCCCACGATAATATCGAACAGTCTTTGGACGAGATTTACAAAACGCACAAGACCGAGACGGTCGCGGTCGGTATCGGGCTGCCGCAGAACCCGTTTGCCTCGGTCGTTGGCTGCCTGGCGTCGCCAGAATCGGTGGGTGCGCGTATGGCCTCAGAGACGCAGGCCCAGCGCAGTCTGGATGAAGAAATACGTCGGCTGCGCGCCCAAGGCGCAACCGAGGAAAACTCAGAGCTGCTGGGCCAGATGCTGCGCACGCGCAAGGGTCTGCATGCCCGGTTCGTCAAAAAGGGTGCGTGCGGCTATCTGTCGGGCAATGCCGAGCAGTCGCAGATGCAGGAGTCGTTTGCCGACTGGGTGGCCTCGAAGGTTGTCGAGGACGACATTAAAAAGGCTGACGCCGCCAAACGGCGCGACCTGGCCTTTGACTCGATGACTTCGCGGCTGGCCTCGTGCAATAGCGCCGAAAGCCTTAGCCACCTCGATCCCGCCGTTGATGGGCTGCTCAAGAAGCTGGGCTGTTCGCGTACGGCTCCGGCCGACTCAACCGCTGAGGCGCATGCCGCGATAGACAACGCTGAAAAAGCGACGTCGGATGCGCATCCCGGCGACGCCGATCGAATCGATCGCATCTTCATGGCCAATCCAACCATCGCGCAGGCCATGGGCTGCGCGCCCGGCAAAGGAGTGAAATCCTGTGAATAAAATCGTTCTGCTCGTCGCACTACTGTCGCTGGTTGCCGCCGAGAGCGTCTGCGCGCGTACGGCGCGCAAAGTCACCGTGGCGCTGGCCTTTTCGACGAATGAAAACTCGCGTGGCACGTATTCGCTTTCGATCAAGGCAGGCGACGTCTATCTGGACGGCGACAAGCTCACGCCCGCCGAAGTCGCGCGCTATCAGCCTTATCTTACTGAAGTGATGACCGTCTTGCGCCAGGCCCCGGGCGATGCGAGCTGTGCTGCGGGTCATTTCAAACATGTGGTCATTCGTGATGGAAAGTCGATTGATGAAAAAGGTTGCCTCGACGATAGCCGCTTTGCGGCGCTGCACCTCGCGTTTGAAGAAATGCGAAAAGGGCGGTCGGTTGCTGGCGAGCAGTAAACAGTGAACCGAGAACCGTGAACAGTGAACCGTGAACGGCCCCCGTACCGGTGACGGTTCCGGCACCGGATTCTGCCCCGGCGTTATATTTCTTCGAGTATGGCTTGTATGACGTCGTCGGTGTTGCTCAAGTCTTTGAAGTAAAAGTCAGGATTTTGCTCAAGCAGCTCTTCAGTCGAGACGCCACGTCCCGTTCCCACCGCAATCGTCCGAACCCCAATGGATTTTCCACAGTTCACGTCGTGAATCGTATCTCCGATAATGACGATCTGCTTGCCAGAAAAGCGCAGGCCCAACTCGGAGTGAACCCGTTCGACGGCCAGCGCGGGCAGGCGGTAGCGATCCCAGTGGTCGTCACCGTAGACCCCAATTTTGAAATGCTTCACTAAGTCGACGCAGGACAGCTTGGCCTTGGCGCCTTTTTGGACGTTGCCTGTCAGCAGTCCCAGGATGACCTCGGGGTGCTGTGCCAGCTCTTCGATAATGGCTTTCGCGCCGGGCAGCACCGAGACTTCATGGGCGCGGGTTGTGGCGGCAATGCAGGCCCGTTCAACGTACAGGTCGACTACCTGATGCATCTTGTCTTCAACCTGGGCCTCGCTAAAGCCCATGGCAGCCATCATTTCGCGGGCAATCTGTACATCGGTCTTGCCGCCGAAGGAAACTTTGGGAAATTGCAGATCTGGGAAGAAATGCGCCATGGCACCGAGAAAGCATTCCTTCCAGAGCGGACCGCCCCAGAGAATGGTTCCGTCGATGTCAAAGAGCACTAAACGTTTAGGTGACATCGGGGGTAACTTACGGCAAACTTCGAAGCCATGCAAACAACATCAGCACCCACGTCCACCAGCGTGAAAGTGATGGTTTTTGGATTAGGTTACATCGGCCGCATGGTCGTTGAGGCGATTCAGAACGAAAACCCTTTCTGGAACAAGAAGCTGGAACTCGTCGGGGCTGTCGATATCGTGCCGGAGTCGCGTCAGTGGGCCGAAAAAAAAGGCGTCAAAGCCTTTCAGTCGCTCAATGATCTGCTCGAAAAGGTTCGTCCCGATGTTTGCATCCACACCACGGCCAGCACCATGGCCATTGTGGTGGCGCAACTCAAAGAGCTGATCGAAGCCAAGGTGCCGGTGGTTTCCTCGACGGAAGAGCTGTTTTTTCCCTGGGTCGAAAATCCGCAAATCGCAGCTGACCTCGATGGCGCCTGCAAGCGCAACGGCGTCGCGGTGATGGGCACAGGCGTGAATCCCGGCTTTGTCATGGACGTGCTGCCGGCCATTGCCACTCAGGCCGTTCATACCGTGGATAAGATTCGCGTGGAACGCGTGGTGGATGCCTCTACCCGCCGTCCACCGCTACAAAAGAAAATTGGCGCTGGTTTGGACGAGCACACCTTTCGCACCTATGTGGAAACGCGTCGCATCGGTCCGCTCGGCCTGATTGAGTCCCTCGATTATCTTGCATCGCATCTGGGCTGGAAGCTCACCAAGCGCAGCCAGAAGATTGATCCGATCCTGGCACCCAAGGCGATGAAGACCCAGATTGTTTCAATCAAGAAAGGCGATGTTTGCGGGCTGCATCATCGCGCCTGGGCCGAGATGGATCGCCGTAACGTCATCGAGCTGGATTTGAAAATCAGCCTCAATGCCGAACGCCCCGGCGATCACATTATGATCCAGGGTAACCCGCCGCTTTCCATCTGGATCGAGGGTGGAACGCCCGGCGATCCGGCCACGGTTGCCGCGCTGGTTCGCGGAATTCCCACCGTTCTTCAGGCCAAGCCCGGCATCGTGCGCCGTCTTGAGCGCGACCACTTCCTAGAGTAAAGTCTTAAAAATACAGCTCTTTTTTGTTTGCTTGGTTTTAGTCAACTATTCGGTAAAATGGAATGCCGGGGGACCTCTTTGATGACGGCGCGGCATTTCCGCTATCTCTGCGTGCTTTCTTTGTTCGGCTTGGCTGTGGGCCTTGAACAAAGCGGCATGGCAGGGCCCGAAGCAGGAACGGGTGGCAAGTCGCCACCTGTCGGCGCTCCACCTGTCGACTCCAAACCCGACGGTGGCGCCCCACCGCCTTGCAACCCCGATCCCTGTGTGGTGGACCAATCCACACTGGGACTGGCCGAAAAGAAAACCGCCGCAAAACTGCTTAGTCCTGCCGACAAGTACATGCTGATCGTCAAGACCAGCGAGAGCGTACAACGTTGCCAGAAGCTGTGCGCGACGGCGGGGGAAGCGCAATATAATCCAGAGCGGGCCAAGGGCGTATGTGCGGGCCCAGACAATGCCGCGCTCAAAGCCGTGTCGTTCTGCCTTACGAGTGTAGCCGAAGATATCGTCAATCCCTACGAGGTGATTCGTAACGACAAGCTGGGTACGCCCGAATGCCGTTATTTTTTACTGCTTATTGCCAAGGCCCAGTCGGATGAAACTTTGAGCACCCTGAAAACCAAAGAGGGCGAGCAGAAAGTGATTGAAGCCAAGGTGGATCTGGTGAAAATCGGCGGTGAGCTCAGCTCGTTTGAAGGCATTTGCACGGGAGCCCTGGGGCTTGAGCAGCTCAAGAAGGGCGCCTCGCGGCCGTTTGTCGATCCCACGGCTTCTAAAGCCTACTGCGAGCTGGTTTCAAGGGGCACTGTCGAAAGCCGGTTAACGCGCATGAGCGCTGAACAGCCGCAGCCCTCCGAGCCGGTAAATTTAAAACCCAATAGCCTGGCGCCAGTGGAACCGTCGTCGGAAAAGCGCTGACGAGGTTCAGGCCGCTTCGCGTTTGTGCGGCTTAAACAGCTGGCGTGAGCGTTCGCTTTCGGCCAGGGGTGTATAGACGGCCACCGTATACCGGTTGCCATGCTTGTCGTTGAGCGTGCGGGCGCGATGCGAAAAGTGCTCGGCTACCGAGGGCAGTGAGTGAATGACGAGCTTGGCGGTGTCTTCGGTCATCACGAGCAGCGTTTCCTGGTCGCTGACTGCCACCTGTCGTTCAAACTCGAGAAGGCGATTCGCCTCAAGCAAGAGGTTTGTTCGGCCAGCGGCTTCCCAGGCTGGCTCGCGTTGGCTTCCGACTGATTCCCAGGCGGGGCGAATCGAACCCGTGGCGATGGCTGCCCGAAAATGAATGGCCTTGGCATCTAGCGGAAACAGGTCGCGTCGCCGAAATTCCATTTCAAGAAATCGCGACACGCCGGCCATCTCATCGCTGGCTTTGAGCGCTGCCAGCAGCGGCGTGGTGCATTTGTCGTTGTCGAAAAATCCCATCACCTCGTCGCCCCGCTTGAACAGCACGGTGCCCTGATTCTTGATGATGATGTTGTAGAAGTGCGAACGCCACACGGCCACCAGATTTTCGGCGTCGTTGCTGCCGGCGATTCGGAAGAACAGCTCTGAGGCTTTGAGATCAGCGACCAGTACCGCGCCCGTAATTCGGGCCGGCATTACCGGACGGCGATGATATTCGGAAACCGGAGTCCTGGCCACGAGCAGAGCCTGTTCCTTGTACTCGGTCAGCACGATCGTACCCAGCACGATTACGATCACGAAGTGGCCAAAGCGATCCCAGACTGCATGTGAAGTGGGCGAGGTGATGCCGTACGCCTGGCTCCAAAAAAGAAAGGCAAGTGCGACCAGGCCCGCGCCAAAGATGGCCAGGCGTTGTATGCGAATAGGCAGGTAGGCGCCGGCACGATGACGGCGGCTGACCTTGTTCGTGCCCTTACTGGTGATGTAGAGATAATAGCTTTGCAGTAAGCAGGCCGCGCCGCCCACGGCGTGCGCCAGCGGAACGAACCAAGTGCCGACCAGACCCATCTGTGAAAATCGGGCCGTGGAATCGCCCGTTGTCGCAAATAGCAAAAACGGCAACGCCAGGCAAATCGGCAGGCCATAGGCGAAAAGCCCACGGCGGGTGCGGGCAAAAGCAAAGCCCAGAAACATTCCGAATGTGCCTTCGGCGAATCGCAGAAAGACGTCGAGTGTGTAGACCACGGGAATATCGAGCGTCATGAATACAATATCGGTTGAGCGCGCCTGAAATACGGCGCTGATGAAGGCATACATGGCGACGTAGAAATATTCCTGCTTGCCTTGTGTCGAGCACCAGAACAAAAAGAACAGGCCCGCGATCATGAGATTCGCCACAAACAAGGCCATGGGGCGCGCCTTGGACCGGAAGCCGATGAAATTTTTGTACGCCGCCGCGCGGGTGGCCGTCGCGAAACCTTCACCTACTCTGCCACCGTTAAAAAAATCGGGAAAGATCGTGCCTTCGGTATGGTAAATCTGCACGGCGATGTTCATCGGACGCTTCTCGAGCAGCCGCCCGAACGGCAGGGCGATGGTGATCGGATCGGCGTCGCCGCGCACGCCGGTGGCTATAAGCTCGCCATCGATCCAGATGCGATAGGTGGCCGTAATCCAGCCAATAATGAGCTGGTTGGCGCGCTCCTGGCGCGCGGCTTCGAGCAGGGAAACGGGCACGACGGCGCCAATCCAAAACTCCTTGCCCCGCCGACTTTGCACGTGCGCGCTGTGCCCGGCGTCCGAGCGCCGCTGGGCGCTTTTCCAAAGTACGGGGTTGGACGAGTTGGCCACGCAACCCGGATCGAGGCCCGCGCGGTAACCGCACGGAACTGGTGAGGCACCGTAGTGGGCATGCCAAAGCCCGGGCGCAATCAGCACGTTGGGCTTCGCCTCGCTCCAGTCGCCAATTCGCTGTGCGAAAACCGGAAGTAGCAGCACGCAAAGGGCGGCGAGCGCGCCGATGGCCAGCACGTACTTGACTCTGATGCTGACCTTGTCGGTCAACATGCGGGTCTCATCGGTAGTGCGGCTCATCGCTGCCGCAAGCTTCTCAAACATGGCCATACCTTGTCTCTTTCGGAAGAATCAGGGCTGAGGGACAGGGAAATGACCTGGAATTGCGGGCAGAATCTGCCCATTCAAGCAGAGCGTGGTCCGTCTTTAAACTGTGCGCAGGCCAGTACCCGGGCCAGAAGCTCGGCGCGGTCGTGACCTTGCCAGCCATGGGGAAAGGGCTCGTGCGAACGTTCCAGCCGCTCAAGCCAGCGCGCATCGAGTGGTCGCTCCAGCTCATCGAGTCGGGTGGCGGCTACCGTGGTGTCGTTCTTTGCTCCAGTATTTCTGCCGTAGCCTACATAAAAACCAGCAAGCAGCAGCGCCACTCGTACGCGCGTCGAGGCGCTGTAGGTGTAGAGTGTGCTGCTCACTCCGCTTGAGCGGCGCGAGGCGCAGGCGCCGTAAAGTAGCTCGAACGTCGAAACGTTCCAAAGATGGGGCACCGTTTTGGGAGAATAGAAGTCAAAAAAGATCAGCTCGGGCGCCGCCGACCGTGGCGCATGGTCGTGAAAATCGCCCGCAAAAAGCTGCCAGATTATTTCGCGGTCACGGCTTTGCCAATGGCCCGAGGCTAGAAGTGCGCCGACCGCCTCCTCGAGGCCCTCGAAGAAAGGGAAGTCGCCGGAATGCTCCAGGGCCAGTCGCAGGCCCGAAATATCATTTTCAAATGAAAGGACTCGCAGGCTGCGACTTTCCGCGGGGGCCTGGAGTCGGCATTGCAGCGCCGCCAGCGCATTCGTGGCCGCGCCCAAACCCACGTCCCACAGTACCAGCTCGCCCGCGTCTTTTTTCAGCAGTCTTTGAGACAGGTTCGACTGTTCAATATAAAGCAAGGTCGCTTCTTCGCGCGGACCCACCGACGAATGCATCACTTCGCCCGATTTGAGCTCGCGCAGCGACGTCGTTCCATTCTTGTTTTTGACCAGTTCATGGGTAGGCATATACTAGGGGCTGGTGTAGCATACTTTTCATGCGACAAAAACCGCACGCGCTGACCTTGGTGCTCAATCCCAACGCGCGTAAACCTAAACTCAAGCCACCCTCGCTTGCGCAGCTCAAGTCGGCACTGGGACCCAATTCGCGTATTCACGTCACCCGCAATCTGGCAGAGCTGGATCGGCTGATGCAGACCTGGAAGAACGAAGAAGAGACGGTTTGTTTTTATGGCGGCGACGGCTCGATAGCGCGGGGCCTGACCTCGCTCATTACGCATCAGGGTGAGAGTTTTCCGCTGCCACCGGTGCTGGCAGTGCGTGCGGGCACGATCAATATGCTATGCTCCCTGCTGGGATTTCGCGAAGAAGTTGACCGCACGCTGGAGCGCTGGAAGGGGCACAAGCTCAATACCCTGCGCCAGATTCCGATGCTCAAAGTCGAAGTCGAAGGCAAGCCGCCCCACTATGGTTTCATCTTTTCGTGGGGAATCGGGTACCGGGTTTTGCGCGAGTATTATGCGCGCCGCGAGATACCCGATGCCATGGATGGCCTGGCGGTACTGGCAAATACGTTTTTTCGGGCCTGTTTGCCCAAAGCGTCCCAGACGCCCATGTTCAAGGGGCTCGACCTAAAGATGATCATTGATGGCAAGCCGGTACCTACCGAACCTTTACGCTCGCTGGCCATTGGCACGATTCCGCGCCTGAGCCTGGGGCTGAGGCCGTTTGCCCCAGAACCCATTCTCCCCGGTGGCTTTCACCTTGCGGCCAACTCGATGCCAGTGGGCCGAGTGGCGATACACGCTCCCACCCTGCTTTTCCAGCTCGGGGACCAGCGAAAACTAGCTCGTAAAATGAGCCGTGAGCTGATCAGTGCCACCGGCGTACGCGAGGTGCGCTGCGAGTTGTCAGAGGGTTTTACCATGGATGGCGAAATGTTCGAGCTTTCGGCGCCGGCCCGGGTAAAGATCACCGCTGGTCCGGTTGTAAGGTTTTGGACCGCTCATCAGATGTAGCTTGAAAAGCACAGAATGCCGCATACACTAGTGGGTAATAACGAAAGAGGGGTATTTTCTCATGGCTAAGAAAAAAGCAGCTAAGAAAAAAGCAGCGAAGAAAAAGACGAAACGTGTTCCGAGCGCGGCATTCATGAAGCCGATGACACCATCTGCGATGTTGGCGCTGGTCGTAGGCAGCAAGCCGTTGCCACGCACGCAGGTCGTGAAAAAACTTTGGGAATACATCAAGAAGCACAAGCTTCAAGACAAAGTGAAGCGCACGATGATCAATGCCGACGCCGCATTGAAAGATGTTTTCAAGGGCAAGAAGACGGTCTCCATGTTTGAAATGACCAAGCTGGTTAACAAACACCTGAAGTAAGTCGTCTTAGTTCTGAGCTTTAAAAAAGAGCGGCTTTGAGAGGAAACTCTCGAAGCCGTTTTTTTTTGCGTCGACGGCGCGACGGGGGTGACATTGGGGATTCGGTGAACGGTAACCAGGAACTGTCTCGGAACCGGATCCGTTAACAGATCCGGCCCCGGTTCTGTTACTGGTGCAGGTGCAGGTCACTGGTCACGGGACCCGGGTTACCGGGTATTGGAAACCTCATGGTCCTTGGGGCTTGGGGGCATGAGCAGGACCGATCTTCGTTTCAGCTTCGCCTTAAACCGATCATTGATACCGACTGGTCACCTTATGACTTAGCTACCGGCATCGATCGGCTCAATGACTCACCTGGCCCCATCGCCCCGAGCTGGCGGCGAACTTTCGACGATTTTGCCGTCGACCAGCTGAAAGATCCGGCACTGTTCAAAATTTGCAGTGCCTTCTTGCAGATCCATCAGATCAGTTCGCGAAGGATCCGAGATTCCATGCTTCAAAAAATTAATCCGGGCCTCAGTAAGGCTTAATTCATAGTTCGGACCGCCCAAATGTTCGTCGGCGTTGATGCTATCCTGGCCTTCGTCCTCCCAATAGCAAATGGGGCAGATATGATTTTCAGAACGCTTTTCCAGCGTGCGGTATCCGCAGCAAGGGCATGCCACTTTCGAGTTATTCATTGGTATCCGACATACTATCCGATGAGCAGCAGCCTGGCGAATATTTGCAGTCTATCGGATAAATCCTGGCTGCATCTTCTGTTCCTGAAGCAGCTGTCAGGGTTCGTAAGTTTGCCTGAAATAGGGGCGGGGGCTCATCGCCCCGGAAGAATTCTTTGAATGGAATGAAAACAACACTTTTGCGAGAGGTCAGCCCTGCCGACCATCGGGGCCTGGGCGGGCAGATTTTCCATCGGCGCTATTCTTGCTCTTCACACCTTCAAATGAAGCAGCTGACCCTGATTCGGGAAACGCAGCAACGCTTTGGGGTGAAACTGCGAGCACGGGCGATCATGCCAGATCCTGTCCACCTCATTGTGAAAGTTTCGAGCAGGGTCCATTTTACCAACGCGCTGCGATTTCTCGCGGGTCGAATCGCCGGAACGATAGGTGACCGGGGGTCAGATTTTTTCGCCAGCGATTCGCACGGCTTCGCGGAAGGGATGTTTCCGCAGCAGGCGCGCGACGCTGAAGGCGAGTGTGATTGCTGCGACAATGGCGAACATCCAGCCGAACGAAAGATCCATCAGTACGGTAAAATGCCGCTGCCGGCGATTGGGGGCGGCTTCGCCTTGCTTCATGCTCAGGTCCCAGCAGTTTGGGCGTTCGGCGGCGTAAATTACGGTGACGTTTTCTTTGGTGGCGCCGACGGGCCCACCATCTGGACCGGCCAGTGCGGCTTCGCGGGTGCCATTGATTTTTTCGCCGGCGGCGGTTTCGAAGGCGAGGGTCCAGATAAAATTGCCACGGCGGTTTTTCTTGGTTTTGAGAATTTTTGCCGATGCAAAGCTGGCGTGTTCGAAGAACGCGTTGCACGTGATTTCATGGTAGCCGTCGGTCAGCAAGGTGAGAGCGATCATGCCGGGAAAGGCCAGGGCCATGACGAACGTGATCCAGCCCACGGCCGGCTCGGCGGTGCCGTAGTCGAAGGTGGCTTTGCGCGCGAGGTCTTTGCAGTGCTTGCCCCATTGTGCGATGGCGGCCGTCAGGAATGGATTCATCTGCTCGGCATCGAGCCAGATTCCAAGCTCCTGCTTGTTGGCACGCGTGAAATAAATCGTTTGGCCCTTGTCGGGGCGTATTCCCGTGATTTCGGACCAGAGAATTCGGACCTGGGTGTGGCTTTCGGCGCCAGCGCTGTAATAGAGCGCATCGTCGCGCACCTCGTAGATGTGAGGGACGCCACCGCGAAGACTCTTAAAAGTACCGAGATCAGAAGCTGATTTGGCCAATTTCAATTCCTACCGACTTCAGCACATCGAGCGAATCGCGGATGCGGTAGTCGTTTGCGTAATACACCTTACGCACGTTTCCGAGGTTAATGAGACGTTTGGCGCACTGCACGCAAGGGAGATGGGTGACAAAGGCGATCTTTTCCACCGTTCGCGGCGCGTCGCAGTTGATAACCGCGTTTTCTTCCGAGTGCAGGCAGCCGCAGTTGCCCACTTCGTCGCGGTCGCAGCCATTGTGCAGGCCCGTGGCGTTGCCATTGTAACCGACCGCAAGCACCTTGCGATAATCGGTACTCGTAATCACGGTGCCCACTTTAAGACGCACGCAGGTCGCACGTTCCGCCAGGCGAAACGCGAGATCCATGTAAATCTTTTCAAAGCTGGGACGTTTATTCGAGGTTTCCACGCGCCCCAATATTTATGTTATGAAGTTACGTTTGTCATGAAGAAATATCGCGAACTCCGACCGCTGCT
>JBBRLF010000091.1:0-15628 GCA_038231515.1 candidate division WWE3 bacterium
CCTCGGGCGAGGGTGGTGCGTTAATCCTGGGCGACGCCACGATGCTGGAACGCACCGAGATTTTGCGGGAAAAAGGCACCAACCGCAGTCGTTTTTTTCAGGGCCTGGTCGATAAGTATACGTGGGTCGATATTGGTTCGATTTTCGTGCAGTCTGACCTCAACTCGGCTTACCTTTACCCGCAGCTCGAAATTCTTGAGCGCATCAACGAGCGCCGAGGAACGATTTGCGCCAGATATCGCACGGCCCTTGCCGCCGGCCTCGAACGTGTCGGCGTGCGCATTCTGGACACGCCGTCTTACAATTCGCCCAATCACCACATTTTTGCAGCCATCTTTGCCACTCCTCAGCAGCGGCAGGAATTTTTGGCCTTCATGAATTCACGTTCGGTCGTCTGCACCTTTCATTATGTTTCGCTGCATACCTCGCCCTTCGGCAGCCGCTTCGCCGACGGCGGCCGTCCCGAAGGATTGCCGGGCTGTGAAAAGCTCTCGAACTGCCTGGTTCGCATGCCGCTTTATTACAACATGACCGACGAAGAGGCCGATTTTGTCATTGAGGCCGTGCAGGCCTGGCTCAAAACCTCCAAATAGGAACAGATGAAATCAAGCATATTTGCCGGAATACTAGGGCTGCTTTTGATCGTCTCCTTGAGTTCCCTGACTACCTTTCCGTCACCCTTTGACGATGAAGGCCTTTATGCCTCGCTGGGTCAGGGGTATGCGACCACTGGAAAATTCAGCTCAATATCGGCTGACCAAACGAAGCCTTTCGAGCAAGGCAACGGCCTGGGCTCCAGGATCCCACCTGTTCTGTTTGGCTACTTGGGCAATGTTACGGGGCACAACCTGGCCACTGCTCGGGCGATTTCATTCTTTCTGATTCTACTGGCAACCTTCACCTGGTTTTTCATCGGGCAGAGTCTTGGCGCAGGCGGCCTGCTGGCAAGTCTGCTGTTCTTCTCAACCGAGCGGGTGTTTTACGCGGCTCATGTTTTTCGGCCCGAAGCCAGCCTGGTTCTCCTGAACAGCGTCTTCATCTTACTGGTCGTTAGGTATGCGACTGCCTCGTCAAAACCGACTTATGCCGGGGGACGGGGAGTTTTCAACGGACTCTTCATGCTCGCGCACGGCAATGGCCTGGTCACCGCGGTCATCAACTCGCTCGACATCCTGGCCTATCCCGCTGTCCCCTTGAAAAAAAAGATCCCGACCTGGATCTGGTATGCGCTGGGAACTTTTTTGGGAGCTATGCTTTTCTATCTCATTCAAATACATGACGTCGGGGGCTGGACCAGCTTTCGGGCACAGCTAGCGTCGCAGCCGCAGTATAATGCGAACTCGATTTTTGAAACACTTACTCGAGACCTTAAAATACGCTGGGGACGGGAGCTGGTCTACGTCGGGACCAGTGGAGCGGCCAAAGTGTTACGCTGGATCTTCTACAGCAGTGTACTTGCAGTGGCAGCTTATAAAGCGCTAACCGCCACTCAATTGCTCAGACGACTGAGCTGTTGGAGTCTGCTCTGTTTTTTCGGATATGGGATTCTGGTTGCCGACAAGATCGACATCCATATTTCAGAAATGATCCCATTCTTTCTGGCTCCAGTTGTCGCCTGGCAGGGCAAAAGCAAGAGTGCCTATTCGGGAGCACTCGTTTCCGTGCTGTTGGCGATAGGAGTGACGCTTTCGCTGCACCATGGCTTGAAATATCGAACCCATGGCGAATACAAGGAGCTTGCACCGGCAATAAATGATTTTTTGAGCAAGAACCCCGCGTATAAGAACTGTACCATTTACGGCGAAATGCAATATTGGTTTGAATATCACGAGAGAGGGCACTTCATAGGATCGCGGTATTTTGATAAATTTCCCGAGCCCAAGGGCTATGTTCTCGCAATCGACTTGCCCAATCCGTATTTTGAAAAAAAATGCACAAAGGAATTTGAGCGAAAGGAATTTCTTTTTGCGGCCTACCACTGTCCCTGAATATTTCTTATGACTAAAAACGAACATAGACTGGCTCCCGGCCACATCCTTTAATACCACTACCTCGCCGGCAGACTGGCACCTCATCGCGACAAGAAGTTTTTGGAGCTCGGCTCGGGAAACGGTCAGCTTTCGAATCTCTTGCTCAGGCAAGGTTTGCGGGGCGTGGGCTTTGACCTGAATTCGTCGGCCTGTGCAAACAACGCGGCCTTGAACCACGAACCTCTGTTGAGCGGCCGTTATAAGATCGAAAACAGCGACTTCATGCAGGTGGAAATCACGGAGAAAGTGGATATCGTGATTTCTTCAATGGTGCTGGAGCATCTTTCCGATCAGACGCTGGATCGTTATTTTGAGAAATGCAAAGTGGTTCTGAACTCTTCGGGACTCATCATATCGCTGGTACCGTCCTCGGAAAAACACTGGGGAATCGAAGATGACATTGCCGGCCACCTGAGGCGCTTTAGCTTTGAATCCTTCGAAAAGATCGCCGCCAAACACTCTCTGAAGCTCGTCCACTCCGCCGGCTTGACCTACCCTTTGTCGAACTGGCTGCTGCCGCTATCGAACTACTTGGTTCGCAGAGCGGAGAGTTCGAAGCTCAAACTTACGCAGCAACAGCGAACCATTTCGTCCGGCAATAGAAGCGTATTTTTGAAAGCGCGGTTTCCGAGCTTCTTCCGCTATCTGATCAACCGCGTGACGTTGGCGCCCTTTATTTGGCTCCAAGCCGCGACTATCCGGAATCCCAACGCCCTGGTGATCTACAACGAGCTTTCAGTTCACTGAGGCGTAAACTTTTCCAGGCGGCGTTTGCGAAACTCACCCACACTACCCGGTGTTCTGCTGTCATAGCCCAAAAAGTTCTTTAAGAAAGGGTCAGCGGCGTGCTTGCTTCCCAACAAAGTCGGCAGGTCGATCTGCTGTTTGAGCAGTGGAATCGTATACATCTGATTTATTCCGCGCCGAATGCGGTCTGAGCTGTTGAAGCCTGCCCGATGGTACATCATCGAGTCGAACACGATCAGGGACCCGGCCGGCGCCTCTGCGGTGATTTGCTGTTTTTCGACAAATTCCTTGGACGGCATCTGAGCAAGTTTGTGGCTATAGGGAACAAAGTGAGTTCCACCCGTCTCTTCGCTGAAGTCGTCGACGCACACCAGGGCACTGATAGCCAGAGGCACCGAGCTTACATAGTCCTGATAAGGCAGATCCCGATGCCAGGAGCTTTGGTGGTGCTCTTTTTTTGGAGCATTGATGACGCCATTCTGAAGATGGAGCACGAAATACTTTCCTAGAATTGCCGCGACAATTTCCAGGATTCGCGGCTTCAACGTGACCCCCAGGAAATAATCGTCGTAAACCAGGGGGCAGCGCACGTTATCGAGTTCTGAAATTTTTTCGAGTTTTTCCCGGCCAAACTCGGCTTCCTGCAGCTGGCCCACCTTGTCGAGCCGCGACCGAATCTGGGCAAGTTCCGCCTCGTCAAAAACCGCTGGCACGACCGTGTAGCCCAGAATGGCAATTTCTTCCAGATGCCGATCGAGCGGGGTCTTGAGTAGCTGCTGCTTCAGTACGCCGTAAGATTTATCCTGCATGATTCAAAATTCGATCTCATTGCTGGGTTTATGAAAAATTTTTGCCCGCTCGGGCAGATAGACGCCGTTGGGTACCGTGCTTTTCATGATGATGCTGCCCGCGCCAATTAGGGTGGCCGTCTCGATCACGATCGAATCGCGGATCGTCGCGTTCACGCCAATAAATGTAAATGATTTGATATGGGTGTAGCCCGAAACAACCACGTGCGAGGTCAGAAAACAGTGGTCCTCGATGATCGAGTCATGCCCGATGTGGTTGCCACTCCAGAGCGTGACATTGTTGCCGATTTTCGCGTAAGGCTGAATGGTATTGTCTTCGAGAATAAAACAATTGTCGCCCGGCGGAAACTGGCTCAGGTAGGTGCATTTGCTGCTTACGTAGCTGACGAGCTCGTAGCCCAATTCCTTCATCTGAGCGTAACGGGCCGCGCGGGGCTTATTCATCTGGGAGCCGCTCAGGCCCACGAATACCTTATAGTCGCGCGTCGGAAACTTCTTGAGCGTCTCAGCATCAAAAGGCAGGACGGGCAAACCACAAAGCTCTTTTTCTTTCAGAAACTCCTTATCGACCATGAAAGCGACGACTTCGTGATCAGAGTCTCGGGTAAAGTAGAAATGGGCCAGGCGGGCTATCGTACCGGCTCCGAAGATTACGACCTTGGCCATATGAAACCCTCAAACAGATGATTCAAATCGCTTTTTGCCGATTTTTTCTATATATAGATTGCATATGCCCGTGGAAAATCAAGATATATTTCTGTCTGTCGTCAGCCCTGTGTATCATGCAGAGGCCGTGATTGACGAGCTCGTGAAGCAGATAAAGGCGTCCGCAGCCGCCTTGAATAAATCTTATGAAATTCTACTGGTCGAAGATGGCAGCCCTGATCGCTCGTGGCAAAAGATAGCTGAAAACTCAAAGCTGCACGCCGAGGTACGGGGGATCCGATTGAGTAAAAATTTCGGACAGCATGCCGCCATTACCGCCGGACTCGAGCACTCCCGCGGCAAATACGTGGTCGTGATGGACTGCGACCTGCAAGACAACCCCAAGTACATTCCCGAGCTTCTTGCCGCGGCCCAGACGCAGGACGTGGATATCGTTTATACCGTAAAAAAAAAGCGCGAACATTCCCTGGTGAAGAACATTTTCGGAAGACTCTACCATCTGCTTTTCAACTGGCTTGTTGACGGCGACAGCTTCAGCCGGGCGGACGTGGGCAGCTACTCTTTGATTTCCCGGAACGTGGTTGAAGCCTTTAAGAGAATTCACGACCAGCACCGCCATTATCTGCTGGTACTGCGGTGGCTGGGATTTTCCTCGACCTACGTGGATATCAACCACGAACAGCGATTTGCCGGCGAAAGCTCCTACTCCCTTGCCAAGCTCATGGTGCATGCGTTCGAGGGCGTCACCTCGCAGTCGAATAAGCTTCTTTGGGTTTCGATCAAAATGGGTTTCCTGTTTTGCGGGCTCTCGGTTTTAACCATCATTGGCCTGGTTTCGGCTTACTTCATGCACGGATTTCTCGCAGGCTGGCCTTCGCTCTCTGTACTTATCTTGTTTTGCACGGGCGTGATTCTCATCATGATGGGCGTGCTGGGCATTTACGTGGGAAATATCTTCGATCAGACGCGCCAGCGACCGCTTTATCTGGTCGCGCGAAAGACAAATTTTGGCACTGAGCAGCACTGAAGAAACCTGAGATGTCACAAAAACGCGTCGTCATTACTCAGTCAAATTACATCCCCTGGCGCGGCTACTTCGATGCCATACGAGTCGCCGAGGAAGTCATTTTACTTGATGAAGTGCAGTTTACCAAACGCGATTGGCGAAATCGCAACCAGATCAAGACCCCGCAGGGCGCTCATTGGCTGACGATACCGGTGCAGGTAAAAGGAAAGTATTCTCAAACCATTCGTGAAACCAAGGTTTCCGATGCAACCTGGGCCGACAACCACTGGAAAACCATCGCCAACTACTACGCCAAAGCCCGGCACTTCAAGGAATTCAAGCCGTTGTTCGAGGAGCTGTACAGGGGCTGCAGCCAGGAATATCTGTCCGAGATCAACTACAGCTTCATCAAGGTGATTTGCGAGATCTTAAAGATCAATACGCGGATTTCGTGGTCGAGCGACTATACAGCCGCGGACGGAAAAACCGAGAGACTCGTGGATATCTGTAAGAAAATCGGAGCCACGGACTACTACTCCGGCCCCGCGGCCAAGGCCTATATTGATCCCTCGCAGTTCAGTGCCGAAGGTATTGCTCTTCATTTTTTCGACTATTCCGGCTATCAGGAATACACGCAGCTGCACGGACCGTTTATTTCTGAAGTTTCGGTCCTAGACCTCATCTTCAACGAAGGCCCGAATGCGCTTCAATTTATGAAAGATCTGACATGAAATGGGAAAAACTAGGACATGTATTTTGCCCCGAAAACATCCACCCGTGGATGTTTTCCCATGCCGCCAATACGGTGGCGCAGAATATCTCGGGTGATCTTTTTCGCATCTATTTCAGCTGCAGAAACGAAAAGAATCAGTCGCACATCGGCTGGCTTGAGCTCGACCTAACGAAGCCGGGAAAGATTCTGAAAGTTGCGGACAAGCCAGTGCTGGCCCCTGGCAAGGTCGGAACCTTTGACGACAGCGGAGTTTCGCTCTCGTGCATCAAGCACATCAATGGAAAGAATCACCTGTACTATCTGGGCTGGAACCTTGGCGTAACCGTGCCCTGGAGAAATAGCATCGGTTTGGCGATAGAAAATCCTGAAACCGGTGAGTATGAGAGATACAGTCAGGCCCCCATCCTGGATCGCAATCACGTCGATCCTTACTCGATTTCCTATCCCTTCGTAATGGAAGACCAGGGCATCTATCGCATGTGGTACGGCTCGAATCTGGACTGGGGTCCCAACCAGGTTGATATGGCTCATGTGATGAAATATGCCGAATCCACCGACGCCATCCACTGGAAGCCGTCCGGCAAGATCTCGCTGAATTTCAAGAACTCCGGTGAGTACGCGATTTCCCGTTTTCATGTGATTAAGGAAAACGGGATTTACCGCGGCTGGTACTCGTATCGCGGAAAGAGCTATCGCATAGGCTATGCGGAATCCAAAAATGCCGTTGATTGGGTGCGAAAGGACGAAGAAGTCGGTATCGATGTGTCGTCGTCAGGCTGGGACAGCGAGACCATTGAATATCCCTGCGTCTTCGACCATCGGGGCAAACGCTACATGTTGTATAACGGCAATGCGTATGGCAAATCGGGCTTCGGACTGGCCGTCCTGACGGAGTAGCCCGGCGGCGTACTGAGCTGCGTCAGCGCAGGCCTCAAAACCCTGAATAAGCGGGCTTCGAGCGGCCGAGAAGGTATTTGACATTATTTGACCAAAATTGTTACTTTCGCCCAATGTTTAATGGCAAAACCGTCCTGATTACCGGTGGTACCGGGTCTTTCGGAAAGCTCTATGTCCGAACCCTGCTTGAACGCTACAACTGCAGAAAAATCATCGTCTACTCACGCGATGAGCTTAAGCAATATGAAATGCAGCAGGTCTACAACACCGAAGAGATGCGTTACTTCATCGGTGACGTGCGCGACCTCGACCGCCTGACCCAGGCGATGCGCGGCGTGGATTACGTGATTCACGCGGCAGCTCTGAAACAGGTACCCGCGGCGGAATACAATCCTACCGAATGCATCAAGACCAATGTGCATGGCGCCGAAAATGTCATTAAGGCGGCCATCGCGAACTCAGTCGAAAAGATCATGGCGCTTTCGACCGACAAGGCTGCAATGCCGATCAATCTCTACGGCGCAACCAAGCTGGTGTCCGATAAACTTTTCGTTGCCGCCAATAACATCGCCGGTGGACACCCCACGCGCTTTTCAGTGACCCGCTACGGCAATGTTGTCGGCTCGCGAGGTTCCGTACTGCCCTTTTTTCAGCAAATCATCAAACGCGGCGGCACGGAGCTGCCCATCACCGACCCGCGCATGACGCGCTTCTGGATTACGCTCCAGCAGGGCGTGGACTTCGTGCTCAAGAATTTCGAACGCATGCAAGGTGGCGAGATCTTCGTGCCCAAGATCCCCTCGATGCGGCTTACCGACTTGGCCGCCGGGCTGGCACCGAAACTTGCGACAAAAATCGTGGGCATTCGCCCAGGCGAAAAGCTGCACGAAACGATGTGTCCGGCTGACGACAGCCATCTGACGCTGGAGTTTGCCGATCACTATGTGATTAAGCCCACGATCAACTTCAACAGCGCGTCGGATTATTCCACCAACTCGCTGGGGGAACACGGAAAACTTGTCGAGGACGGCTTCGAATACAACTCTGGAACCAATACGCACTTTCTGACGCCGACCGAACTCACCGATATGCACGTGGAAGTGGAATGAAGCCCATTCCCTACGCGCGCCAGACCATCACCGAAGCCGACATCCAGGCGGTCGTGGCGGTGCTGCGTTCGGACTTCCTGACGCAGGGGCCGGCCATCGAGCTTTTTGAAAAAGCCGTTGCCAGCTACTGCGGCGCGCGCCACACGGTGGCCGTCGCCAATGCCACCGGAGCCCTGCACCTGGCCTGCTTGGCACTGGGGCTGGGCAAAGGCGATCTGCTCTGGACCAGTCCCAATACCTTCGTCGCGTCGGCAAACTGCGCGCTGTACACCGGCGCTAACGTGGACTTCGTCGATATCGATCCGGTGAGCTACAACCTGAGCGTTAAAGCACTCGAGGAAAAGCTGGTCGCTGCCGAAAAAAAAGGGCGTCTGCCCAAAGTGGTCATTCCCGTGCATTTCGCGGGTCAAAGCTGCGAGATGGACAGGATTTCGGCGCTTGGAAAACGCTACGGCTTCAAGATCATTGAAGACGCCTCACATGCGATTGGCGGAAGTTACCGGGACGAAAAGATTGGAAACTGCCGCTTCTCCGACATCACCGTTTTCAGCTTTCATCCCGTCAAAATTATCACCAGTGCCGAGGGCGGCATGCTGGCCACCAACGATGCTGGATTGCAACAGAAGCTGCTGCGACTGCGCTCGCACGGAATCACACGTGATCCCTCGCTGATGACCCGCGAGTCCGACGGCCCGTGGTACATGCAGCAGCTCGACCTGGGCTACAACTACCGCATGACCGACATGCAGGCGGCGCTGGGGGAACAGCAGCTACGCCGGGTGAACGAGTTTATCGTCCGCCGGCACGAGCTGGCGAAACGCTACGATGCCGGCTTACGCGCACTGCCCGTGACCTTGCCTGCTCAAAGCCCGGGAACGCATTCCGCACTTCATCTTTATCCGATCCATATCGATAAAAAGCGTACGGGTAAATCGCGGCGCCAGGTTTTTGAAGAGCTGGTTGCACGTGGAATTTTAGTCAACGTGCACTACATTCCGGTGCACCTGCAGCCCTATTACGAAAAGCTCGGCTTCAAGCAAGGACAGTTTCCGGCAGCGGAACATTATTACGACGGCGCAATCAGCTTGCCAATGTATTACGGACTATCGGACAACGACCAGGACCGGGTGATTCAGAGCCTGACCGAGGTTCTCTGATGAAACACATTCTGGTGATCGCCCATGATTCCGGCGGCGCTGAAGTGGTATCGGCCTGGGTGCGCAAGCACCCTGAGTTCCGCTTCGAGTTTCTGCTCGAGGGCCCGGCCTTGAATATTTTCCAACGCAAGCTTGGAAGCTTGCCGGTGCTGGGCAAGGACCAGCTTGACGCGGCAATCGCGCGCGCGCAGCTTGTTCTTTGCGGCTCGAGCTGGTCGTCGGACCTCGAAAAAACGGCAGTCCGCCAGGCCCGAAAGAAGGCAGTCCGCACCGCGGTCTACCTGGATCACTGGGTCGACTACGCCGAGCGTTTCGAACTTGCCGGCACAACCTGTCTGCCGGATGAGCTCTGGGTGGGCGATACCCATGCCCAGACGCTCGCGCTGAAACATTTTCCGGCACACCTGATTCAGCTCGAACCCAATCTCTATTTTGAAGAGATGCGCGCCGAGATCGATGCGGCCGCAGTTCAAGAAGACCGGCGCGGCAGCCCGGGGCTGCGCGTGCTCTATCTTTCCGAGCCCGTCAGCGAGTATGTCGCCGCCGGCGGTCCGGATTGTTATGGGAGCACCGAATTTCAGGCCCTGACAAAGTTTCTCGAATATCTCAAATCGCACAACCTCAAAATTGAACGCCTCCGCGTGCGGCACCATCCCTCTGAAAAACCCGGCAAATATGCCGAGCTGCTCGAGCGCTTCGCCAGCGACTTTGAAATCGAGTACAGCACCACCACGACCCTGCCCGCCGACTGCGCCTGGGCCGACTGGATCGTGGGTCTGGCCAGCATGGCCCTGGCCATCGCCGTTTTTGCCCGGAAGCGGGTTTCCACCTGCATTGCTCCGGTGGGTTTGCCACTGGTTCCCCCCTATCCGGAAATCGAACATCTTTTCTCAGGGAAGGAATCTTAAATGGCCTCACGCAAAATCGTAGCAACGATCGAGGCGCGAATGACTTCCAATCGCCTGCCAGGCAAGGTCTTGATGAAGTCGCTGGGCAAGCCATTGCTCGAGCACCTCGTCGAGCGGCTTGCAAAAGTCAAACAGCTCGACGCCATCGTTATTGCGACCACCACAAACGCCACCGACGACGGAGTCGAGGCGCTGGCTCTGCGGCTGGCAGACAAGTATCCGGTGACCTGCCATCGCGGCTCGGAAGAAGACGTGCTGCGCCGGGTGCTGGAAGCGGCCGACTCGGTAAAAGGCCAGATCATCGTTGAGATCACCGGTGACTGCCCGCTACTGGATCCGGATATCGTTACGCAGACTCTTGAGCTCTATCTCAAAAATACGTGCGACTATGTGGCCAACTGCACCCAGCTCACTTTTCCGGCAGGCATGGAAGTTCAGGTTTTTTCGACCGAGCTTTTGCGACGCGCCGATATCGAGGGACTGCTGCCCGAGGATCGCGAGCACGTCAGCTGGTATTTTCTCAGAAATCCTCAGCTTTTCAAATTACTCAATCTGTCCGCACCGCAAAACCTGCACCATCCCGACTTTCGGCTTACGCTCGACGAGATCGACGACTACAAGCTGATCGACCGGGTACTGACCGAGCTGTATCCTCGCAATCCGAACTTTACTTGCAGCGACATGGTGCAACTGCTCCTGGCCAATCCCGAATGGCTCGCGATCAACCAGCACGTGCAGCAGAAGACGGTCGAGGGCACGCCATGACCACGCAAGCCGAATATACCGTACTGCTTGCAGGCCTGGGCCAGATTGGCTTCGGCTACGACGCCCAGTGCCCGGAAAATGAAATTTATTCCCATGCCCGGGCCTTCACCCGGCACAAAGGTTTTCGACTGGTGGCGGGCGTCGATCCCGATGCCAAAAAAACGGCACGCTTTCACGCGGCAAACGGCGTGACGACCTATGCTTCGATGCAAGCGGTTCCGGACATGACGGTCGACGTGGTGGTCGTGGCTACGCCTACAGCCTTTCACCTTGAAACCGTGCGCGAGGCACTGCGCTTCAAACCCAGGCTGCTCGTGCTCGAAAAGCCCGTCTCGACTGATCTTGCGAGCGCCCGGGA
Organism: candidate division WWE3 bacterium; assembly: GCA_038231515.1. Classification (GTDB taxonomy): domain Bacteria; phylum Bdellovibrionota; class UBA1018; order UBA1018; family UBA923; genus JACQAX01. The sequence goes on from JBBRLF010000091.1 coordinate 11,186, forward strand.
AATTCAGCGGTTGCTCGAAGCGGCTAAAATTCCCTGTTTCGTAAACTACATTCGACGTGCGGACCCCGGACTGCGCAAGCTTTGCGCGGGCATCCAGGCCGGAACCTACGGCAAACTGCAGGCCGGCACCTGCGTCTACAGCGGTGGCACATTGACGAATGCTTCGCATTACATCGATCTCTTGAACGCTGCCTTTGGCCCCGGCAAACTGACGGGCCCGGTCGTGAACCGGCGCTGGCACGTGGCCGGCGTCGACCCCGAGGCGGCTTTCACACTCAAATACGGCGAGGCCACGGTCAATTTCACGCCAGTGGATCCCGCGCACTACTCGCTGGGTGAGCTTGATCTGTTGTTTACCGGCGCCCGCGTAAGGCTTACCCGCTTTTGCGAGCTGATCGAAATTTCAGCGCGCGCGCCCGACCCGGCTTTTCCCGGGCACTGGGCGCTGACACCTTCCAAAGACAGTCCGGTCACGGATATGAAACGCTATCAGTGGAATGTGGCGGTGCACCTGCATGACCATCTCTCTGGTGGCTGCGCACTGTTTTCTGAGATACATTCCGGCCTGGTGGCGCAGGCGGTTTGTCAGGATATTTTCAATGCCATATCGGCCCCAGGGAGCATCAAATGACGACGGTCAAGCTTGCAATTCAAGGTGGCACTCCAGTTCGAACCAAAAACTTTCCCGCCTATAAGACGATAGACGAAGAGGAAAAAAAAGCGGTCGCCCGGGTGCTGGATTCCGGCGTCCTGTCACGCTACCTGGGCTGCTGGGATCCTGATTTTTTTGGCGGCACTGAAGTTCAGGCGCTGGAAAAGGAATGGGCGGCCCATTTCGGCGTCAAGCATGCGATCGCGGTCAACTCGGCCACCTCGGGACTTTATTGCGCGGTGGGCGCCACGGGCGTGGAACCCGGCGAGGAGATTATCGTCTCGCCTTACACGATGGCAGCCTCAGCAACTGCTCCTCTGGTCTACAATGCGATTCCGGTTTTTGCCGACATCGAAGCCGATTACTTCTGCCTGGATCCCGCTTCAGTCGAGCAGCGCATCACCAGCCGCACGCGTGCGATCATTGTCGTCGACATCTTCGGCCAGCCCTATGATGCCGACGCGATCAACCGCATTGCCAAGAAACATAACCTGCTCGTCATCGAAGATGTGGCCCAGGCGCCTGGCGCCCGCTACCGCGACAAATACGCGGGCACGCTGGCCGACATGGGTGTGTTTTCGCTGAACTACCACAAGCATATTCACTCGGGCGAGGGTGGCATCATCGTCACCGACCGTGACGACCTTGCCGACAAGCTGCGGCTCATCCGCAATCACGCCGAAGCGGTGGTCGAGGCCAAGGGCACCACCGATCTGGTAAATATGATCGGCTTCAACTATCGCATGACCGAAGTCGAAGCCGCGATTGCACGTTGCCAGCTTCGCAAGCTGGAAGCACTGGTGGCAGAGCGGCAAAAGAACTGCGCCTACCTTGCCGAAAGACTGGCTCGGATTCCGGCGATTCGTCCGGGCAAGACCCGCGCTGACGCAACCCACGTCTACTATGTGCATCCGTTCCATTTTGATGAGGCCGTTGCCGGCGTGTCCCGCGACCGCTTCATCGATGCGGTACGGGCCGAGTTGCCCCCCAACGACCTGCGCGAGGCCGAGGGGCCCCTGCTCAGCTATGGCTACGCCAAGCCGCTCTATCTACAGCCTATTTTTCAGAAAAAGATCGCCTTTGGCTCCAAAGGCTTTCCGTTCACGCTCGGGCCCACGGACTACCGCAAGGGCCTGTGTCCGGTGACTGAGCGCATGTTTGAAAAGGAGTTTTTCGAGCACGAAATCATGCGCCCCGGCATGACCCAGGGCGACCTTGACGACGTTGCGCGCGCGTTTGAAAAAGTGTGGGAGCTGCGCCAGCAGCTATCCTGACAGGATTCCGCTTACACTTGCGCGGTCAGCTTTTCGAAAGCAAATACATCTTATCGACGTTTTCGTTGTCGAGATATTTGACCTTTTTCTCCTGGGCCACCTTGAGCCCCGGAAACCGGTCAGTGTAAAGCTTCGCGAAGTCGGTCTTCCACATCAGATCGCTGCGTCCGCGATAGGGAATGGGTGTGTACGCGTCGGCATGGTACTCAAAGCCCCAGACAAACTGCTTGGCGCAACGATAGATTTCGTCCAGGGCGGTGCTGATTTCCTTCGGCGAGATATGAATAAGCACGCCAGAGGTGAAGACGAGGTCAAAAAACCTATCCTTATAGGGAATGTCGAAGGCCGAGCCCTGAATGATATTGATGTTCTTCGTTTTCGCCTTGGCACGCTCAACGGCATACGACTGCAGCTCAATACCGTACAAGTTTGTGAAACCCATCTCTTGCAGACATTGCAGCTGCGAGCCCACGTTGGAGCCCACTTCCAGAATACGAATCGAGCGGTCAAGCCCGCCCAGAAACTCGAGATTGAGCTCGGTGCGTTTTACGCCAAAGGACTTCAAGTATAAGGCATCCATTTCAGCGGAGGTCTGGGGATTTCGATCGGTGTATTCACGCCCGAAGTCGGAAGACCACTCATTCATCTGGTCGGTTGATTTCTGCTGCATCGTCAATTCCTCGTGTGAATGCCCCGGTCGCGAAGATACATCTTCGCCTCCAGAGGCGTCTGTTGCGTAAAGTGAAACATGCTGGCCGCTGCCACCGCTGAAGCTTTTCCCTGTAGCAGTGCTTGAGCCATGTGCTCGTAATTGCCGGCGCCGCCCGATACGATGACCGGTACGTTTACCGCACCACAAACACTCGAGCAGAGCTCGAGGTCGTAGCCGCTCATCGTTCCGTCGCGCTCAATCGAAGTCAGTAGGATTTCTCCTGCCCCCAGGCGCACGACTTCTTTAGCCCAGTCCACCGGCTTGCGGCCAGTGGGCTTCAGGCCGGCGTTGCCGCACACCTCATAGTGCCCGTCGGAATGCCTGCGGGCGTCTATCGAAACGACGATGCACTGCGAGCCAAACATGGCGGCGGCTTCGGTGATCAGGGCGGGGTTGTCCAGGGCTGCCGTATTGATCGCCACCTTATCGGCACCCGCGATCAGCAACTTCCGAATATCTTCCACGCTGCGCACTCCACCGCCCACGGTTAGAGGCATAAAGCACTCGTCAGCCAGCAGGTCGATCTCTTCGAAATCCACGGTTCGCCCCTCGGGCGTCGCCGCAATGTCGAGTAAAATGAGCTCGTCGACCTGTCTGGTGTTGTACACCTTTATTGCCGGCAGCGCCGTACCCACGCGGCGCCAGCTATCGAAGGCCACGCCTTTGACCAGACCATGATTCTTGTAGAGTAAGGTGGGGATGATTCGTGTTTTCAACATCGTCTAATACTCGATGAAGTTCTTGAGAAGCCTCAAGCCAACGCGCTGGCTCTTCTCGGGATGAAACTGCACGCCAAAGATATGGCCATTGCGCACGGCCGAGGTAATCCCGCCGCAGTAAGGCGTGGTGGCCGAAACATGCTCGGCATTTTCGGCAAGAAAGTGAAAGCTGTGCGCGAAGTAAAAGTCCTTGCCGCTTTCGATACCGGCGAAAACCGGATTATCCCGAAGCTGCACAACTTCGTTCCAGCCCATGTGCGGCACCCGAAAATCTCCAGCCGCCGGCAGCAGCCGCACGACCTTACCTGGAATCAGCCCCAGGCCCTCTGACTCCGCAGTCTCGACGCCGTGGCTGCTCATGAGCTGCATGCCCAGGCACATGCCGAAAAACGGAAGCTTGTCGATCAAAGCGGCTTTCTTAAGCTCCGTGTCCCAGCCGCGGGCTTTCAGCACTTTCATCGCATCGCCGTAGCTTCCCACACCGGGCAGAATGACCTTGTCAGCCTGCTTCAGGGCAGCCGGATCTTCGGAAATCGTGGCGGTACCGCCGCACTCTTCGATGGCGCGCTTCACCGAGCCAAGGTTGCAGAGGGCATGGTCCACGATAAGGATGCTCATGGCTCGTTGTCGTATCTCAGTTTGGTAAGATTGCCGTGCCGGTCTTTGACCAGGTTGCCGCGGCCATCGGTTTTGAAAAGTTTCTTGTTCGTGAATCGATCACAAAGCTGCACGAACTGGTCGACGGTCAGCTCCAGGGGCTCCAGAATCCGCTCCAACGGCTTTCCAAGATAGGTCGCCGGAAATTTGCCGTCATGCAGCCGAACCATTGCCATTGCGTCCTCGCGTGAAAGGCGGCCGCGACGCAGGTGCAGGCAGGCGATATCGGTGGCGCGTCCGAAACCAAACTTCAAGAACTTGAAATAGTCATGAATGCCGGTCTGGTGATTGTCCACGTTTTCGTAGGGCACCACGGAGCCCTCGACGGTCGACTCCAGCGATCGGAAGCCGTGCGCCTGAGCGACCAACGTATTGGTATAGCCATCCCAGGGCGTGTAGTAACCAAGAAACACACCCGTCACGCCCACG
>JBBRLF010000092.1:0-15491 GCA_038231515.1 candidate division WWE3 bacterium
AAGACTTTCGTCTTCCGAATGGCGGCTGCCCGTCGACACATCGGTAGTCACATCACTGGGCAACGGGTAACCCACGTCTTCGGGGCTATTGGTGAGCGTAAAATAGGCCAGCACACCAATTCCGGTAAGCACGAGCGCCGGTAAAAAAAAGAGTGCCTGCCAGCCAAACTTCAGCTCAAGCAGGTAGCCGGCAAACATCGTGGCCAGCACGCCACCGAACTGATAATTGACCGACATCAAACCCATAGCCGTGCCGTACTGGCTCTTGGGAAACCAGCGCGACATCACATTGACCACGCCGCCCCACCCCATCGATTGAAAAAGACGTACGAATCCCCAAGTAACGAAAAAAAAGGGAATGGTCGTACTGATGCCGGTACCAATCACGACCGAACCTGCGACCACCCCGATCAGGCCCACGAGAAAAATCGTGCGCCCTCCGCGGGTGTCGGCCAACGCCCCCGTGGTGAACTTGCCAAGGGCGTACATCAACGTACCGAAGCTGGTAATCGCTCCGAACGTGGCCTTGTCCATGTGTACGGCATCTTTCATCGCCGGATAGGCGGCTGAAAAATTCTGCCTGCACAGGTAATAGCCCGCGTAGCCGATCAGCAACGTCAAAAAAGTCGAGTTGCGATAGTACCCGAAAGAACGGGTGCCCACTAACGACTTAGTGGTGGTGATGTCCACCGGGACCGTGGGCGTGTCCATGTTTCACCTCGTCGAGCGTGGCATCACGTACATCGGTCACATCGACATCAAAAAAGAGGTCCTGACCCGCCAGTGGATGGTTACCGTCAACGCTGACGTTTTGATCGGTGATCGCGGTCACGGTGAATACTGGCGACGGCTCATCAGGCGAACCCGCGCGAAACTTCATGCCCACTTCAACTTTTTCGCTGGGTGGAAACTGCGTGCGCGGCACGTCGAACATCAAGCTTTTGTCGTGCTCACCATAGGCTTCGGCAGCCTTGACATGAACGTTCTGCTTATCGCCAACCTTGGCGGTCTTGAGCGCTTCTTCGAGGCCTGGAATAATCTGTCCGCTGCCTTCGAGATAGGTCATGGGGTCGTGGCCCTGCGACGAGTCCAGCACTTTGCCTGCCTTGTCTTTGAGGACATAATGGAATGTAACGACACGCGAGCTCATCGAAAGGCCTCCTAGTTAAAATTTACAGTGCGATCGTATGAAATCTGATTGCAGCGGTCAAGCCGCTTCTGGTTTCTTGGCGTCCTGCGCCCAAAGCAGATGGCCCAGCTCACGTAGCGCCTGGTAGTAGTCGCCGTAAGTTCTGCAACTTATAAGCCGGTCGTGCTCAAAACGCAGAATGTCACAGAATCGGATTACGGTGTGCCGCTGACTGGGTGCAAAGGCCCCCCAGGCGCCGGACTGCACACCCTGGCTTGAATATTCCACCACAACCGACTCTCCTCGATTGCCCGAGCCAATCATGCGCTCGATTTTCAAAGTTCCATCCGGAAAAGCGCTGGCCCAGGCCATGCTGTATTTCAAATAATCCTGTGTGCCATGAATAGTGCGGCCCAAGGCGACGTCCTCGAGTTCAAAGGACTCGGCCAAGAGCAAAGCCACGCCCTGCCAATCGCGCCTATTCCAGGCCCCATACCAGTTTTGAATATCCTCATGTGAGACGCGCCCAGTCACAATCATTTGCTTACCCCTTAACCGTCATGAGACGCCCCGGGCAGGCTGGTGTCACTGCACCCAGCGTTGCGGGTCTCGACACTCGCTTGGCAGCGAGCGCAGGCATTCGCCACCAAGTTGGAAAACACCAACCACCCGGGTATAGGCGAAGTGCGAGCAGGAATAAAATAGCGAGTTCACCGACGAACAGCCTGGCTGGGTGATCGCGCGAAACTCCCCGTTATAAAGCAGCGACGAACGGGGTTCCACCGCGTTTTCCAGCTGCTTGACCAGGTGCAAATTCACCTCGGTGCCCTCAGGCGTTTTTACCACTCCGCCCTCGGTCCACTCCGGGTGCTCGCCTGCCCAAAACCGCTCAACCGCTGCGGTCGCATCGCCAGGACAGCGATAAAATTCGGTACCAACCCCTTTGAGCGCTTCCTGCACGCAGGCCGCGTCGGCGCAGCGGCAAACGATTCGGGTCATCTCAACGTCAGCAGCCACGGCCCGGTAAGCTGCTACCGGACTTCTCATGATCGAGTTCTCAGGCCCCAGCGCGCGACACTCGTTGGCCCATTGCGTTTCTTCATACTCATCGGGCAGCCCCAGCCAGTGCAGGGTTTCGTGTAGCATGGTTGGACAATCGTTTACTCCCGATGACCAGAACAGCGCATGGCCCCGGGCCTGCGACTTTGCGTCGGCCCGCACCGGAATCTGGGACGGCTGGGGCACGTCAGATCCTTCTTCGGCCAACCGAAGCTCCAGCGTCGAGCCGTCAGAATTTTTCAAGTAGGGACTCACCCGGGCAAAACAGGCCGCAAGACGTGCACGATAGCTGGCCTGAAGGTCAGCACTCTGGCCCCCACCGGCATCGGCAAACTGCGGATTGACGGTTGCGCGATAGGCCGAGCCGGACAAACGCGTGAGCGTATAATTGCCCGCAATCGGAGTCCCTGTTTTGCCAGTGATCACTTTGGACTGTCCAGGATCGAGCTGCACGCACGAAAGTGCTTCCGGCTCACTCTTGGCACAGCCGGTAGCGAGCAGGGTCAGAGTGGCGGCGGCAAGGCTGAAGCTCGCGATGGTGCGGATGGGAGTCATGGGGCGCCGACATACCACGGCTCTGGCGGCCCAGCTACCGAAGAACTCTTACTGCGTCACGAACGACGCGGCAGCGGGCGTCGGGCCGCCCTGCAAGAGGGCCTCGCACTGTTTGAGGGGAAACCGCTTCACGTCCAGGGCCACGGAATGCTCAACAAGCTCGCCGTTGGTGAAGGTCTCGACAAAATAATCTTTCACCCTTTGCAGCAAACCCATGCCTAAAAGTTTGCGCACCTGCCCCCCGGCAATCATCGAATCAATCGGAATCTCCTCGCCGCTGGGCAAAGTCACCGTGGCATTGACCTGCACCGCCTGATTGTGGCGCCCCAGGACGTAGCTGAGGCTGGGCAGCTTTTCCGAAAGGACGGGATGCTTTTCGCGGGCTTCTTCCGAGGTCCATTCCTTGGACTGCTTATCCCAGCCCTTGACGTCTTCACGCCACTGGTCGGCGATTTCGGTGGGAATGGCCTTTTTATCGAGGATGTCGGCCAGCGGCGCTTCCCACTCGGCGCCGTTGGTGTGGCCGTCGATGACGAGCCTGAATTTAATCTTGGTCTTCGCCGACTCGGTGACGTCAATCGGGGCACCAAACATCGACAGCCATTCACCCTCGGGCTTGAGCGGCTCATCGGTTTCGACAAAAATATAATTCTGACTCTTACGATCGCGCACGATGGGGCCTTCGAACTTCAGAGCTCCGCTGCTCAAAATCGTGGCCTTCTGAATTCCGGGTATGTCGCGCAGCTTGCGAGTAAGCCAGCTTGATTTGATCGCCTGGCGCACTTTGAGATCTGCCATGCTGTGGGCCGTAAGATAGGGCGCGGAGTGAGCCAGCGTGAACAAAAAGACGATCAGGGTTGGAGCGGCATGATGGCTGCCGGCATAGGCCAAGCCGGTCTTGAACAAAATCTCAGAGGCCCAGTACGTGTAATGCAGCGCCATGCCGACGGCGCCGATGTGCACGTCCATGGGAACCGGCTTTGACATGAGATAGCGGTAGCGGGCGGGTGCGGGTGCCTGGACCTGTTCCTGAGCAGACCGCGCGCCGTTTTCGAACGTTGCGGCCGCCACGGCGGAATCGGCAAAAGCCATGTTCGCCGAGCAAAGCAGAGAAACGAGCGCGATGATCAGCTGAAGCCTTGCAGCAGCAGCATGAAGAGACGCAGAAAACATTCAAGGCCCCCCGAACTGCTTAATTTTACCATCCGTAAACGCGATGCGTTTTTTGAATATATTGCCTGTAAATTCAATGATATACGGCTGCTATTTTCGAGAAAATGCCTTTCGCCTCGACTTCCGCCCACCGAGCAGCTTAGATGCCGCCATGCCCAAACAATGGATGCTCTACGGAGCCAATGGTTACACCGGCGCCCTGATTGCCAAAGAAGCCAAACGTCGCGGTCTGACCCCGATCCTCGCTGGCCGAAGCAGCGCGGTCACCCAGCTGGGCGCAAGCCTCGGACTTTCAACTCGCTGCTTTGCCTTGAGCACGGCCGCCGAAGTCGCGCAAAATCTAAAAGGCATTTCTGCCGTGCTCCACTGTGCCGGCCCTTTTTCGTCGACCAGCAAACTGATGCTCGATGGCTGCCTTGCCGCGGGAACAAATTACTTCGACATCACCGGCGAGATCGAGGTTTTCGAAGCCGTCCATGCGCGCAACGACGAGCTCAAGAGCGCCGGCATCACGGCCCTTCCCGGAATTGGTTTTGATGTCGTGCCCACCGACTGCGTGGCCGCCCTGCTCAAGCGCAAGCTGCCCGACGCCACGCGCCTGACGCTGGCCTACAAGGCCGATGGTGGCCCCAGCGCCGGCACGGCCAAGAGCTCGCTCGAGGGACTGCGCAAAGGCGGACGCATTCGCGAGAATGGAAAAATCATCGCTGTGCCCCTGGCCCAGAAGTCGCTCGAGGTGACTTATAAGAACCGCCCCGTGTTTTCCGTGCGTATTCCCTGGGGCGATGTTTCCGCTGCGTACTACTCGACGGGCATCCCCAATATTGAAGTGTATATGGCGGCACCCCGTTCACTGCCCCATACTGCGCGATTGCTGGGCTGGGCGATGAAGGTTGGCCCGCTCGAAAGTATTTTAAAAGCCGTGGCGACAAAAACGATGCAAGGCCCTAGCGACCAGCTGCTTCGTGAAGGGCGCAGCTGGATCTGGGGCGAAGTCGAAAATGCGGCGGGTGCCAAGGCCGGTATGCGAATCGAAGTACCCAACGGTTATACGCTCACGGTCGATGCGTCACTCACGGCGCTGGAAAAAATGCTGAACGAAGGTCTCAAACCGGGCGCACTCACCCCCTCGCTTGCCTTCGGCCCCGAATTCGTACTCGGGCTCAAAGACGTCAAGGTGCTGTAAGCGCGCCCGAGAGAACAAAGCCTGGTGAACTTACTTTACGCCAAGAAGTTCGACGTCAAAAATGAGCGTCGCGCCGCCAGGAATCTTGCCACCAGCGCCTGCGGCGCCGTAGCCAAGTTCAGAGGGAATGGTAAGCTTGCGTTTGCCGCCCACCTTCATGCCGGCCACACCCTGGTCCCAGCCCGCGATGACGCGACCGGCGCCCAGCGGAAATTCAAACGGCTGGCCACGATCAACCGAAGAGTCAAACTTGGTGCCATCCTTCAGCCAGCCCGTGTAATGAACCGAGACCGTCTTGCCAGCGGCGGCTACATCGCCCGTGCCAACTTTCATGTCTTCCATCACCAGACCGTTTGCGGCAGTGGTCTTCGCGCCGGCGACATTAGACGGCGCAGTGCTACTCATACTCGAACCCTCCATCTTGGCACCACCAGCCGGAGCCTCTTCGCCCTTTTTGGTGCAAGCCGGAAACAAACCCAAACAGCCAATCGCAGTGAGCAAAATTAATTTTTTCATTTTTTCCTTCTCTCAGAGATGAATCTGGCGCTTCGCAACGGCGAGCGCCGCTTCTTTAATAGCTTCAGGCAAGGTCGGATGCGCATGGCACGAACGTGCAATGTCTTCAGCGCTGCCGCCAAACTCCATCACCATGACCGCTTCGCCAATCATGTCGCTCGCACGCGGCCCTACGATGTGCATGCCAAGCAACTTATCGGTCTTTGCGTCCGCGATGATTTTTACGAGCCCGTCCGTTTCCGCCATCGCCTTCGCGCGACCGTTGGCCAGGAACGGGAACGTACCGGTGTTATAAGTGATGCCTTTCGCTTTGCATTCTTCTTCACTTAACCCAACGGTAGCAAGTTCTGGCCAGGTGTAAACTACATTTGGAATCACATCGTAATTCACATGGCCGGCCTGGCCCGCGATTATCTCGGCCACGGCCACGCCTTCGTCTTCCGCCTTGTGCGCCAGCATTGGGCCGCGCACCAGATCGCCGATGGCGTACACGCCTTTTACGCTCGTCTGAAAATGAGCGTCTACCTCGACGCGTCCAAGCTTGTCTTGCGGAATACCCAGCTCTTTCAAGCCCAGCCCTTCGCTATAGGGCTTGCGGCCAATCGAGACCAGCACGTAGTCGGCCTCAACACGATCTTTCTTGCCCGCGGCATCTTCCATCTCGACATAAACTTTCTTGCCTTCAACCTTGGCCGCGGTGACCTTGGTCGACAGCTTGAACTCCAGGCCCTGGGCCGTGAGAATCTTCAAGAGGGCTGCGCCCATTTGTCTATCCGCAAACGGCACGATGCGGTCCTGAAACTCCACCACGGTAACCTTGGTGCCCAGGCGTGACCAAACCGAACCCATCTCCAGCCCAATGGCGCCGCCGCCGATGACCAGAAGTTTTTCAGGGATCTGCGAAAGTGAAAGCGCCTCGGTTGAGTCCACGATACGTTTGCCATCGTAGGGAGCCGTCGGCAGCGAGGCCGGCACACTGCCCGTGGCGAGGATAATGTTTTTAGCCGTCACGACCTCGGTCGTACCGTCAGACTTTTTGACTTCAACTTGCGTGGCCGAAACCAGGCGGCCATGACCCGGCAGCCAGGTGACCTTGTTCTTTTTGAACAGAAACGCGATGCCCTTGGTCAGGTCGCCCACGACCGCCTCTTTGCGTTTCATCATGGTGCCCAGGTCCAGGCCCACGTCTTTAACGACAATGCCATGTACGCCCAGCTTGTGCTTGGTGTGCGCATATTGTTCGCTTGAATCGAGCAACGCCTTCGAGGGAATGCAGCCCACGTTCAGGCAGGTGCCCCCGAGCGTCTTGTCTTTTTCGATGCAAGCCGTTTTCAAGCCCAGCTGGGCTGCGCGAATCGCGGCCACGTAGCCACCCGGGCCCGAGCCGATCACCACGACGTCAAAGCTTTGCTGCTCGCTCATTTAAAAATCCAATCCGAGTTTCTGAGGTTGTTCGATGCCTTCTTTTACCTTGATCAGAAAGGTCACGGCCTCTTTGCCATCGATCATGCGATGATCGTACGAAAGCGCCAGATACATCATGGGGCGAATCAGCACCTGCCCGTTGACGGCCATCGGACGGTCTTGAATCTTGTGCATGCCCAGAATGCCGCTCTGGGGCGGATTCAGGATAGGCGTCGAGAGCAGCGAGCCATACGTGCCACCATTGGAGATGGTAAACGTGCCGCCCGTCATTTCTTTGATCGAAAGTTTGCCGTCGCGCGCGCGCAGCGCCAGTGCGCCAATGCCTTTTTCGATGTCGACAAAACTCATCTTGCCCACATCGCGCAGCACGGGCACGACCAGGCCACGCTCGGTGCCCACGGCCACGCCAATGTCGAAGTAATCGCGATAGATCACGTCTTTACCGTCGATCATCGCGTTGACGGCCGGAACCTGCTTGAGTGCTTCGACCACGGCGCGCGTGAAAAACGACATGAAGCTCAGACCCACGCCATTTTTGGCTTTGAACGAGTCTTTGTGTTTGGCGCGCACGGCGTTGACTTCCGTCATGTCGCACTCGTTGAACGTGGTCAGAATGGCCGCCGTGTGCTGCGCCTGTACCAGGCGTTCGGCGATTTTTTGCCGCAGAAAAGTCATGGGCACGCGGCGTTCACGCCCGTCGATGCTGGTCACGGCCTGCGGTGGCGGCGTGGGGGCGGCCGGCTTTGCGCCGCCTTCTTTAAAACCAATCACATCACCTTTGGTGACGCGTCCATCTTTGCCCGTGCCGGGAATCTGAGAGATATTCAAACCGCCCTCGGTCACGGCCTTTAGCACGGCTGGCGACATCGAGGTGCCTTCGGCGGCTTTTGCCGGCGCGGGAGCGGCGGCGGTGGCTGGCGTGGCTTTGGGGGCCGCGGCACCCACAGTTCCAGTGGCACCCTCGTCGATACTGCCCAGCACTTCGCCAATCTTGACGGTTTCGCCCGCGTGACGTCCGATGCGCAGGGCACCCGCATATTCCGAGATCACCTCGACGCTGGCCTTATCAGATTCAATTTCGAGAATCACGTCACCAACACGAACGCTTTCGCCTTCCTGCCTGGTCCACTTGCCAATGCGCACTTCCGTAATGGACTCACCGACGCTCGGCGCTTTGATCTCTCGGTTCACTTTAATGCCTCCTCAACGATGCTCTTCTGCTCTTTTTCGTGAATCTTGCTCGAACCCACGGCAGGTGCCGCGGCCTGGCCGCGTCCCACGTAGTTCAACTTGCGGCCACTGCCGATATTTTCGGCCAGATAGTCGCGGACAAAGTTATAAGCGCCCATATTGCGCGGCTCTTCCTGCACCCAGTATACTTCTGAGGCGCTGGCGTATTGCGCGAGCAGCGCTTCCACTTGCTGGGCCGGCCACGGATACATCTGCTCAACCCGCACCAGTGCGATATCGGAAAGCTTCTTCTCAGCACGCGCGGCAGCCAGGTCGTAGTAGATTTTTCCCGAGCAGAAGATCACCCGACGCGGGGCTTTCGGCCGGGTCGGATCATCGAGCACTTCCTGAAACACGCCTTGCGTGAACTCGCTGAGCTCAGAAACCGCCTGCGGATGCCGCAGCAGACTCTTGGGCGTCATGACAATCAATGGCTTGCGAAAATCGCGGTGATTCTGCCGGCGCAGCCCATGAAAAAGCTGGGCGGGCGTGGTGAAGTTGCAAACCTGCATATTGTTGCGCGCGCAAAGCTGCAAAAACCGCTCGAGCCGCGCGCTGGAATGCTCAGGCCCCTGCCCTTCATAGCCATGCGGCAGCAGCAACACAAGACCGCACATGCGCTGCCACTTGCTTTCAGAGCTTGAGATGAACTGATCAATGATCACCTGCGCGCCATTGGCGAAGTCGCCGAACTGCGCTTCCCAGATGGTCAGCGCCCGGGGATCAGCCAGCGAGTAGCCGTACTCAAAACCCAGCACGGCAGACTCCGAAAGCAGGCTGTTCATGACGGTGTATTCCGCCTGGCCCTTTTTCAAATTATTCAACGGCACAAAGGAGCTGCTGTCTTCGGTGTCGTAAAGCACCGAATGGCGATGGCTGAAAGTGCCACGCTCGGAATCCTGACCCGACAGGCGCACATGCGTGCCTTCCACAAGCAGTGAGCCAAACGCCAGCGCCTCGCCCGTACCCCAGTCGATGCCCTTGCCCTCGTCGAGCTGCTTGGCCCGCTGCTCAAGTAGCCGCAGCAGTTTAGGATGCGTGTGAAAGGTGGCGGGAATATCCACCAGCTTTTTGCCAATCTCGCGCAAGGTTTTTTCGTCCACCTTGGTAACCGCGGGAACCATCATGTCTTCATCAGTGGCCCGACGCAGCCCCTTCCACTGGCCTTCAAAAACCGAAATAACCGGCGGCTCCTTGCTTACCTTGGCAATGGCATGCGAGGCCATGAGGCGCTCGTGCACGGCATCGAGCTGCGCCTGCACTTCGGCCTGCGTCAGTGACCCGGCGTCGACCAGCTGCCTGGCGTATATTTCGCGAGGGCTGGCGTGATCCTTGATCTGCTTGTACATGAGCGGCTGCGTGTAGCTGGGCTCATCACCTTCGTTATGGCCATACTTGCGATAGCAAAGCAGGTCGATGACCACGTCGCGATGAAAGGTCTGGCGAAACTGCGTTGCCAGCTGCGTGACATAGTTGACCGCCTCGGCGTCGTCGCCATTGACGTGAAAAATCGGAGTCTCGAGCATCTTGGCAAGATCAGTGGCGTAGGTGGTCGAACGGCAGTCGCGCGGCAAGGCGGTGAAGCCCACCTGATTGTTGACGACGATACGAATTGAGCCGCCCGTCGAGTAGCCATTGAGCAGCGACATCTGCAGCGTTTCGTACACGATGCCCTGGCCCGCAAACGCGGCGTCGCCATGAATCGTGACCGGAATAACTTTCTTGAACGAAGCGCGCGGGTCGCTGCCCCCGTCGGCAATCGAACGCAGACGCTGCTTGGCGCGCGCCACGCCCTCGATTACGGGATTGATGAACTCCAGATGGCTGGGGTTGCTGGCCAGCGACAGGTGAATTTTCTTCCCTTGCGGAGTGGTGTGGTCGGCCGAAAAACCCATGTGGTATTTCACGTCGCCCACGCCGGCTTTGGTGTCGGTCAGAAAGTTTCCTTCGAACTCGCCGAAAATGAACTCGTACTTCTTGGAAAAAATATTCACCAGCACGTTAAGCCGGCCACGATGGGCCATGCCCAGCACGAAGTCCTGAGCGCCCAACTCGGCCGACTGGCTGATCAGGCAGTCGAGCATCGGAATCAGCGCATCGCCCCCTTCGATCGAAAAACGTTTCTGCGCGACGTAGCGGGTGTGCAGAAAACGCTCGAAGCCTTCAGCCTCGGTGAGCTTTTTTAGGATGTGGGTTTTGGCCTCTTTCGAGAGCTGGGTTTTTCCCCGCGTCGACTCCAGACGGTTCTGCAGCCATTCGCGCGCGGCCGGGTCTTGAATATGGGTGTACTCCACGCCAATCGGGCCGCAGTAAGTTTCGCGCAGGCGCGCGATAATGTCACGCAAGGTGGCCGGCTCGCTAAAGCCCACGCGCTTGGCCGCCGTGAACTTGCGATCGAGATCGGCGCTTGTCAGCTCAAAAGATGCCGGCTCAAGCAGCGGATGGGTCGTGGGCGCCGCCATGAGCGGGTTAATGTTGGCGAGCAGAATACCCAGCTCGCGGTAATGCTGAATCAGCTCGCCCACTTTTGCTTCGGCGTTGATGGCCATTCCAGCGGGGGCCGGGCTGGGTACGGCAGCCATATAGGCGACTGGCGCACCCGCCGCGCCATTGGCGGCAGCGTGAGCTGGAGTAGCGTTGGAAGTGGTAGCAGTCGCCAGACTTTCGCCTGCCAGCTCCAGGCCTTCAAAGAAAAAGCGCCACGACTCATCAACCGAGTTAGGATCGGTCTGATATCTCTGGAAGAGCTCGTCGATATAATCCGCATTCTGACTTTTTAGGTAGTTCAGCTGTTTCATCATGATTCCCGGTAGTGATAATTATTAGCTTTTCTTCGTTAAAGAAACAAGAATTACGAACTGGAATTCGATTCCGATTGCGCCGCCTTGATAGCGTCGGTCGCATTCGAAATCGTGGCTTCAACAATTTTCTTGAAGGCGTCAGTAATGTGCAAGGCCGACATAAGCAGGCGGGGGTCTGAGAGCTTGATTCGGTCCGCGAGCTCGTTGGATTGACTCGACGGGCTACCCCAGCGGTCGCCCGCAATCACTTGCTCCTGGCAGAACAGCTGAAACTCAGGGACCAGTCTTTCCGGGTCGCCATCCATAATGACCTTGGCAATGAGTAGCCGCATCTCTTGAAGATGGGCATAGCTCAAATCGGGATTGGATTCGAGCAAAGCAATATGCTCAAGCTTGGCCTGTCCAAGGGCTTCCGGCTGCCCGCCCAGTGCCGCCACCATAAACGGCTCGAGGTAAGTTTCGTAATATTTCTTTTTCACGTCGGCATTGGGTGGCGTCAGACGCAATGCTTCTTCGAAACGTCCTGGCCGCACCAGCTGATTCTTGGGAATAGTTTCGGGCTTACGCGACGTGACGATCCAGACAATTCCGTCTGCCCGCTCTGACACCAGGTCGAAGATGTCAAAAAAAACAGTCTCGTCGATCCGCGTGAGAATCTGATCGATATTGTCGAGCACTATGACGCTCGAAGAATGCCGCGCACACTCGATCAGCGCACGAGTCAGGTGATTGGCATCCATGATCTCATGGGCGGGAATCGTGATGTGCTGCCAGCCCAATAGCAGCGCGATCGCTCGCGACGCCGCCGACTTGCCCGATCCGCCAGGGCCGAAAACAAAAGCGCCACGACGCCAGGGCAGCCGGGCCTTGATGCAGAAATCCTGCGCACCTAAAAAGCCCAGCGCGAGCTTCTGAATCTGCGTCTGCAAGGCTGCGCTGAACACCAGCAACTCAAAGTTCTCGTATGCCCCCCAGGGACATTCAACGGTCCCGGTACGGGACCACTGCAGCAACTTCGCAACTGGGGCACCAGAACCATCAGCGCCGCTGGTATTGGACATGTGTACTTACTAATTCGGTGAAAACAGGGAGGATCTTGATGGGGTGGCAGCTTTTACCGACCCTTGCCCTCCCTCCCATTCCACGTTAAAACATTAAAACCCAAACCCACCCGGAGGCCCAGCCAATGCTCGCTCAACTCAAAGTCGTCAACCCCGCCACCGAAGAGACCGTCCAAACTCTTTCCTGCGACACCGAGGCAAGTATTACCGAGAAATTTGCCAAAGCGCGCGCGGCCCAGGCCCTGTGGGCGGCCCGTACCGTTGACGAACGGGCGGCAATTATCGCGAAGTTCTCGCAGCTCCTCGAGACCAACCGCGACGAGCTGGCCAAGACCTTGACGAGTGAGGTGGGCAAGCCGTTGCAGCAGTCGATCAACGAGGTGAATGGCGCCCGCACCCGAATCGCCTTTTTTGTCGAGCATTCGGCAAAGCATCTGGCCACTGAAACGGTTTTCGAAGCCCCCGGCCGGGTCGAGCGCATCGCTTACGAGCCCCTGGGCGTGGCTGGCGTGATCTCGGCGTGGAATTATCCCTATCTGGTTGGCGTCAACGCCGTCATTCCCGCACTGATCGCCGGCAATGCCGTACTTTACAAGCCCAGCGAGTTTTCGACGCTTACCGGCCTGCGTATCGCAGCCCTGCTACACGAGGCTGGCGTGCCCAAGGAAGTCTTCGCCACCATCGTCGGCGACGGCTCGCAAGGCAGCGCGCTGACCAGCCTGCACCTCGATGGCGTATTTTTCACCGGCTCGGTCGGCACGGGCCGTCGCATCCGCAAGGCCGTCGCCGATCGCTTTATCGCCTCGGGCTTCGAGCTTGGCGGCAAAGACCCGGTTTATGTCTGCGAAGACGTTGACGTCGAAAAGGTCGCCCCGGCCATCGCCGATGGGGTCTTTTACAACAACGGTCAAAGCTGCTGCTCGGTCGAGCGCATCTACGTGCCGGAGGCGATCTTCGACAAGTTCGTCGACCGCTTCGTGGCCGAGGTAAAAAGCTTCAAATTGGGCAGTCCCACCGAGAGTGGCGTTTACCTGGGCCCACTCACCCGTAAAGCTCAGCGTGAAACCATTCAGTCCCAAATCGATGACGCCGTTGGCAAAGGCGCCAAGATTCTCACGGGCGGAAAAGCGCCAAAGGGCCCCGGTTATTATTACGAGCCCACCGTGCTTGTGAACGTGAATCACACCATGACGGTCATGAAAGAAGAAAGTTTTGGTCCGGTGATTGGAATTCAAAAAGTGGCCAACGACGACGAAGCCATTCGCATGATGAACGACTCCACCTACGGCCTGACCGCCGGCGTCTACACGCCCAACGCAAAACGCGCGCACGATCTTTTGGCGCGCGTGAATGCGGGCAGCGCGTACTGGAACTGCTGTGACCGAGTGAGCCCCTATCTGCCCTGGAGCGGGCGTCAGGATTCCGGGCTGGGATCGACCCTATCCCACCTCGGCATTCGCGCATTCACCAAGCCCAAGGCTTACCATCTGATTAGCTAGCAGGTCACCGGTGACTGCTATGCCGCTTTCTTTTTTACAAGCGCCGGCGCAGCATCACCCCAACCCGGAATGCGACCCCATTTGCGATCGGGCGTATAGCCATAGATCTCTTGCAGTGTCTTAAATGTGCCAGGTCCCGCTCCAACCTCAACATCCAAAGTCGTGAACTGCGACGGGTGCTCGTAGCCGCACGCATGCGTCACGGCCAGTAGCTCGTTGCGAAAGCTTTGGCAAAACCTTGCAAAGCGCTGCGACTGCACGTTCGGATCCAACCCGTGTTGCAGCCGTTCATTCTGCGTCGCCACGCCACTTGGACAATGATCGGTATGGCATTTCTGGGCCTGAATGCAGCCAATCGAAAGCATCGCCTCGCGTGCGATATTCACCATATCCACGCCAAGCGCGAACGCCACCACTGCGCGATCGGGAAAACCCAGCTTGCCGCTGCCGATCCACACCACTCGGTCGGCCATGTTTTCTTCAAGAAAAGTTTTATAGACGCGCGTAAAGCCCACTTTGAATGGCAACGACACGTGATCCGCAAACGTAAGCGGTGCCGCGCCCGTGCCGCCTTCGCCCCCGTCAATCGTGATCCAGTCCGGCCCCTTCTTCGTCTTCTTCATCGTAACCGCCAGCTCCTGCCAAAAATCCAGGTGGCCGATGGCCGACTTGATGCCCACGGGCAGGCCGGTGGCTGCGGCAATTTCCTCGATGAATTTAATCATGGACCGCACATCATGAAATTCACGATGCGAGTTCGGGCTGATGCAGTCTTCGCCTTCGCGCACGCCGCGAATTTTCGCGATCTCAGCACTAACTTTACGGCCAGGCAGCACGCCGCCCTTGCCGGGTTTGGCGCCCTGTGAAAGCTTCAGCTCAATGCCGCGCACGTGCGGATAGCCGCTGACCGTTTCGACAAGCTTATCCATCGAGAACTTGCCCGCCAAGTCGCGGCAGCCAAAATAGCCGGTCCCGATCTGATACATCACGTCGGCGCCAGTCTGATGGTGGGGCGACAGTCCGCCCTCGCCCGTATTGTGGTACACGCCCGCAAGCTTGGCTCCACGATTCAGGGACTGAATCGCATTTTTGCCCAAGGAACCGAAGCTCATTGCCGAAATATTCACGATCGAGCTGGGACGCCACGCCTTTTTGCGGTCATGCTCTTCGCCCAGCACCTTTGCACAGGGAATCGTCTCGACCTTGTCGTGAATCGAAGCGGCAAAGCTCACCTCGCCGTGCGGAAACATCGCGTGCTTGATGATCGGATAACCCGTGCCATAAATCATGTCGTCGGTGCCGAAGCCGAAGTAGTTGTTTTCGCCTTTCGAAGACCGGTAGATCCACTCACGCTCTTCGCGATTAAAGGGTGCCTCTTCATGATTGTTGGCCACGATATACTGACGCAGCTCGGGTCCGATTTCGGTCAGAAAATATCTCAGATGTCCCAGCACCGGGTAGTTCATGAGAATATTGTCGTTGCTAAACCAGCGGTCGTAGACGGCCATGGCGAAGACTCCCACGCCAAGCCCCCAGGCCACCCAGCCCAGGACACCGAGACCCATGAAGTAATGCCCTACTGAAAGCAGTGTTGAGGTCATGAGGGCTTTTCGACTTTGTAACGTATCCCCTTGAATGAGCTGGGAGCGAGGCAATAGCTGCCGCCGACGCTCTCCCGAGCTCCCAAGATGGGGCACACACCATTGCCTTGCCGGGGCAAATCTACCCGCCGGCCTCGCCAGGATCGTCCTGATCGTCATGAGCAACGGCACGTGCGATGCATTAGCTATGAATTGAAGTGACTAGCCTGGACGCGCCAATACTTTTTGGGTGATTTTCAAAAGGAGTACTGGAAGT
>JBBRLF010000093.1:0-15305 GCA_038231515.1 candidate division WWE3 bacterium
ATTGGCGATATTGTGACCCGTCGTCGCCATTGAGGCGCGATTCGCGAAGAGCCCCGACTTACCTGTGTTCATTACATTAGCTATACCCATCGCGTTCAGGCTTCCGTTGAAAGAAGTCTGCCCCCTTGCTCCGCAATCGGCTGGCGAACACCGCTGTTTGAATAGTTTTCTTTTTTGGCCGTATTACCCAAGCCCAGCGCGTTTCTCTTCAGCACCTCGATGCGAGACAACGAACTTTGCGCGAAGCCCATGTTTTTGCTGTTGAGCTCTTTAGCCTGACCCACGAGCAAGTTCAGCGCGATACGCAGGGTGCGTAGCTTTTCGCCATCAGGCGCCGAAAGTTTTTCGGCGATTTTTAACAGCGGTACGTCCGCCTCGTTTAAGCCCACGGCAACGGCAAGATTCGTGGCGCACTTGATGCGAAGCTGTTCCAGGTTCCACAGCTCGGTGAGTACCGCTTCCTTGGCGCGCGCGGTTTCACTGACACCCGTCAAATCGACGGCCGCCATGTGGACGTATTCCTCGCGCAGGAGATCGATCAGATTGCGATGCAACGCAACCAGTTTCTCCAAGCTGTAATATAGCTCCGCTGAGCTCGCTTTAACGTCCACTTGCCGCACATCCTCCATGACGATTGGCGTAAATATCGAACTACCTAAGAGGTCCCATCCACTGACAAATTAAAACATGGTGGCCAGATGTTCATCCACCATCCGGTCAGCCACTTTATCCGCATCAACTTTATATGAGCCATTTTGAATTGCGGCTTTGAATCTGGCGACTTTCGCCTCATCAATTTCCGGCGAGGAGTTCGCGGCATCCATGACTCTGGCGATTTCTTTTCCACGGCCGGAGATAGCCACTTTTTCGTGACCCTCATCTGCGGCCGCCTCTTCGCCTTTACCTGTGTGGTGCTTGCCTCTGCCTCCGCTAACGGCTCCCGCACTTCCTGTGTCGCGTGCCCTATCGGCTGTGCTCGGTCCTTGTCCTGAGATTTTATTCATACGACCTCCATGTCGCTACATAACATACTGCCAACTACCTGATAAAAGTTTACCGTTTACCCCGCATCTGCGCAAGCACCAGGTCGGCAATTCCTAGCTTGCCATCCTCGGTCAGCATGCGCCCATGCTCCTGATCCAACATCTGTCCAAAGATGCGCTCACCCTGGCTGAGCGGCACTACCTCGTTCTCTGGCACCGACTTGCGCATCTCTGTAATCATCAAGTCGACCATCATCTGCTCCATACCGCGGGCAGCCGCTCGTTCCTCGGCCGTATACGGCTTTTCATCGTCTTTAACCAGTGCTCCAACCGCCGCACCAAACTTCATTTTTGACTTCAGCTGTGCCGGTGTCAATACGGGACCGGCACGTTTTGCCATGAGATTGGCATAGCCATTTTTCTGACCGTCCACCTGCCCGGCCATTCCTATAGAACTTACGAAAATCGCCACGACTACGAAAAGGGGGACCGAGAGGAGCCTACCATGGCTCCCCTCGGTAGTCCGAGTTAACACGCTGCCAGCATCCATGCCGGATCTACGCTGATTTTCAGAGCAAAGGAATTGACCCACCATCCTAGCAGGCACGAGCCCATGTCTGTTTCCTGTGTCAGCATCAGTCTTCCATGACCTACGCGTGTCTCGAACCAACTTACAAAACCTCCAAATCAGCCTGCAGCGCCCCAGAGGCCCGCAGGGCCTGAAATATTGCCGTGAGATCTCTTGGCGTCACACCCAGTGTGTTGAGCGCCTTGACGACGTCTTTGATGTTGGAGCCGCCGATGATTCCCACTTTTTCTTTGGGGCCCTTGGGCCCACTGACTTCGATCGCAAGATCGCCGTGCGAAATCGCGACATTATCAATTCTGACGTTTTCACCGATTACAATTGTGCCAGTGCGCTCGTTAAGCACGACGCGGGCTTTGCTGTCGGGGTTGAGTTGTAAGTTTTCGATTGTCGCGATCAGCTCGACGCCGTTTCCCTCGTAGTTGAACGGCACAATCAGGTCGACGGTGCCGGAGTCGCGGGCCACTGCATATTTTCCGGCAAGCTCGGTATTGATCATGCGCGCCAGACGCGCGGCGGTCGTAAAATCGGGATCGTTTAGCGAGAGTACGAAAGTTTTTTTCTGGGTGAAGTTACCGTCCACCTCTTTTTCAATCAGACCTCCGTTGGGTACGCGCGCCGTCGTGGGAAAAGACACACCACCACCGCCACCCGTACTGCCACCGGTAAGCCCCCCGAGTGAAACCGGGCCCTGAGCCACTGCATAGACATTTTGATCGCCGGCGCGAAGCGGCGTTACCAGCAAGGTGCCGCCTTCAAGGCTACCGGCGTCGCCGATACTCGACACGGTCACGTCCATGCGCGTACCCGCCCGTGCAAACGGCGGCAGCTTTGCCGTCACAATCACTGCGGCCACGTTTTTCGATTTAAAGTCGGTGGCACCGCTCTGAATTCCCATTTTTTCAAAAAGGCGAACCATGGATTTCGAGGTGATGTCGGTACCGGAATCGCCCGTACCCTTCACACCAACCACCAGGCCGTAGCCGATCAAAAGATTTTCCCGCACGCCCTTGATGCTGGCGATGTCTTTAACCCGGGCGGCTTGCAGCTGGGCCGGCGCCAGTAGCGCCAGCGTGAGCAGCAAGATTCCGGTAATTCTGCGTGTCCGCTTCATTTATAGAGCTCCACGTGTTGATCGAAGAATTTAGACGACTTCACGACGTCTGATTCCGAGATGTCAGCGCCTTTGACAATCGCCACGACCTCAATATTTCGCACCTGCCGTTTGAAGGGCACCCGTTTGATTCCGCGCAACCGCACGTTGCCGTTTGGATACCGCTCGAGCACTTCGGCGGTAAGCAGGTCGCTGGCTGATTCGCCAGCATCGGCGGCCGGAGCCGCAGGCGTTGCCCCGCCAGCAATCGTGCGATCGGCTGGCGCATCTTTGGTCAAGCCAGGCACGCGAATGTCCTGATCCCGGTATTCCGGGGGTAAAATGCGCTTCACGCTGTCTACCATGTCTTTGCGCAAACCATCTTCAATCGTGACGGTTACCAGATCGCCGGGTGCCTTGAGCTTGTTACGCGCAAAAAGGTAGTTGCTCTGGCCATCTTCAGCCCAAAGGCTGTTTTCGTTTTTATTGTTGTCGGCCATGAAATCGGCAGCCGTCACCCGCATGCGCTTTGCCCGCGTGCCGCTAAGATCAACTGGTGTACCGGCGATTGCGGCTGCGCGAGCGTCAGAGGCGTTGGCGGGCGGCGGCGGCACAAACCGATTTGCCGGGTCTTTATAGTAATCCATGTCAGCGGCCTGCACGGGATGGTGCTCGTCTTCGTCAATTTCATGGCGCAGGGTCTGCATCCAACCACAGCCTGGGATGACGAGAGATACGGCGATAACGATATACTGCTCTATTTTCATTATAGCCATACCTCGACCAGACGGCCTTCGATCAGGCGCCCACGAAAGGTACGATTATAGCGCGAGAGCTGTACGGTCACCATATCGCCAATCGCGGCGGTGCCCTGTATGACTCCCTTGGTTGAGATTCTGAGATTATCCGAACGCAGTATCAACGTCACCGTATCGCCCAGATGTACCGAGGGGATTCGTTCGACGACTGTCCCGGTAAGCGCCGCGCCCGACAATATCGTCAGCTTGGCCCTTACAGCATCGGGAAACTGACCTTTTCTGAAAAAAGTCTGTCCGGATGACTGTGCGGCCAGCACATTGATTTTGCGCACCTCGAAGTCCTTGGCGTCCAGCAGATCATTGGGGTGAAGAGTCTTTTTAGCTACGTAAACTTCACTCTCCAGCTTCAAGGTAACTTGCGCCCAGCCCAGTACCTGGCCGGTTTCAGCGGTGGAAACGATTCGCACGGCTGCGTGCTCGAGCATGGGTTCGGGAATTAGCACGTCCCAGGCGCTTTCGTTATCAAGCGACACGTAAATTGGGGCCTGCAGTTTTAGCGCGGCCACGCCGGCGCCGGCACCTTCTTCGCCAAACTTGGCCGTGACCGTCGCGGCGATTTTCGCCTGAATTTCGGCGGCCGTCAGCTCACGCTTGGTCTGAGTAATGGCAATTTCGTCGGCGCCTTTGACAAGCAGATTGAACCCGCCGAAGTTTACCTTTGAGAGTTCCCGCTGCAGCTCGGCGCGCGAAAAAGTGTGGCTGGTTTCGCCTTTGAGATTCCAGCGGCAACACGCCTTCTTATCGACAGCACAGCGGCCCTGCACCCAGCCGTCATCAACGAGGTCGCCCAGACAAACGTTCTGCGACCAGACATCAGATTTGTCTTTGAGCTTTATCTCACGATCGATCTGCGGCAACGTCGTTTGCGCGAGCGCGCTGGTCAAGGTGACGATTGCCGCCACCAGTACTCCAAAGGCAATCAAAAGCTTTCCGCTAATCATCTCTGTCCTATATTGTTCGTCGTCGACCACATCTGATCACCCACCGTCATAATTCTCGCGTTCGACTCATACGTGCGCTGAGTGGTGATCATGTCCATCACCGACTCAGTTGGCTTTACGTTTGAGGCTTCGAGCGCGCCTTGCAGGATTGAGCCGATGCCGGCTTCACCTGGCGTGCCCTGAGTTGGCGGACCCGCGGCGGTCGTTGGTATTGCCAGGTTTTCACCGACTTTTTTCATCGCGCCCGGATTCAGAAAGTTCACGAGCTGGATCTGGCCAATCGTGCTTTCGGCATTCTGCGCGTTGACCACCTTCACTTCGCCGGTACCACCAATCGAGATGCTCGACGTGCCAGGTGGAATCTGAATTCCAGGCACAATCGGGTAGCCGCCCGAAGTGATGAGCTTACCCGTCGAATCCAGCTTGAATGAGCCGTCGCGCGTGTAGGCAATCTGGCCGTTGGGCAGCTGCACCGAGAAGAAGCCCTCGCCGTTAATCATCATATCGAGCAGGCCGCTGGTCATCTTTGTCGGGCCCTGCTCATGTACGAAATATTGCGCCGCCACCCGGGTGCCCGAGCCGACCTGAATGCCAACTGGCGTCTGGTTCTGGCCTGGCGCGCCACCGGGGTCCTTGATCGTCTGGTACATGAGATCTTGAAACTCGGTGCGCCCGCGCTTGTAGGCCGTCGTATTCATGTTGGCCATGTCGTGGGCGATCTGATCAAGTTTCGCCTCTTGCGCCTGCATGCCCGTTGCCGCCGTGGATAGTGCTCTCATCATAATTTACCGACCTCGTTGGCTTCTTTGCCTGCCATATCGTTGTAAGCCTTGATTGCGCGCATGTTGGATTCGAACATGCGATTGGCTTTGATTAAATTCATCAGTTCAGCCACCGGATTCACATTGCTGGCTTCGAGAAAGCCCTGATGAATGCGTGAGGCATCTCCAACCCTGGGCACATTGGCCGGATCGGGGTTGGAATACAGACTCGTGGTCTCTTTCTTGAGAAGGCCTGGATTGGCGAACTCGGCTAGCGCCACCTTGGAAATACGCTCTTCTCCCGAAAACACCTCGCCCTCGGGCGTAATGTGTACGACCGTGCCCGATTCAACCGTGTCTTTGAGATTGATTGGCGCAAGCAGGGGCTTGCTGCCATCGGTTGGAGGAAATTGGCCGGTGAAGGGGTTGAAGGCCGAGGGGCTGCGTGCGGCATCGGCAACCTGGGCGGCCTTGGGCTGGCTTGATGCATCGGCCGCCTCGCCGGCAAGGGCCAGAACAGGATAGCCTTCCTGATTCACCAGCAGGCCTTGTCCGTTGACCTTGAAGTCGCCCGACCGGGTGAACATCATTCCCGATGGAGTCTGAACCGCGAAAAAGCCGGGACCTTCAATGGCCATGTCGAAGGGCGCGCTCGTACTGCGCATATTACCTTGGGAATGGTCGGTAACGACCTTGTTCACGTTCACCAGTGCGTGCTCGCGTCCGTCGAAGTGGTAAAAGTCAGAGTCTTTGAATGCGGTGCGCGGAATGTCGATAGCCGGTGACGGCGGACGCTCGTTCGACGTCAGGTATTCTTTGAAGGCTGGGGTATCCTTCTTGAAACCGGTCGTATTTGCGTTCGCCATGTTGTTGGCAATAATATCGACGTTCTGGCTCTGAGCCATGCCGCCCGATACTGATGTCCAAATTCCGTTAGGGGATCCCATCCTTGGCCTGTCCTCCGCCAAGCTGATCTAAAGCAAACGACGGGCCACGGCTCCCAGGGGGTCCCTGGCGTTTTATGCCGATCTGTTTTTATAGATGTTTTGGCTGAAAAGGCGCTCGAGCCCTGTATTTTTAGGTACGGTAACGCTCGCGTCAGGCATAAACTTCCCAACCTAACTGCTTGAAAATTGACGGATGTTTCACACGATCTGCCAAAAAATTAACGCTTGAGCCATGCGTCCGTTCAGACTAGAACTCCGTATACATGTACATGAATCTCAAAGCCGAACCGGTTGCAAACGGTGTCTATGCCAGGGTTACCAGGGCCGCGGCGTCCGTGCGCGCCCAGACTGGGCACGTTCCGACACTGGCCACAGTACTGGTTGGGGCCGATCCGGCAAGCCAGGTCTACGTCAAGCGCAAGGGCGAGATGGCCGGCAAGCTGGGAATGGGACATCGGGACTACAAGTTCGAGTCCGACATCACCCAGGACGTGCTGATGGATACGGTTCGCAAGCTCAATGCCGACCCCGAGGTTGACGGCATCCTCGTGCAACGCCCGCTGCCCCGGCATCTGGACGAGAGCAAAATTTTCGATCTGATTGACCCCACAAAAGATGTCGACTGTTTTTCGCCCTACAACGTGGGTCTGCTGGTTCAGGGCCGCTGCAAGCTGCTGCCCTGCACGCCCGCTGGCATCATGGAGATCATTCGCCACTACAAGATCGAGATCGCGGGCAGGAACGCGCTGGTCGTGGGTCGCAGCGACATTGTCGGCAAGCCGATGGGAATGCTGCTGCTGCACGCGCACGCGACGGTTACCACGGCGCACTCCAAAACCCGCGACCTGGCTGCCTGTGTGGCCGAGGCCGATATCATCGTAGCGGCAATTGGCCGCGCAAAATTCATGACCGGCGACTTGCCATGGAAGAAAAGCGCCGTCGTCATTGATGTGGGTATCAATCGCAATGAGGCTGGCAAGCTTTGCGGCGACGTGGACTTCGACGCCGTCGCGCCGAAGGTCGCGGCAATCACCCCCGTTCCGGGTGGCGTTGGCCCCATGACCATAGCCATGCTCATGGTTAATACGGTTCGCGCCGCTCTTTTGCGAAAAAACTTGCCCAATATGATTGATGAGGTTTGATCGATGGCGAAACGAACTGCGCTCTATGACGAGCACGTAAAGTTAAAAGGTAAGCTAGTTGAGTTTGGGGGCTGGGACATGCCCGTGCAGTATTCCGGGCTGGCCGATGAGCACGACACCTGTCGCACCAAAGTGGGTTTATTTGACGTCTCGCACATGGGCGAGGTGCGCGTGCGCGGCCGTGAAGCACTGGCCTTTTTGAATCGGCTCGTGACCAACAATGTCGAGAAGATTCAAGATAACCAGGCCCAGTACACCGCAATGTGTTTTGAAGAGGGCGGGTGTGTCGACGACCTCATCATTCATCGAATTGGCGCGGAAGATTTTTTAATCTGCGTCAACGCGTCTAACACTGAAAAAGATTATGAGTGGATCAAAAACCACTCCCCCAAAGGCGTTAGCGTCGAGAACGTAAGTCCCGAGTATACGCAGATCGCCGTTCAAGGGCGGTTCGCGCAAGAAATTCTGCAGAAGCTCACCGACACTCCGCTGAGCGACATTAAATATTACTGGTTTCGGCAAGGTCGCGTTTTGGGCAAAGAAGCCTTTATTGCGCGCACGGGCTACACGGGTGAAGATGGCTTTGAAATTTATGTACCCTGGCACAGCGGACCAGCCATCTGGTGCGCCCTGTTGGAAGAGGGCCAGAAGCATGGCATCAAAGCCTGTGGCCTGGGCGCGCGCGATACGCTGCGCACCGAGATGAAGTTCCCATTGTACGGCCATGAAATTGAAAAAGAGCTGAATCCGCTCGAAGCAGGTTTGGGCTGGGTGGTCAAACTCGACAAACCCGACTTCATCGGCAAGAAAGCTCTTATGGCCCTCAAAGAAGCCGGACTCAAGCGTTCACTGGTTGGCCTTCGCTCACTTGGAAAAGCAATTCCGCGTCCGGGCTATGTACTCGAATCTTCGGGCACGCCCGTGGGAGTCGTAACCTCGGGCACGCTTTCGCCCTGCCTTAAAGTTGGAATCGCAATCGCATATGTTGATCGCAGCCTGAACGCGATCGGCACAAAACTGGATGTGGTGGTGCGCGACCAGCGCGTGCCGCACGAAATCGTTGAAACGCCGTTCTACAAACGGCCTTACTAAGGGGATGATTATGGAATTTCCGAGCGGCCTTCTTTACACGAAAGACCACGAATGGGCTCAGCCGGGCGCGGACGACACGGTCACGATCGGCATCACCGACCACGCCCAGGAAGCGCTGGGCGAAGTGGTCTACGTCGAGCTGCCTAAGATTGGCCGGGAACTGAAGGAACACGAAACGTTTGGCGTCGTCGAATCCATCAAAGCCGTAAGCGATCTCTTTTGTCCGGCTGCGGGAAAAGTCATCGATATCAATAGCGCGGTTACCAGCGACCCGGCGTTAGTCAACAGTTCGGCCTATAAAGACGGCTGGCTGATTCGTCTCAAGCTCGCAAACAAAGACGCGCTCAAAGATATGATGGACGCGCAAAAATATTCCGCCTTTGTTCAAAGTTTAAAATAATCAGCTATACGAGTCGGTCGTCGGACACGTGCAAATCAGGTTCCGGTCGCCCAGCACATTGTTGATGCGCGCAACTGCTGGCCAGAATTTATTAGTCCGCGTCCAAGGTGCCGGAAAGGCCGCCTTCTCACGCGTATAGCCGTGCTTCCAGTCGGTCTGCGTGACCCGCTCTGCCGTGTGCGGAGCATTTTTCAGCACGTTATCGAGCTTGTCGGCCTTACCTGCCTCGACTTCGGCGATTTCATTTCGAATCAGAATCATCGCTTCGCAAAAACGGTCCAGCTCAGCCTTGGATTCGCTTTCGGTGGGCTCGATCATCATGGTGCCGGCAACCGGAAACGAGACCGTCGGAGCATGATAGCCATAATCCATCAGGCGCTTGGCAACATCCTCTACCTCGATGCCCGTTCCAGCCTTCATCTTGCGCAGATCAATGATGCATTCGTGGGCTACCTGTCCCGAAGTTCCCTTATAAAGAACAGGATAATGGGGGTCCAGACGCTTGGCAATATAGTTAGCGTTCAAAATCGCAACTTCAGTCGCCCGTTTCAGACCCTCGCCTCCCATCATGGCAATATAGGCCCATGGAATGGTCAGAATGCTAGCGCTACCCCAGGGAGCCGCCGAAACCGGCCCAAGGGCATTTTCGCCGCCCACTGCAACGACCGGGTGAGAGGGCAGAAAGGCTTTGAGGTGCGACTTCACGCCAATCGGACCCATGCCCGGACCACCGCCGCCATGCGGGATGCAGAAGGTTTTGTGCAAATTCAGGTGGCACACGTCCGGACCAAAGTCGCCCGGCCGGCACAGACCCACCTGAGCATTCATATTGGCGCCGTCCATATAGACCTGCCCGCCATGCTTATGAATAATGTCGCAAAACTCCGTGATCGTTTCCTCGAAAACACCGTGCGTCGACGGATAAGTGATCATCGCCGCCGAAAGTTCGCGCGAATATTGTTCGGCCTTGGCGCGCAGATCGCTCAGGTCGACATTGCCATCTAGCGTGCACTGGACCACCACCACCCGCATGCCCGCCATTACAGCGCTGGCGGGGTTGGTTCCGTGGGCTGACTGAGGAATCAGGCACACGTCCCGGGTTCCCTCGCCGCGGCTCTGGTGGTACTTGCGAATAGCGAGCAGACCCGCATATTCCCCCTGAGATCCCGCGTTAGGCTGCAGCGAAATGCCCGCAAAGCCCGTAATTTCCGAAAGCCAGCCTTCCAGCTGGGCGAAGAGGATCTGATAGCCTTTGGTCTGCTCGGTGGGCGCAAACGGGTGCAGGGCACCGAACTCTGGCCAGGTTACCGGATACATCTCGGCCGTGGCATTGAGCTTCATCGTGCAGGAACCCAGCGGTATCATCGAAGTCGTCAGCGAAAGATCGCGATTCTGAAGTCGGTTAATATACCGGAGCAGTTCTGTCTCTGAATGATGCGAGTTGAATACCGGATGAGTCAAGAATACGCTTTTACGGTCGAGCTCCTTTGAAAGAACCGAGGCCCGGGCGCCCGTCATAAGTTCGTCGAGCCCGAACGACACC
This sequence comes from candidate division WWE3 bacterium, assembly GCA_038231515.1. Taxonomy (GTDB): domain Bacteria; phylum Bdellovibrionota; class UBA1018; order UBA1018; family UBA923; genus JACQAX01. Next base: position 10,307 of record JBBRLF010000093.1, read on the forward strand.
TTGGAGTCGCGCGCGAAAACCTGCAGCAGATCGCGAAGATCCTGGGCCGACACCGACTCGTCCAGCGCAATGCCCAGCGTTTTACCGTCAAGCACGCGCAGATTGATCTTCTGCTTCTTTGCGGCAGCCAGAACTTCGTCTTTACTCACGCTGCCCAGGTTCACCCGAAGCGTATCGAAATAGGTTTCAGACCCCAGCGTAAAGCCAAGACGTTTAATCCCCTGGCCCAGCACCTTGGTCATGAGATGCACGCGGCCAGCAATCTTTTTGAGCCCCTGGGGCCCATGGTAAGCGGCGTACATGCTGGAGATGACGGCCAGCAGAACCTGAGCCGTGCAAATGTTGCTCGTCGCCTTTTCGCGGCGAATATGTTGTTCGCGGGTTTGTAAGGCAAGTCGCACCGCCGGCTTTCCGTCGGCGTCCTGCGATAGCCCGACAAGACGCCCCGGGACCACCCGTTTGAAGTCGTCTTTGGCAGCCAAAAATGCGGCGTGCGGCCCGCCAAAGCCCATTGGAACCCCAAAGCGCTGGGTATTGCCCACGGCGATATCTGCGCCAAATTCACCCGGTGGCTTAAGCAAAACCAGGCTTAAAAAGTCGGCCGCGACCACAAGCAGGCCATCTGCCGCATGCAACTTGGCGCCAAATTCCGTGTAATCGTGAACCGTTCCGTCGGTAGCCGGATACTGTACCAGGGCACCGAAGATGGCACGCTCAGAGTCGAATTTGCGATGATCGCCGACAACAATCTTAATGCCCAGCGGTTCGGCCCGCGTCCGTAGAATCGCGATCGTCTGGGGGTGGCAGCCCTCGGACACGAAAAACGAGCGGCTGTTGTCGCGTCCTTTGAGCGTAAAACACATGCTCATGGCTTCGGCCGCAGCGGTACCCTCATCAAGCATCGAAGCATTGGCCACGGGCAGGGCCGTCAAGTCGCAGATCATGGTCTGAAAGTTGAGCAGGGCCTCAAGTCGGCCCTGAGCGATCTCGGCCTGGTAAGGCGTATATTGCGTATACCAGCCCGGATTTTCGAGGATATTTCGCTGAATTACCGGCGGCGTGATGGTCCCGGAATAGCCCATGCCTATATAGGAACGAAAAATCTCGTTCTGGTCCGCGATTGCACGCAAGTCTTTCAAGGCTTCAAACTCAGTACGTCCAGGTCCCAGGTCCAGGCTCTTCTTTAAACGGATTCGGGTTGGCACCGTGGCGTTGATAAAGCCGTCAAGCGAGGCTGCCCCGACATGCTTCAGCATCAACTCCACCTCGGCGGCGTTTGGGCCAATGTGGCGATCGGCAAACACGTCAGTAAAGTCGAGGTTTTCCGTTGTTTTGGTCATGGGACAGAACCTTAGCAAGAATTGATTCGTTTCACCAGCCCCCTGAATCTCGAGGTCAAGCTATTTATTTTTTCTGGCGAGCGAGCGCGTTCACTGTCCAGTAAGTTGGCAAAAATAATATTTTTTTGACTCGTTGACTACGACTACGCACGTTCCTATATTGCGACGCATGTCAGGCATTGATCAGAGCACCAAGTTATTCAACACCGCCGTCATCGCAACCAAAATTCCAAAGCTCTCGAACTACTCCACCAAGCTGGCTGAGATCGTTCAGAGCAAGCAGTTTCACGCAATTCTTGGTGCAATTCGCGAATACGCCGCAGAAGCAGGCATTTCTGAGGAGCAAGCCGCCGAAGAAGTAGTCCAGACCTTTCGTGATATCGACCGCGTCTGGGACGACTACATTTTCCAGGAAGGCCTCGACAAGCTCAAAGGCCATCTGAGCAACTAAGTCCGCCAGCTCAGGTTTTCAGTACGAATTCCCATTCAATCTTAACGGTCCCATCGTGCTCAACCAGGCCCTTTGGCGGATTGGGAAACGGCCCGGCTTTATTGAATGCGTCTATCGCTGCCTGATCCAGATCAAGCATCCCCGAAGTGCCGTCGACCAGAATTCGGGTAATCGAGCCATCAAGTGCCATTACCACCGTAAGCTTGGTCGCATGTTCGTGATCGGCGGCAAGTTTGCGGCCGCGATCAAACATGTTCTTGAGCCGTTGACGAAGGCCCGGCTCCCAGTACTGCTCAAGCTGCTGACGCACGCGCTGATAGAACGAATAATAGGCGTACTCCTTGGTGTTAAGCAGCGTCTGGGCGCCCTGTTGAACTTCTTTGAGATAGTCGCTGGTCGAGGCGGTTTCGCCCGGCCCGACATTTCCCATTGGCTTGAAATTCATTTTCACGCCCAGGTTTCCGAGGCTCACACTTTTTTGCTCTGGCTCGGGTGCGCCACCGGTTCTGCCGTCTTTAAAGGGCGCCGTCGTCCGCGACTTGGTCTGACGCTCGACGAGCTGGGTTTGTTTGCTGAGAAATGCATCTTTCGCGACCTGCTCGGACTTCTTGGTCTCTGAAGTTTCGACGACCTGCCCCTTAAGCTGCTGTATCTGCTGCGCCGTCATTGTCACGACTTCCACCGCAACCGCTGAGTCTGCTGCCGTGGAATGGGAATCCCACTGATGCGATAGCAGGAACATTACCGACGAGTGAATGAGCAGCGAAAGCAGGATGAACCACAGGGTCCGATTCTTGTAATCCAAATCCATTTGGGATACGCCGACCACGAGACACCTCTTATAAAAGTATATCGGTAAATCAGCCTAAAATTGCACAATCGAACGAAAAAAAATATTAGCTCGCTGCTTCAATTTGCCCCGAAAAGGCCGCCAGCCATGGCTTGCGGGCAGGCAAGTTTTGCCGACTCGCGGTATTATTGCAGATTACCGGAAGCGCAAGCGGGCGGGCGGCTTACTGAATATCTTCTTTAAAAAAGTCGTCGTTCTCTTTTTGATTCGTCGCTGGATGCCCACCGTCGGGAGAGTGCGACTCGCTGGCCGTAGACTCTCCCGTCGGTGCGGTGCCCTCAATGAACGCTTCGCGCACGGCATTCGCACGATTGGCGCCCGTAAGTTTGCCGTCTCGACTGTCGATGAATGCAAACGTCACGCCTTTGGGCACTGCAAAATCGGCTTCGGGATAGTTCTTTACTGCTTCCTTCATGTACTCGAGCCAGATGGGCAGGGCGACTAATGCGCCAGTTGATTTCGGTCCAATTCTCTTTTGCGCGTCAAAACCGACCCAAACGCCAGTGACAACATGAGGCGTAAAACCCATGAACCAGCCATCAAGATAGTCATTGGTCGTGCCTGTCTTGCCGGCCGCGGGGCGGCCCAGGTTTTTTGCGCCAGAACCGGTTCCGATGGTCGCCACCTCATTCATAATGTGAGTCATGACATAGGCGGTACGTGGGTCCATCACGCGATCGGGATCTGAAGCATCGGGCACCCAGGCCCCGCGATTTGGATCGTCTTTCTGAGCATCACGCTCAGCCTTAAGCTCGCCAGCCAGCATCACGGGCCGGGGCGCCGAGGGAAGATTCGGATTCAGCGGCGGCTGACTGGCCGTAGGAATGTTCTCTTCGAGAACTTTGCCATCACGATCCAGAACCTTGTAAATAAAGATCGGCTTCACGCGTCGGCCACCTCGCGGATAAATGGCATAGACGCGGGTCAGATCAAGAAGCGAAGCAGTCGTTGAGCCGAGTGCGATGGAAAGATCGGGACTGAACTTATCTGGCATTCCCAGGCGCTTGGCATAATCGATAAGGTACGGCACCTGGATGTCCTGCACGATCTTGATCGTGGGAATATTGCGCGAATGAATGAGGGCCGAACGAAACACAGTGTCGCCGTAAAACTTGTTTTCAAAGTTGTCCGGCATCCATTTGCCGTTGTCACCATTGTCGAGCACGATTGGTGAATCCTGGATAATGGTGGCGGCCGTATAACCCTTGTCCACTGCCGCCGAATAGATAATGGCCTTGAACGTCGAGCCGGGCTGCCGCTCGGCTTGAATCGCGCGATTGAATTCGCTGGCTTCGAAATCATAGCCCCCGACCATGGCGTTCACTTCACCCGTAAGTGCATCCATCGACAGCAGCGCGCCCTGAATAACAGGCTCCTGCTCCAGGGCCAAAAGTGGCGCTGTCATCTTTGGCGGGTTCTTCGCCACCAGACGCACCCAGATCAGATCGCCCCTCGTTACGGCCTGCGAAGGCCGCACGATGTTTTCGGTGCCCTCTGAGCTTGGTTGCTTTACGGGCTGCGCCCAGCGCATTTTTTCAAGCGTCATAATACCTTTGATCAAACCCAGATTGACCTGCACTTCTTTCTTCGCGTCATCAACGGCGGTAACCACGCCCTGATATATCTTGTCTTCGTCAAAGGCATCGAGATCGCTTTTCAAAGCGCCGAGCCGAATCTTGGTGTCCTTGGTGTGGGTGCCATCGGCAGCCAGCATGCGAAACGGAAACTTCTGGGTAATGTTGTATTCGCGCGCGCTTTCCTGCGCTTCGGCGATATCGTCAGCCGTCTTGTTGCGGCTGATCGGGCCACGATAACCTTGTCGCTTGTCTACGTTTCGCAGCCCTTCCTGAATCGCGTGCATCGACACCAAACCCAGCTTGGAATCTATCGGCGTGCGTACCGTCAGCCCCGACTCGTAGAGCCCCTCTTTGCCATATTTTTCCAGCAGGTGCTTGCGAACGAACTCGACATAGTAAGGGGCGTACTCCGACTTGCTGGGGTCTTTGGGCAAAAAAATTCGAATCGGCTGTTTGACGGCCTCTTCCATCTGCGCCTGAGTGATCGTGCCGTCTTCCATCAGGCGGCGCAACACATAGGTTTGACGTTGCTTTGCCGATTTCGGATGTTCGAACGGCGAGTACTTACTGGGAGCCTGGGGTAGGCCGGCCAGAATGGCACCTTCGGCCAGCGTGATGTCTTTGGCTTCCTTGTTGAAATAGACTCGCGAGGCGGCTTCAACGCCGTAGGCGCCCTGACCCAGATAAATCTGATTGAGGTACAGATAAAGGATCTGCTTTTTGCTGAGGTTCTTTTCCATGCGATTGGCAAGGATGACCTCCTTCATTTTTCTGAAAAAGC
>JBBRLF010000094.1:0-15085 GCA_038231515.1 candidate division WWE3 bacterium
AATCCTGCCTTGGGATTCTGAATGGCCCAGAACTCGTTGGCGGCACTGCGGGCTTTGGGCGCGCAGAGATAAAAATAGGGAATGATGAAATAAAGACAGAAATACGCCCAGCGCAAGCCCAGGTGCCGGGCTACGAATTTCAGAATGCCGTTGCCGATGGTGCCGCCCCGGGTTTTTCCATTCCAGTTTTTCTTCTTTGCCGGCTTCTTCTGTAAAAGAGTGGTGGTCACATAGCCCAGTACCGCGGCCACGCTGCCCAGCGCAGTGCCGACGACAAGCGAGCCCAGCAGCCAATGCGAGTAGTGAGTGGCGGCATCGGCGAAGCTGGTAAGGGGGACGCGCGAGTTGCCGGTAAGCCAGTGCCCCATGCGAATCGAAGCGAAGGCCAGCAAGGGCGCCAGCGGCGGAATGGAGATCTGCGTGCCCAAAAGCAAAAGCAACGCATTCATGCGAAATAAAACCGCGATGACCGCGACAATCAGCGCGTGCAGCCCAAAAAACGGCGTACAGCCCACGAACACGCCCACGCCCAGCGCCAGCGCGGTGCCCGCGGGCGACCGATGCGATTTCATGAGCGACAGCGTGACCAGCACCGTGTTCAGGCACGAGATGCGAACGTTGTCCCAGAACTTGTTGAAGTGGCTCACCCGCTCATGCGCGGGTGGATAGTAAACATCGATTTCGACTTCGCGCACGGTGACGCCGCGCCAGAGCAGTCGAATCAGCACTTCGATCTCGAAGTCGTAGCGCGTGGTCCAGAAATGCAGATTCTGCACTCGAAAAAGCGGATAGATTCGAAAGCCGCTCTGCGAGTCCTTGATGGCGGTTCCGGTTTGAAAGCCCACCCAGAAGTTCGAAAAACGCCGGCCAAATTTACTCGCACCCGGAACATTTTCGCCCGCGAATTTGCGGGCTCCAATAATGAGGTCCCAGGGATTTTCGCGCGCCGCCTCGACAAGCTTCGGTATTTCGCTCGTCAGATGCTGGCCGTCGCCATCCACCGCAAAAAGATGAGTGAACCCTTGGCTTACGCCATACGTAAACGCGCTTTGCAGTGCCGCGCCTTTGCCTCGATTTTTTTCAAAGCGAAGAACGTGCAGGCGCCCGCTGGCCAGCGCGGCGCGACCCACCGAATCGAGCAAATCCTGAACTGGCGTTTCCGAGCCGTCATCAACGACCAGTACGGGAAACGCAGTCAGGAGCAGGCAATCAGACACCACCTTGGCGATGGCTTCCTTGTTGTTGAACGTGGGAATGCAAAGACAGGTGCGGATAATCATGATTGCAGCGCCGCCAGTGCCACGTTAATCCGCTGGCGGGTTTCGTCACGCAAGGCCTCGGCGCTGGAAAAGTCACGAGGGTCAAGGGGAGCAAGCGCACGGACTATAACCGGACTTCGGTAGTTCAGGCCAAAGGCGCCCTTGGGCCAGACCGCGTCGGTTCCCATAAACACGAGGGGCTGCACCAGCACACCTTCCTGGTGCGCGGTCAGAAAAGGGGCGATAGAAAAAGTTTGTGTTCCCTTGAAGCCGGGCGAACAGCGCGTCATTTCGGGAAAGACGTGTACGGCATCGCCCTGACGCAGCCGTCTGCGAATCAGCTCAAGCGCTTTCCAGAAAGAATCAAGCTGGCCCCGGCGGGTGGGAATCTGCTTGGTGATTCGCATCATCATGCCCAGAAATGGCACGTAAAACAGCGCTCCCTTAGCCAGAATGCGAATGCCCTGCACCTGCGATAGTAGAATAAACGAATCCAGATGGGAGCGATGGTTGGAAACCATCAACAGCCCTTGTTTGCGTATCTCGGGACCGGGCACCGTGAACTGAATGTCGGCCACAAGCCAGGGCTGCATGCGCATCAGAAGCCCAATGGCACGCACAATAACGAGGTCAGCGGCTTTAGCGGCGGGTTTCCAGACAAGGCCGATGAGATAGAGCGGTGCAGCAATTCCGTAGGCCATCGTCGAGCCCACCAGCGCAATGGTCGCCAGAAAATAAAGCAGCCAAACTTTCGCGGTAATTTGCGAGGTATAATTGACGGGCTTTTGCATTCTGAATAGAGTCCTACCACTATATATGATGTCGAATACAGCGAAAGCATGCGCGTTGGTAACGGGAAGTTCCTCTGGTATTGGCAAAGCGATTTCCCTGCGCCTGGGCCGTGACGGATTTCATGTGCTACTCCATTTCAATCGCAACTCGGCGGGCGTGGAAGACACGCTGGCGAAGATTCAGGAGGCAGGTGGCACGGCTGAGGCGCTGCAGTTCGACGTAACCGATAGCGCGGCCATCGAAGGCGCGCTCGAGCGCTGGGTTAAGGGCGGCGAAGGCCGCTCTATTGACGTGCTGGTAAACAATGCCGGCATTCACGATGATACGCTCACGGGTTTGATGTCTGACGCGGCCTTTGATCGCGTGATCAAAACCAATGTGCATGGCCCGTTTTTTCTCATGCGCTGGTGCATCCGCAAGATGATTCGCGCCCGCAAGGGCTGCATCGTCAATGTGGCCTCGCTGGCGGGGCAGACGGGTAACGCCGGTCAGATCAACTATGCCGCAAGCAAGGCCGCGCTGATCGCAATGACCAAAACGCTAAGCATGGAGTCGGGCTCGCGCGGCATTCGCGTGAACGCGGTTTCGCCCGGCCTGATTCAGACCGACATGATCGCTGGCATTCCGCATCTTGACGAGTACGTCAAACGCATCCCGCTGGGCCGCGTGGGTACGCCCGAAGAGGTTGCGGGCGCCGTGGCTTTTCTGTGTTCCCCCGATGCGAGCTACATCACGGGGCACACGATCAGCGTCAACGGCGGGCTCTTTCCGACATGAGCAAGTGGGACGTCCTGATTATCGGTTCGGGCATCTCGTCGCTGACCTGCGCGGCGCTGCTTGCCAAGCGCGGCAAATCCGTTTGCGTGCTTGAGCAGTACAACAAGCCCGGTGGTTACCTGCATTGCTTCAGCCGTTTTGGCGAACGCTTCGAAACCGGCGCGCATTACGTGGGCGCGATGGCCGAGGGGCAGCCGTTTCGCGAGCTTTTGAATTATCTGGGCGTTTACGACGAAAGTCTTTTCGTGCCTCTTGATCCAGCGGGTTTTGATGTTTTCAACTTTCCCGGCTTCCAAGTCCGCTTTCCGCAAGGCTACGAGGGCGTAATGCGCGCGCTTGCCGAGCAGTTTCCAGACGAACGCGTGGCCATTCACACTTACTTCGAAATGGTGCGCAAGGTGGTCGACCAGTTTCCGACCTATCAGTTCAATGCGGCCTCGGATATTGAGACGCCTACCGAGGCGCTGCAGACTTCGCTGGCCACGGTGGTGGGACGCCTGACCAGCAACCCGCGCCTGCAATGCGTGCTTTTCAGCTACTGCATTCACCATGGGGTTGCGCCCGAAGATATTCCGTTTGGCTTTCATGCGATCGTTACCGACTCACTTATTCGCGGGGCCTACGGTCTTAAAAATGGCGGCGATGCCGTTGCGCGCAAATTTGTTGAGCAGATTGAAAAAAGCGGGGGTACCGTGCGGATGAGCACGCGGGTGGCCCGGCTTATCACGCGCGACAAGCATATCGCCGAGGTGATCACCGAAGCTGGCGAGTCTTTGACCGCCGAGTGGGTTATTGCCGGCATTCATCCCAAAGCCGTTTTTGGCCTGGTCTCCGACCCCGAGATTCTTTCGCCGGCCTTTCGTAGCCGCATCGCCAGTCTCAAAGAAAGCACGGGAATCTTCGGCGTTTATGCGGCGTGCTCGGTGGACATGCCGATCAGCCCGCTGCGCAATTACTACTACTTCGACTCAGATAATCCCAAGGCTTATCTCGAGTCCACGTCGCCCACGACGCCCGGCGCGGTTTTTGTTTCGAGCGGCACCCGCGTGCTGCGCGAAGGGCAGAAGACGATCCCCGTCAGCTTTCACGCGTCGAGTCCGATGACGTGGTTCGAGCCCTGGCGGGCGTCGGCTTACGGCGCACGTCCGCAAGATTACAAGAATCTGAAAAACGAGCTGGCCGAGAGCATCTTCAGCTTGGTTGAGCGCCATCAGCCCGGCATGCGGGCCAGCATCAAGCAGTTCGTCACGTCGAGCCCGCTGACCAACCTGCATTTCAATGGTTCCGAAGAAGGTTCGTCGTATGGTATTTATCATTCATTTCAAAATACCGGCGCACGGTCGCTGGGGCCGCGCACTCACATTCGCAATTTATTACTCACCGGCCAGAACTGTCTTTTTCCTGGGTTATTAGGCTCGGCCGTCTCGGCACTGCGCACGACCGGCCACCTGGTTGGCATCAAGCCGATTTTGACCGAGCTCAATCAACAGATGAGGAGTTTCACGTGAAAGTTTTCATAACCGGCATGGGCGCGATGACTTCGCTGGGCAATAGCGTTGACGAGATGTTTACCGGCCTGCTCGAAAACCGCACGGGCGTACGAGCCTACCCCGACTGGGCTCAGCACAAGGGGCTGTTCTCGCACCTGGGCGCGCCGGCACCCGACTTTGACAATATGAAAATTCCGCGCGCGGCCCGCCGGTCGATGTCGCGCATGTCTGAGATGGCTACGCTGGCGACAATTCAGGCGCTGCAGCAGGCTGATCTGCCTATCGATGGTAAACTCAACTCTCAGCGTATTTTGCTTTGCATGGGCTCGACCACGGGCAGTCCGGTTATTCTCGAAGTTTATTTTCGTAAACTTTTCGAGCGCGGTGGGCCCGAAGGGCAGCTCTCAACTTCATTTTTCAAGGTGATGAACCACTCGGTGCCGGCCAATGTGGCGGCGGCGCTGGGTTTTCATGGGCCGCTGCTTTCGCCCTCGTCGGCGTGCTCAACCTCGTCGCAGGCGATGATTTTGGGCTGGGAGCTGATTCAGTCGGGCTTCTACGACATCGTGATCGCGGGCGGCGCCGATGAGCTGCACTATATTACGGCCGCGATTTTCGATATCGTGCAGGCCGCCTCGCGCGGCTACAATGACCGCCCCGAGCTTTCGCCCCGGCCCTTTGACCGAGCGCGCGATGGTCTTGTGGTTTCAGAAGGCGCTTCTGTCGTGGTTCTCGAGTCTGAGGCGAGTATGAAAAAGCGTGGAGCCCGCGCCACGGTGGAGTTCTGTGGCGGCGCCTATCTTTGCGACGGTACCCATATGAGTCAGTCCAATGCCAGTACAATGACCGAGGTGATGAAGCTGGCTTTGACTCGCAGCAACCGCAGTGCGGCAGAGCTCGATTACGTGAACGCGCATGCCACCGGCACCACGCAAGGCGACAATCAGGAAGTAGCGGCCATTCGCGAAGTTCTGGGCAGTAAGGTTCCGGTAAGCAGTCTGAAAGGGCATTTCGGGCATTCGCTTGCGGCCTGTGGCGCTTTGGAGGTCATTGCCAGCGTCAAGATGATGGAAAATGGCGTGCTGATTCCCACCCGAAATCTGCGGGAGATCGATCCGGAGTGCGAGGGCGTGGCGCACATTCAGGAACGTCGCGAGGCGCGGGTAAGAACCGTACTCAGCAATAATTTTGCGTTTGGTGGAATGAATACTAGTTTGTTACTGTCTCTGCATGAATAACGAACAGATCGTCAGCCAGGTTAATGATTTGATGCATCAAGGTTTTGAGATTCCGCGGGACAAGCTCGTGCCCACCGCGACGCTCTTTGATGATCTGGGTATGGACAGCCTCGATGCCATCGATATGCTCGTACATCTCGAAGAAAAACTTAACATCAAAGTCGAAGGCGAGCGCCTCAAGAAAGTGCGCACGCTGACTGACATCTACGGCTTGGTTGGCGAAGTCGCGGGCCCCGTTAACGCCGCGAATGCGTCCAGTGCGATTTTACAGCCGCACAGTGAGCAGAGCCACTAAACAGTCGACGTTGGCCTGCGTGGTGGCTAAAGCAGGATTGCGCCACTCCGCCAGCCATTCGGTATTAGAAATTTCATGAATATTGATGTTGAGCGCCAGGCCCGGCGTAATCGGGTGCATGAATTTTGCGGACTTTACGCCCGAGAGCGTGGGTGTGGCGCCACCCAGCGCCTGTCCGATCAGCTCGAGCGTGGCATCAATGATTGCCACGGCAGGCAGCACGGGGAGGCCCGGAAAATGGCCATTGAAGTACGGCACCTCGGCCTTCACCAGCCAGCCGGTGCGAAAGCAGCGCGTATGGGTGGTCGGTGCAGCACAATTGTCGGCAACGGGGGCGAATTTAAATTCGGCCTTGGGATCAATCAGGGGCATGGGGTTAACTTAGCGGACTTTTCGCGCCGTAGGAATTCCTAAAAATGGCGCAGGCTAAAACGTGGATCACGGCCTATGGGTGCACCTCTTCAGCCGGCCCGGGAGTCGCGGATTACTGGACCGCACTTTGCCAGGGCAAAGATCAGTCCCGTGCGCTGCTGGCTGCGGCCTGGCCGGTGCCCGTTACGTTTGAGCCTCGCGCCTGCATTTGGCCCGAAACTACCGACTCCGTGTCCAAGGTGTTGACCGCGCAGCTGCTGCAGGCGTGGAAATCGGTCGAGGCCGAGGCACTCGACGGTGGCGAGCCTCTGGGTGTGATTTTTGCTTCGACCAAGGGGGCTATTGAAGATTTTATCTGGAACAAAACTCTTTCACCCGAGCAGCCCGATTCGCTGACGCCGGTCTTGAATTATTTTTTGCGGCAGGCCGGAATTCAGCCCAAGCGCAGTCTGTGCATCAGCAATGCCTGCGCGTCGTCGCTGTCAGCACTTTTCCTGGCGCAGCGGTGGCTGGCGCAAGGTGAGGTGACTCAGGTGCTGGTGCTGGCCGCGGACCGAGTGGGTCCCTTTGTGACGCAAGGGTTTCACTCGCTGCGCGCTTTGACGGGCCAGCGCGCGCGGCCCTTCGATCGCAGCCGTGACGGCCTGATGCTGGGCGAAGCCGCCGCGGTGCTTTTACTTTCGGCAAAGCCCGGAAAAGGTGAGAGCCATGAGCTTGAGGCCGTAGGCCTGGATGCCGAGGGCTTCGCGGTTACGCGCCCCTCGCTCTCGGGTGATAGCTTGCAGCGCGCCTGTCTGCAGCTTCCCCTGCTGCGTGAAGCACCGCCCGAGCTGATTGTCGCGCACGGCACTGGCACGGTGCTTAATGATCAGACCGAAGCTCATGTGTTTACGCAGCTCTTCGAGGCCGCTCGGATTAAGCCGTCAATTACCGGCACCAAATGGTGCATTGGCCACACGCTGGGGGCCAGCGGTGCCATGGACGTGATTGCCGCGTGCCGGGTGCTGGAAACTCAGAATGTTTTTCATCTGGCCAATACACACGAGGTCGACCCAGCCTTTCGCGGGAACTTTCTTGCGGCGCGTGATTCTGCTGCGAACTTTCTTCCGAGTGAACGTGCGGTGCGACGCGTTCTAATTACCTCGCTTGGTTTTGGTGGGGTGCATGCGGCCGCCACGCTTCGCCGGTGGGAGGGCTGATGACCTATCTTGAACATCACAGTTTGAGTTTTGAATTTCCGGCTTTGAGCGAGCCTGATTGGGCGGCCAAGGTCGATCGCTGGTACCAGCTCGATGCCTATGCCTATGGTTTGAGTCAGGCGTGGTGGCAGCTCCGTGGCCAGCTCGGTGAACGCCCAGCTTTGCTCATCCTTGCCAGTCCCGGCGCTTCAAATGAAACCGATTGGAACTTTGCCCGCACGGGCGCCACCAGCCCTTCGAAGTTTGTGCATACCCTGCCCAACGTGCGTGCCTCGGCCCTGTGTCAGGTTATGGACTGGTCGGGGCCCATGCTTTGCGTGCAGCAAGACCCCCAGACCGTGGTTAGTGGAATTCGAGAGGGCGCCGGCCTATTGGGCGCCCAGTGGCCCCGGGTCTGGGTGATGAGTATTCTGAAAAACAGCGCAGGGCATTATGAGACCCATGTTTTTGTGCTCGCAGTGAGCGAAAAGCTTGCTGGGCCCGAGCAATTCGAATTAAAACAGGTCATTGCCCAGGGCTCGCAGGACAGCTACTTTATGGCCTGGTTAAAAGCGAAGAAGGAACTGATTTGAGCAAATCATTTTTGATCGACGACCAACGATTGAGTGTCAGCGAGGTAGCGGCCTACGTTTACGGCCGCGAAAAATTTTCCGCTGTCGAGATCGACTCGTCCTGTCGCGCCAAGATCAAGGCGAGCCACGCTCAGCTCGTAAACCTACTCGAGAAGAAGGTGCCGGTTTACGGCGTCACGACCGGCTTTGGCGACAGCTGCTTTCGCGTCATCGAACGCGAGCAGTCCGAGGCGTTGCAGAAAAATCTGATCTCTTATCTGCTTTGTGGAACGGGACCGGCCTTTGCGCCGGCCGTTTCCCGGGCGACGTTACTTTTGCGGCTGAAGTCGCTGGCGCGCGGCTATTCCGGCGTAAGCGTCGAGCTGATCGATCAGCTCAAGTTGTTTCTGGATCGCGACTGGATTCCCGTCATTCCTCGCGAAGGATCGCTGGGTGCCAGTGGCGACCTTATTCCACTCGCGTATATCGCGCAGGTTTTACAAGGGCAGGGCGACCTGCACGTGGGTGACTCGATTCGCCCCGCAGCCGAGGTGCTCAAAGCCGCGGGCGTGGCCCCCTATCATCTGAAGCCCAAAGAGGGGCTGGCCTTGGTCAACGGCACCAGCGCCATGTGCGGGCTTAGCTTGGCCAACGTAAACGCGGCCCGGTTTCTTTCCGAGCTGGCCTGCCTTTCCACCGCGTGGCTGGTGCTGGCCCTGCGCGGTCGCACTGAGGCTTTTGGCGAGCTGGTGAATGAAAAGGCCAAGACTCATGTCGGGCAAGCGTACACCGCGCGAAAAATTCGCGGACTATTGGCTGACGAAGACTATCGCTCCAAGCCACTCGATCAGATTGGGGTTAACGCCGGTCACACCAATGAGCTGATTCAAGACCGCTATTCGCTGCGTTGCACGCCGCAAGTTATGGGGCCGGTTTTTGAGACGCTCGATCAGGTCGAAGCCTGGCTCGAAGTCGAGATGAATGGCACGTCGGATAATCCGCTCATCGGCGAAGATGGCGCACTGGCCATGGGCGGAAATTTCTATGGCGGCTATCTGGGCCATGGCATGGACTACCTCAAAATCTCGATGGCTCACACGGCCGACCTCATCGATCGTCAGCTGATGACCTTGATTGACGAAAAATCCAATCGCGGGCTGCCGGCGAATCTGGCCAACTGGGCCGGAATTCCTGAGTCCGAACGCTTTCTGCATCACGGCTTGAAGGGCCTGCATCAGGCGGTTAATGCGATTACGTCTGAGATTCTGGCCAAGGCCACGCCCAATGGAATTTTTTCGCGGTCTTCGGAGTCGCACAACCAGGACAAGGTAAGTCTGGGAATGAGCGCGGCCGTGCAATGCCAGGAAATGCTCGAGCAAAGCTTTACGATTCAGGCGATGTATCTGATTTGTCTGGTGCAGGCGCTCGACCTGCGAGGCGTGCGCCTGAGTGGCGGCACCTCGCAGGCGATGTACCGGTTTGTGCGCGACACCGTGCCCTTCGTCGCGCACGATCAGCGCCTCGACGGTGCGATTCGCGAGCTTGTTTCAAAGTTGAAGAACATGGCTTTTGACCAGGGAAAGGTGTTTGAGGAATATGACACAGGAAATAAAGCGTCACGACGTGATAGTGATCGGCGGCGGGCCGGGCGGCAGTCACCTGAGCACACTATTGGCTCAGAAGGGCCTTGATGTAGCGCTTTTCGAGCGCGAAAGTTATCCCCGCTTTCATATCGGCGAATCGCTGCTGCCGGCTTCGATGCCGCTGCTGATGGAAACGGGTTTTTATGAAAAGCTCGACAGCGGCAAGTACATTCGCAAGTATGGCGCGCGCTTTGTCGACTACCGTACCGATGACGAAGTTTACTTCGGGTTTGACGACAGCCTGCGGCCCGAGTTTCCAATGGCCTTCGAGGTGCTGCGCTCGCAGTTCGATAAGGATCTGCTCGAGCACGCCGTTGAGGCGGGTGTGAAGCTATATCAGCCCGTGCGCGTGAAGGAAGTCGTGTTTCATGACACCCATGGCGTGGTGAAAACCTCGCAAGGCGAACAGCACGAGGCGAAATTCATCGTTGACTGCACCGGGCGCGACGCCCTTATCGGCAAGCAGCTGAAGATGCGCCAGCTGAACCGGGATTTAAACAACGTGGCCGTCTTCGCCCATTTTACCGGGGTGAAACGCAATCCCGGCAAGAGTGCCGGCGATATCATCATTGGCCTTTTACCCGAGCGGGCTTGGACGTGGATCATCCCTTTTCAGGGCGAGTATACGTCGGTCGGCGTAGTCTGTTCGTCTGACGTCTTCAAGGGCGGCACCGATCTGGGTGAGTACCTGAATCGTTCGCTACTGAGCAGCCCAAAGATGACCGAATATATGAAAGATGCCGAACGTTCGTCCGAGGTGACGGTCATCTCAAACTATTCTCATACGTCGGAGTCGCTCGTGGGCGACCGCTGGATGCTGGTGGGCGACGCAGCCGTGTTTCTGGATCCGATTTTTTCGTCGGGCGTGCACGTCGCGCTTTCGTCGGCAAAGTTCGCCGCGGAAACCCTGGTTAAGGCGCTGGACCACAAGCTGACGTTGCGCCAGGAAAACCTGCATACCAACTACGAAGCCAACGTTCATCGCGGTGTGAAGCGTTTTCACTCGCTGATCTCGCTGTTCTATGGCGACAACTTTGTGGCGCAGATGAAGAAAACGCTGACGCTGAAAAATACGCGCATGGCGTTTACCTCGGCCGTGGCCGGCGACGTCTGGAACGAAGATAACTTCATTTTTCAGAAAAACGTGTTGTGAAGATTCGGCTTTGGAAGGGTTATCACTCGGAGGCGTTGCGGGGGCTGCTTCGGCAGACCTGGCAAAATGACGAGCTGCTGATTCTGGTTCCGCCGTTTTTGAAAGAGCTGGATTTCGTCTGTCAGCTGCCCCCGGGAGAAATTGAGTTTTGTGGGGAGTGGGCCGGGCTTGAGATCGAACGTGCGAGTGATGAGACGCGCTCGTTTCCCGTGGCTCCAGTACTGGGAGTGTTTACCAGCGGTACGGTCAGCGGTGTGCCCCGCCTGGTGCTCTATTCCAAAGAGAATATCGCAAGTTCAGTTGACGCGATTCTGGCGCTGTTTGATGAGTCGCGAATCCAGTCGGTGTTCTGCTATCCTCAGCCGTTTCATACGTTCGGGCTGATTTTAGGTTATGTGCTGCCGATGCTGCGTGGGTTTGAGCTGCTGACCGGCGTTGGCCGTTATTCAAGATCGTTTCACGAGCTGCGGGCAGGCCTGCGTACACCGGGGCTGCTGACTCTGGGTACGCCTACGCATTTTCACGACCTGCTGGCCCATGTGCGTGGGGCCGGGCGCGAACTTGCGCCTTCTTATTCTTCGATCATCGGCGGTGCGCGGGTTTCGGTGACTTTGTGGCGGCAGCTGCGCGACACGCTTCATATTGAGCAGCCCAGCATCGGATATGGTGCAACCGAGGCCTCGCCCGGTATCACGCATCTGCCACCTGGACGCGAACCCCTTGAAGATGGCGAGCTGGGTTTTGTGTTTCCGCACCTTTCAGTGCAGCTGCGGGCGGGGCGCGGGCTGGAATTTTCCGGGCGCTCGCTTTGCCTGGCCGTGATTCAAAATGGAAAGCTTGAGTTTCCGTCGACCGTGCTGCTGTCTGACGATATCCGACGGCGTGCTGACGACGTGCTGATTTATCATGGGCGCACCGAGCTGATTCTTAATCGGGGCGGACAGAAGTTTTCGCTCGAGCACATCGAAGAGGTGGTGCGCCGAAACCTGGACGTGGAAATCGTCTGTGTGAGCCTGCCCGATATTCGCCTGGGCGAAGACCTGGGCGTGCTGGTGCGGACTTCGTCCCTCGAAGACGCTTCGGCGCAGCGGGCCCGTATTCACGAGGCGGTCTGCAGTGCGTTTGACAGCAAGTTTGACGTCGCTAACTTCGTGGACGTGGCGGAATTTCCGCTGCTCGAGAATGCCAAGGTCGATCGCAGAATGGGCATTGAGCTTTGTCTGAGTCAGCGTGGCGGCCCAAGCGGCGGTCAAAACGGCCTGGTGACGACGTGAGTGCTTTTCCAATTGATGTGCGTTCACTTGAAGAATGGATTCCTCATCGCCAGCCCATGGTGTGGATCGATGAGGTGGTTTCAGCCGATGGTGTGCAGGGCGAATGCCGCGTGCAGCTGCGCGCCGATGCCGCTTATTATGGCCCTGGCGGCATCATTCGTCCGTCGAGCATGATTGAGTGGATTGCGCAGAGCTACGCTTTTGTGCGTGCCGCGCAAACCAAGCTGCAGCTGATCTCGGCCGATCTGAAGCCCAAGCGCGCATTTCTGGTCGCCATTACGAACGCACGTTTCGAATATCAGAAAACACCCGCGCTGTTGACCGGCGCAAAAGCGCTGGTCATTCGTGTGCGTAACGAGCGGGATTTTGGTCCCTTATCCCTGGTCGAAGGTTCCGTGCTAACCGAAGCCGGCGAAATGCTGGCCACTGCCAAGATCAAAGTTTTCGCGGAATAATTTAGCGAGGAATGGCTTAGCGCGGAATGGCCTAGCGTTGAATGTAGTTCAGGATTCCCGTGACGCGAATGGCAAGTCGCACGCGATCGGGAAGCTGCAGCTGCCCATTGAGGCTTTGAGTGGTTATGACGTCACCGTCCCGAATGCCTGTGCGCGTGAGTAGATTGTCTTCTCGGAGGACATGGACTCGCCAGCCCTCGGAGGTGCTTTCGGTATAAACCTGCTCACGCAGCTCATCTTTGGATTTTTCCATCTCTTCGACGGATCTTTCGTCGATACTCAACGAAGAAACCGTTTCGGGCTCGGGCGGACGGGGCCCCGGCGTTCGGGGCGCTGGCGTTCGGGGTGCTGGCTGCGTCACGTTTGCCGTCACAGCCGTGGCAGCTGCGTGGTCCGGGCCATGGGGTAGTCTGGCATTTTGGAGTGGTAGTGGGCTGGGTGCCTTTGGCGTCGGAACATTCTGCGCGGAAAGACCCTGTGTCTCGGCCGGCAGCTCACAGCGCGCTTCGGAAGCCGGTGTGGGTGTGTTGCCAGTGCTCAACATGTGAAAGACGTAGCCCGCCGCAAGCCCGCAAAGGAAGATGACCAGTTTATTACGCATGGGAGAAAATTATACACGCGCCATGGTCCCGCGCTTGCATTTTTTTCGGCATGAAGAGCTTGCTGCTGCTGGCCGTGCTGTTTTCCCTGCTGCAGGGCGCCTGCGGCAAAGGCGATAAGACCGCTGCTTCGCGGTCAAATCGAACGCCGTCGAGCACAAATCCCACGTCTGGCGGCACGACGCGCACCTGGGCGGCCGTCACCGAAACCGTGACGTTCTGCGACTACCCGGTATGTTCGGGCTCGGGCGGGTTCACCGTGCAGGCCGATGGCACTTACCAGATTGCAATAGGCTTGGCCGGTACCGGCAAATTGACCGCAGGCGAGCTGGCCAGCTTCACCGCAGTTGCAAATGCCGCAGCCGAGCAAGTCGGTGCCGTTATGAACTGCGCAAACAATCCGCCCCTTTTAGGTGCGTCGCGTTTCGATCTGAATTTGCTCTTTAGCGATCACAGCGAACAAAAGTTTATCAGCATCACCAAGCAGAGCAGCTGCTATTTTGGCGACGTGCAGGCCGCCGACGCCTTGCATTTGCAAATGCGCGAGCTGGAGCTGAAGTATGACGCTCGTGTTATTGCGCCCGGGCAATCATGAAATCAGAAGAAGTTTACAGCAGCGTGGCGCTGACAATCGCACCCAGAGCGGAGTTCTCGACCGTAATCTTGTTGCCCGTGAAGATCTGGACATAGGGGTTGAAAATCAGGTGTGGCGTAATGAACCAGACCAGGCCCGGCTGCAGATCAGTCTGATAGTTCGTAAAGTCGAGCGAGGGCTTGCCAAGGTAGTGGTGGGCTTCCATTTCGTATTCGACGTTGAGCGCTAATTTGTTGGTGAGGTTGTAGCTGACGTAAGGCGCGGCATAGAGCTTGAACGTCTTGCTCTTGGTTACCCCCAGATATGCTTTTGCTTCGGTCCAGGCACCGAGGGCGAAATTTGTGTGGGCAACGTTGTAGCGCACGTTTGGCGTCGTCTTGAGCGCAAGAGACATATTGCGGTCTTGTGAGCCCGTGCTGGTCGGTGCCTGCACGATCAGGTTCGTGTAAACGTTGAGGCCATTACCAGAGATCGTCTTGCGATCAAACAGCTTGAGGCCGGCGTCGCCCAGCACGAAATGCTGGCCCGGACCGGGAATCAGGAGAAAGGGAACCACCGGGCCAACGCCGATGTTCTTATCCAGCATATAAGCCGTAGTGATTTCGCCATCGAGCAGCGACTTCTGGCTGGTATTCATTTTGCCCGTGCGATCCAGGGTGTAGTTCGAGCCCAGGTCATTGAGCGAAGCGCCATGATAGATCGCAAAGTAGTTGAGATAAAACTTATCCAGCATGGAAGGGGCAGCCTGCTGGCCCGGCATCGTGGCCGTCAACGTCTGAGCCGCCGAGGATGGCGTCCCCGCCGCTGGAGTCGCCGACGAAGGAACCGTCAACGCGGACTCCGCCGCGAAAGCAGAGGTCGAAAGAAGCGCTGCCAAAACCAGAAGTACAATGTTTTTCATGAGGGGGCAGTAACACAGAACCAGCTTGGTGACTAGTCACCCCTAAATGGCGACCTGGGGGCGGTGACCTGTGAGCCGTGAACAGCTCCGGCACCGCTAACTGAAGCAGATTTCCGAGTCCGAATCCAAATCCAAACTCGGACATTGGATCCCGAGCCCCCGAACCCCGAACCCAGAACCTCGAACCCCAGACCCTAGACTCCGGACTCTGAACCCCGGACCCTGAACCCCGGACCCTGAACCCCGGACCCCGGACCCTGAACCCCGGACCCTGAACCCCGGACCGGGACTCACGGGCTATGCCCCTCTTGTGCATTCTCGGCTGAGACAGGAGCAGGAATAGTCCTGCTTTGAATTCCATCCCATGCAAAACATGCATCAATTTCTCACTCGCCCCCATCGCCCCGAGCTTGCGAGAACTTTTTAACGATTTTTTCGCCGGTAAGCTGAATGCTCCGAATCCTTTCACGTCCCAACGTGTGCTCGCGCGTG
>JBBRLF010000095.1:0-15017 GCA_038231515.1 candidate division WWE3 bacterium
CGAAATACGCCGTGCTCGAGCCAGTGGGCCACACCAGTTTCATTCGGACCTTCGTCGATAAAACCCGCGCCCACGCGCAGCTCGATCAGCACGTGGCTTGAGTCCGTGTTGATGATGCCGGCCTTCAGGCCGTTCTCAAGAATGTGCACGTCAAGCTGGGGGTCGGCCCAGGCCACGAGCGAGACGAGAAACAACGACAGTACGACTAGAGAGGGAACAACGCGCGTCTGTTTTCGGATCATGGAAAAAGTTTACCTTATTAGTTGACAAATATCGTCAACTTTAGCTTTGGCACGATTCACAAGGGCGGGCAAGACTTGCCCACTGGCCGTGCACCGGGGACAAAGCGCACCGAACCCCCTGTTTTGGAGCCAGAATGGCAGGCCCGTCCTCTGTAATTCGCTGGCATGGGGGCTGCAATAGGTAAGGTCAGGAGTGGGGTAGTTGGAGATGGGTATGAGAACAATCGCCGAAAAAGAAATGGAAATGGAATCCATGAAATTGCTCAGGATGAGCCCTCGTGTGGATAAGGAAATCCAGACCTGGGGACAAGTTGCAGGAAGTTTGATTTCGCTGGCTACGGTAACGACGTTGCTCTTTGGGTTTTGGACGTCGATCGCACAATATCGGGCGGTAGCACCAGAGCCGACGCTGGCCTCGACGAATGCCTTTTCAGAGATGGCGTTTCAGGCGCCGGCCAGTGGTGCGCTCTGCGAGGACCTTTTTCATCTGCCCTGATTTTGCCGATATGGACTTGGGCGGCGCACTGAGTTCAAATGGAGGGATGAGATTCCGGATATTGAGCTTTTTGATCATTGCCCTGGCAGCCCTCAGCGCGGGTTGCGCAACGTCCGCCAGACATGAAACCACAAATGAAATTGTAGCGGCAAACGACATTGCCTTGCATCAGCTGGAAGACGAAATTCTGAGCGAGACCGCCGAACTCGGAAGCACCGAAGGCACCAAGGCGCGCATTCCGCTTGAGATCAATGAAAACGTCAAAAAGTGGATCGATTTCTTCACCGTCAAAGACCGCGTGCGTTTTCATGGTTTTCTGAAACGCGGCAACGTCTATCGTGAGCTGGTGCAGGATATTCTTAAAAAAAATGGAGTGCCCAGCGACCTCTATTATCTGGCGATGATCGAGAGTGGCTATGTCATGCACGCGACGTCCCCGGCCAGAGCTGCCGGAGCTTGGCAGTTCATGCCGGCGACCGGTAAACGATACGGCTTGCGCCAGAACAGGTATGTCGACGAACGCCGTGACATCGCGCGCTCGACGGATGCCGCCGCAAAGTATCTGAAGAATTTGAATTTTGCTTTTCAGTCCTGGTATCTCGCCATGGCCGGCTACAACGCAGGCGAAGGCCGAATCCTGGGGGCCTTGCTCAAGGGCCAAAGCCGCGACTTCTGGAAGCTCGTCGAGAATAAATCTCTGCCACCCGAAACGCGCAACTACGTGCCCAAGTTTCTGGCTGCCGCAATTATTGGTCGAAATCCCGCGAAATACGGCTTCACCGACACCGAAGCACCAGCGCTTGCGCGCCTGGAGGCCGTTGCGATTCCGGGGGGCGTTCAGTTGGCCGAGGTGGCTCGCGCAACCGGTATTTCACATGCGGAGCTCGCGATGTTCAACCCTCAGCTTCTGCGTGGCATGACGCCACCCACCTCGGAACACTACGCACTCTGGGTTCCTCGCGAAAAAGCCGGTCTGGTGGCGGCAGCCCACTTTACCCGGGTTAAAATTCACGAAGAGGTCCCGGGCCCCGTGTCGCGCATCATCGCCCGTGCTCGTGCAGGAAAAATTATGGCAGGCAAGCTGCTGGCGAAGCGCTCTGTGCCAATTGTGCACAGAGTGAGAAAAGGTGAAGCCCTTTCTCACATTGCCCGGCACTACAACATCACCGTCTCCAGACTGAAACGGCATAACGATCTGCATTCCAGCCGCATCTATTATGGCCAGAAGTTAGTGATTCCGAACGCAATCTAAGCGGTACCGGACTCAGGTGGCAGGGCCGACGGGTACCTTGGCCAGATATTTCTCGTCCACCGCGGCCACCACCAGCTTGGCCGCCTCATTGCGTTCCGGCTCGACGAGCAGCGTGGAAAGATAGCGCTCGGTATAGCTCGGAATAATAACGACGATGAGCTTGCCTTTGTTGGCGGGCAGCGCTGCCTGGTTCAGCGCGGCCGCAACGGCTGCGCCCGAGCTGATGCCCACGGGAATGCCTTCTTCGCGAATCACCCGACGTGCCATGGCCAGGGCCTCTTCGCTTGCAATTTTTTCGACGCCGTCGACCAGCCGCATATTGAGATTGCCGGGGATAAAGCCGCCGCCGATGCCTTGAATCTTATGCGGGCCGGGCTTGCCGCCAGAGATAACCGCCGACTCGGTGGGCTCGACTGCGATCATCTTCACCGACGGCTTCTTGGCCTTCAGTACCTCGCCCACGCCCGTGAGCGTGCCGCCCGTGCCGACGCCGGCGATGACCATGTCGACAAGACCGTCCGTATCGCGCCAGATTTCAAGCGCGGTGGTTTCGCGATGCACGGCCGGGTTGGCGGGATTTTCAAACTGTCGGGGCTGAAAGGAGTTGGAGTCCAGGTCGCACAGCTCGTTGGCCTTGGCGATCGCACCACGCATGCCCATGGCACCAGGCGTGAGCACAAGCTTTGCGCCCAGGGTAAGGAGCAGCACGCGGCGTTCCTGCGACATGGATTCGGGCATGACCAGTGTCAGGGCGTAGCCTTTGGCTGCGGCCACAAACGCCAGGGCAATGCCAGTGTTGCCACTGGTGGGCTCGATGATGTGCATGCCTTTTTTTAACCGGCCGTCGACTTCGGCGGTTTCAATCATGTTCAGGCCGATGCGGTCTTTGACCGAACCCAGCGGATTAAAGAATTCGAGCTTCAGAAGTATTTTCGCGGGCAGGTTCCGGCCGATGCGTTGCAGCTCGACGAGAGGAGTGTTGCCGATGGTCTTGGTGATGTCGCTGAATGTTTTCATGAAGCCTCCAGGGACAAGAAACTAGCATGATTTCCGAGGCGATCGAGAGTAGAATTGTGCCAATGGGAAAACTTCTGCGTTCGGCGAGTCCGTGGCTCATGGCTCTCTTTTATCTGGCTGCCGGAGCAAACCATTTCGTGAATTCGACCTTTTATCTACCGATGATGCCGCCGTTTTTGCCTGCCCCCGAGCTGCTGATCGCCATCAGTGGCGTGGCTGAGATTGCCTTGGGGCTTGGACTTTGCTGGAGGCGTTCGCGGCGGCTTGCGGCTTACGGCGTGATTGCGCTGCTCGTCGCCGTATTTCCCGCCAATGTATATATGCTCTATACCGGCGGCGCCGGTTATCATTTCGCGTACTGGGGCCTGGTCGCGCGGTTGCCGCTGCAGCTCGTGCTGATCTACTGGGCTTACACTCAGACGAGGCGTTAGGCGGCGGCGTTGTTCTTCATTGGCGTCGTGGCTTTTGGTGCAGGCCGCAGCAGTCGGGCGAGCAGCCGCAAGGTGTAGAGCGGTTGCCAGAACCGAAGTTTCAGACTCGCCATCATATGATGGACGGCCAGAGATCGCTTACCCAGTAGGGCCGCCGATTCGGCGGTCCACCGGTGGATATCGCAAAGCGCCTTTTCGAGCACGTGGCGTGGCACGCGCATGCGCTTTGGGTCGGTGGCCAGATAAGGCTGAACAGTCGTGAGGAAGCGGCTGCTTTGGCGCAGACGCGTTTCAGACGAATCCGGACGGTCAGGCGTCCAGAGATGATCCGTGCGTCCGCGCTGGTAGGTCACCGAGGGAGCGTCGAGAAACACGACGGGTCCCGCATGCGAAACTCGAAGGTGAAACGGAAATGTCTCTTCGTTGCGAAGCTCGTCGTCATAGCGTTCAAAAGATCCCAAGGAATTGCGCCGCAGCAGCAGCGCTGAGGTGTGTGCCAGATTGCCTGTCAGCATGTGTGAGAACACATCGCCATACCAGACCTTCGTGTCTTGCAGCTTTTCGCAGGGCAAAGTCATGATTTCGGAAAGAGGACGCGACTCGGTGTACATCTCATCGAGCCGAAAGCGCTGATAGCCTTCGTAGGAGCTACGCAGATATTGCAGATCAAAGATTTTGCCTTCCGGGCAGATGGCTTGCATTTCGGAGTGCACCATCACGGCATCGGGAAACTGGCGCATGCAGGCGACCTGCACCGCAAGCTTCCACGGCACGAAGCGGTCGTCGGAGTCGAGCAGCGCGATGAACTCACCGCGCGCGTTGGAAAAACCCAGGTTGCGTGCCGCCGAGACGCCCTTGTTCTGCTGACGCAGGTAGCGCAGGCGGGGCTCGTTGGGCCAGCGTTTGGCCAGAATTTCTTCAGTGCCGTCGGTCGAGCCGTCGTCGATGACGAGAATCTCGATCGCGGGGTGGGTCTGGGCGAATACCGACTCAATCGTGGTCGGAAGGCAATAGCCGCGGTTGTAAGTGGGAATGACGACGCTGACGAGATTAGGCTCGGACTGAGGTGTTTTGTTGGTCATTTGAATGAAATAACACATAGTTGACCAAATTACGACAGTATTATGGCGCATCGTATCAAATAATTCTGGTTTACCTTAACCGCTGAAATGACTGCGAAAAAATCCCGGTAGGCCGTGGAAATCACGCCGTCCATGCGTTACGATGACTCCCAATGAACACTACCCAGCTAGTCTCTTTTCATAGCTCGAAAGTTGAAATCCGCGCTGCCGGCGCCAAAGGAATCGGCCTTTTTGCCTGCAGCCCTATTCAAGACGGTGAGCTGCTCGTGATTACCGGTGGCCGCATTTTGACCACGCAACAGTTCGAGACTTTTAGTCACGGAAATCTGCCCTTTCAGGTTGAGACCTTTGCCCATATCGCTCCGGTGTATCCTGAGCGGCCCGATGGAATGTTTGCCGTCAATCATTCCTGTGCGCCGACGGCCGGGCTTTCTGGTCAGCTGAGTTTGGTTGCGTTGCGCGCTCTTCAAGCTGACGAAGAAATCACCTACGACTACGTGATGACCGATAGTGACGCTGATGGCATCACGCCATTTATAATGAAATGCCTCTGCGGCGTGACCGGCTGCCGCGGTATAATCACCGATCGCGACTGGCGCCAGCCTGAGCTTCGGGAACGTTACCGGGGCTACTTTTCGAGCTATCTGCAAAAGCGGTTTTGAGAGCTGATGAAAATCAAGCACTTCGCGGAGTGGCCTTGTTATCGGGTATAATTCGATCATGCGCTATGCACTCTTGATCGCGGTCGCAATGAGCCTGACCCCTGCAAGTCAGGCTGGCGGGCCGGTCAATGCGTGGCGCGAGCTCAAGCCCGAAGTGCGTAAGGCCCTGCAAAGCACTTTGACCGAGCTGCCCTACTGGAAAAAGGACGATTTCGTCGAATGGTACGCGAAGTGGTATTGCCTTGCTGCTGCCGGTAAGAAATTTACGGATCTTCCCATCGCGGGCTGTCCTGATGCGCGCGAGTTGACGCCGGAATACTATTACAACCACTGTCTGGAGCTCAACTCCCGAATCGCCGCGGCGTGCGTCACCACCAAGCTGCTCGAAGACTTTCCGACCTATCCGCTGGAGCCGCCTGGCCTGGGGCCGGTTTTGGGTGTCAGTGATTCGGCGGTGATTGTTTTTCAGCTGACCGGCAAGGACGAGAAGCAGCAGCGGAGTTTTGCAACCGCCCTGCGCGCTACTCTCAAAAAGGCGGGCTACACCGAGCACAATGGCGCGGCCTGGTTTCACGAGTGGGGTCTGCGCAGCGACAAGCACGGGCCCCAGCTGCACTTTGGCAGCAGCCCCAAGACTCCGGAACGCATCAACGTGCACATCGATCTGTGGAACCCGGGCAAGGCCGATGGCGATGCCCTGCCTGGCACGAACGTGACGATCGCTGGTGTGGAACATTATATTCGTGACGATCGTGAACGGTCAGAAAATTATACTCCCGAAAATATTCTCAGCAGTCATACCGATGGCTGCGGCGTTGGCCCGTCCGACCTTGGTGCTGTGGCATTGCATGCGGTAGGCGTGGCGAAGCATCATGTTCAGCAGCTGATTCGGCTGCGAAATTGCAAGTGACCGTGATTGTCTTTAAAGCTGCAGGTGAATCGTATGGGTCTTGCCATCGTCCACCAGCGGAATATTTTCAGAATCGAACTTCTTGCCATCGAGTGTAATTCGCCGGCTTTGCGTCCCAAAATGCGCATCGCGATTTTTGACCTGAATCATGTAGGTCGTCGTGCCGCGCCGGTAAATCATCTCAAACTCCGGCCAGTAAATCGGAATACAAGGTTGCAGGGTCAGGACATTCCCCTGCAGCTTGAAACCCAGAATGGATTCCAGCGCCGCCCGGTACATCCAGCTGGCCGAGCCCGTGTACCAGGTCCAGCCGCCGCGCCCCACATTGGGCGCAAACGCGTAAATATCGGCGGCCACCACGTAGGGCTCGACCTTGTATTTGTGCAGGCCCGCGCGCGTCAACGCGTGGTTGATCGGGTTAAGCAGCGTATAAAGCTCGGCTGCGCGATCGCCATCGCCTTGCTTGGCAAAGGCCATCAGCGCCCAGATGGCGGCATGGGTGTACTGGCCGCCGTTTTCGCGTACGCCGGGCACGTAGCCTTTGATGTAGCCCGGATCAGTGGTGCCCTGGTCAAAGGGCGGCGTGAATAATTTGACGAGTCCGTCGCCCCGATGAATCAGGTGCACGTCCACCGCGGCCATGGCGCGCGACGCCCGCTGCGCATCGCCCGCGCCAGAAAGCACGGCCCATGACTGCGCAATGGAATCGATGCGGCATTCCGGATTCGAAGCCGAGCCCAGCGGAGTGCCATCGTCAAAATAGGCGCGGCGATACCAGTCACCATCCCAGGCCTGGGTTTCCACCGCGTTTTTCAGCTCAAGCAGATGTTCCTGATAACGGGCAACCCGTTCGGCAAACTCAGGCTGGTCGCAGTAGGGAAGAAAATCCTTCAGCACCGCCAGTAGAAACCAGGCGACCCACACGCTTTCGCCCTTACCTTCATGGCCCACGCGATTCATGCCGTCGTTCCAGTCGCCCGAACCCATCAGCGGCAGGCCGTGCTGGCCGGTTTTAAGACTGCGATCCAAAGTGCGGGCGCAGTGCTCGAGCACCGTGCCGGTTTCAGTCGACACGCGTGGCTGCAGATAGGAATCGTCCTGCCCGGGACTGAGTTCGGGAGCTTCCAGAAAGGGCACCACCTCGCCCAGAATCGAGCGGTCGCCCGTCACTCCAATATAAAAGGTTACGACAAAGGGCAGCCACAAAAGATCGTCGGAAAAATGCGTTCGTACGCCGCGGCCCGTGGGCGGATGCCACCAGTGCTGGACGTCACCTTCCTTGAACTGCCGTGAGGCCGCACGCAGAATCTGCTCGCGTGCCAGCGCCGGCCGGGAGTAGACCAGCGCCATCACGTCTTGCAGCTGATCTCGAAAACCAAAGGCCCCTCCCGACTGATAGAAGGCCGAGCGCGCCCAGATACGGCACGAAAGGGTTTGGTAGATCAGCCAGCGGTTGACCAGCATGTTCATGGCGGCATCCGGCGTTTTGATCTCGATTGCGCCCAGCACGTCGTCCCAATGGCGCAGCATGCTTTCGTAAGCCTCGCGCACGGCTACCTGATTGCGATATTTGCGCGCCAGCTCGCGGGCTTCTTCTTTGGTGGCCGTCTCGCCCAGCAGAACGATGATCTCGCGCTCTTCGCCGGGTGCCAACGTAAAGCTGCTCTGAAAGGCGGCACAAGGGTCCAGGCCCGCGCCGTGCAACCCTGAAAGCTTGGTGGTGGTCATGGCCGCCGGATTTGCCGTACTGCGGTTGCGGCCCAGGAACTCCTTGCGGTCGCAGGTAAAGCTTCTTTTGTTTTCGCTGATCTCGGCAAAGGCTACTCGGCTCGCGAACTCATTGTTATAAGCGTTGCGCGCGAAGAGCGCACCCGAGCCCTGGTCCACTTCAGTATGCACGTGGGGCGCCGAGGCACCGCGTTGCAAGCCCAGCACCCATTCCGTATAGGTCAGTACCGAAAGCTTGCGAGGTTCTTTGCCCAGGTTTTTCAGACGCAAGCGGCTGATCTTGACTCCGGCATCGAGCGGCACGAACATGAGCAGCTCTTGCTGGATGCCGTTACTCGTATGCTCGAAGCGGCTGTACCCCTGACCATGGTGAATGACGTAGGTCTCAGGCTCGCGCACCGGTAATGGCGTGGGCGACCAGTAGGCGCCGCTCTCGTCATCGCGGATATAGATGGCTTCGCTCACGCCATCGCTGACGGCATCGTTGGACCATGACGTCAGACGATTCTCGCGGCTATTGGCCGACCAGGTATAGCCCGCTCCGGCTTCAGAGACCAGAAAGCCAAAGTCGCCGGCGTTGGCAATGACGTTGATCCACGGCGCCGGAGTCCACTGACCCTCTTTCAAAATAATCACATAGGTACGGCCCTGGTCGGAGAAGCCGCCCAGGCCGTTGAAAAAACTGAGCTTGGGAACATGAGGCACGGCTTCGGGATAGGTGAGCTTCGTTGCTCTGGTCTGCAAAAGTTCGGGCAGCTCCATCGCAATGGGCCGGCGCCGCAGCTGCTCGTCAAGAGTGCCTTTTTCGGCATGCAGCGTGACGCGGGCCACTGACTTCAATAATAGAACATCCTGCTCGGGCATGACGTCGGTGCGGCGAATGAAAATTCCGCCGGGTTTGTCGAGCAGGGCTTGCGAGCCGCTCATGCGAATCTGCCGCTGCAGCTCTTCTTGCAGCGATTGCAGATAGCTGGGCGCCCGCTCGTTGAGGATGACCAGATCCACGATCAGGCCTTTGAGCCGCAGATATTCATGCGCGTGCAAAAGCTCGCGCACCATGGTCATGTCTTTTTCGTCGTGGATGCGGGTGAGGATGATCGGCAGATCGCCGCTGATGCCATAGGCCCACAGCCCCGCCTGGGTTTTGGTGTTCAAGGCCAGCGAATGCGAGCGCGGGCGCAGCGACGGGTCGGAGTAAAGCACGCGGCCGGCCAGGCGCTGAAAGGTGTGCGCCTTGTCTGTACTGATGTTGAGGTGGCGCAGCTGCACCTGAGACTTGGTCCAGGCAATTTCGGCCTCGCGGGCGAAGATATGAATGTCGTGGTATTTATCGGTCAGGCGCAGGGCTTCTTCGCGCGAGCTGGCTACGCCCGTGGCAAAGGCAATACGCACGGTTTCGCCCGGCGGCACGCGCACCGTTTCGCGCAGGGAGAAAATCGGATCCAGCACCGAGCCCACGGTGTTGGACAGCGGACGGTCTTCGTGAATGACCAGCGCGTCTTTTGGCGTGCGCCCGCGGCCCAAAAAGCGCGCGCGATCGGTTTCATATTGAACCGCGCCGATCATTTCGCCCTCGGTCACCAGCACATGAAAGCCCCAGATCTGCGCTTCGTCTTTGGAACGTCGACGGCGCGTGGCCAGCAGCGCGCACTCGCCCGGGATGAACTCGGTCTGCACGAAAAGATTACTGAACGCGGGATGGGCGGAGTCGTCGGCAGCTTTGGCCAGCACGGTTTCCATGAAGCTGGTCACCTCGATCTCGCGCTCGTCAGGCCCCTCATTCGTCAAAGAGATCCGGCGCAGCTCAACGTTATCTTCGGGCGACACGATGATTTCGGTGTGCGTGACGATCTTGCCGTCGCGCCGCAGAATCTCGACCTTGTCCTCGGAAAAGGTGACTTCGTATTGCTTATGCAGCTTCTCGGTGGGCTGATAGCCCGCCGACCACACGCGTCCGCTCGTGCGATTGCGAATATAGAAGTACTGTCCCCAATTGTCGCGCGTCACGTCTTCGCGCCAGCGGCTGATGTCGCGGCCACTGCATTTGGAGTAGCCGGCCCCCGTGGTTGTCACCATGACGGAATAGGTGCCGTTCGAAAGTATCTGCGTGCGCGGCGTGGGCAGGTGGACGTCTGAAAAAATTCTGGGATTCGGGTTCAGGGCAAAACGCTGATCGCCGCTGGAGTGCACCTCTTCGGCCCGCGGCCGTTTGATGGCGACGGCCAGCGGAATTCTTTCTTGAAGAAGCAGCTGCGTGGCCTGCACCAATGGCTCGGCATGAAAACGCTTTTGCATGATGGAATCGTTGAGCAGATTGTCGATCGAAACCAGGCTCATCCCCTGATGGTGGGCCATGAAGGAATGTAGAATAACGCATTTCTGATTCTTGGGCAGGCGTTCGGGCGTGTAATCGATGGACTCGAAAAATCCGTATTTCGCCAGCGCGCCCAGGCGATCCAGGCGCTGGAGATTGTCCAGCGCAGCCCAGGGGTCGATCATCGCGGCCAGCATCGTGGAGTAAGGCGAAATCACCAGATCGTCGCTCAGGCCGCGCTTCAGGCCCAGCCCGGGTATCCCAAACGGGCCATACTGGTAGTTGAGCTGCAGATCGCGTGCATTATAGCCCGCCTCGGAGATGCCCCAGGGCACGCCGTGCTGCTTGCCATACTCGATCTGGCGGGCGACGACAGAACGATAGGTTTGTTCCAGCAGCGTGTCGTCGTAGCGGCGCATGACCAGTACCGGCATGAGATATTCAAACATGGTCGCCGTCCAGGCGATCAGCGCCCGTCCGCCCTGTACGCTGGTCTGCTGGCGCCCCAGGCGAAACCAGTGCTCCTTGGGAATGTCGCCCTTGGCAATGGCGACAAAACTTGCGAGCCGCGACTCCGAAGCCAGCAGATCATAATAGGAGTTGTCGCGCCGGGAGTCGGCCACGTTATAGCCGATGACAAAAATCTTGCGCGACTCATCGAAAAGAAAGTGAAAGTCCATGCCCAGTGCAATGGCGTCGCAGCGGCTCATGAGTGCGTCCAGACGCGGGCGTACCTCGGCGGTGGCAGACTCGGCGCCATCGCGTTGAAACGCGTTGATCTGACGAAGTGCTGACGTCACCCAGACACGCGTCTCTGAAAAAGTTTTCGGCGCCTCGCCCGTAGCCAGCGTGTTTAAAATGTCTTCGGACTCGAGAATATTGAGTTTAAGGGCACTGAGAAACGAGTTCCAGTCTTCGGGCGAACTCCACTGAGGCGAACCTGCCAGCTCAAGCGAGGTATCGAGCGACGTCAGCAGCTGTTTGAGTGTTACGGCGCTGGTGGCCAGCAGCAGATTGTCCACCCGGCCAGCCTCGATTCGCAGCTGGCCCAGGGTGTCGTTCAAACCAGCGCGCAGGGTAGCGTGCGACTGTGCCGCGAGCGGTGGCTTTTTGGAAAGCTCCAGACAGGCTTGCTTGAGAGTTAGTAGATGTCCGCAAAGGTTGCCGCTATCGACCGTCGACAGATACTGCGGCCGCAGCGGTTCGAGCGTGCGGGTGTCGTACCAGTTAAACAGGTGTCCGTGCAGCGTCTGCAGCTTGCCCAGGGTGAGAAAAGTTTTTTCCAATAATTCGACAAACTCAAGTACGCCCAGGTAACCAAAATCGAATGCTGCCGACGCCGACAACAGCTGCAGCCCGATATTGGTGGGCGACGTGCGATGGGCCAGTACGGGATTGGGGTCTTCCTGAAAATTGTCAGGAGTCAGCCAGTTGTCTTCGGCCGTCAGAAAAGTTTCGAAAAAATGCCAGGTGCGGCGTGCGTACCCGCGATAAGCCAGGATCTGATCCGGGCCCAGGGGAACCTGCCGGCTGCGGGGTTTGCGACTGGCCCAATCTTTAATGAGGGGACTCAGCAGCCAGGCCGCCAGAAAAGGTGCGGCGACAGGCAGAGCTGGCGCCTTGAACAGGATGACGAGTACGCCGACGATGATGGCAACGACCGGACCAGGGCCGGCCCACGACCAAAAAGAGCTCGCGCTTTTTGCGCCCTGGGCAAGCTGGGCAAACGACACCCATTCCAGCAGATGTTTTCTGGAAACGAGCAGCCGATACAGCGTGCGCACGATGGCGTCAGCCTGGGTTGTGGTTTGCTCGGCCAGAAAGGCGATCATTAAAAAAATCTGCTCGGCCCGCTGGCGTGTCTCGGTCAGGCCACTCAACATGTACCCGCTCCACGGCAGGCCGCGACGTTTCAAGAAGGTGCCTGTGGTCATCGGTGCGTAGATGGGAAAGATCAGCATCAAGATGATGGGGAAGGTCCAGACCAGGGGCTGCCCCGGTAATACGGTCCACGCCAGACCCAGCCAAAGCAACGTCGCGATGGGCACGACGCTGCGGCGTAGATTGTCGAAAATCTTCCAACGCGAAATCAAGGTCAGATCATTGGGTACCCGGCCTTGCGGGAGGGCGGTCGGAACCCGGGGAAACAGCCACTGAATGATTTGCCAGTCGCCGCGCGTCCAGCGATGCGCGCGCTTCGAAAAGGTTTCATAGTCGCTGGGATAGTCATCAATGAGCTCAATGTCGGTCACTAGCGCCGAGCGCGCATAGGAACCTTCGAAAAGATCGTGACTCAGCACCGCGTTTTCGGGAACGCGACCGGCAAGCGCGGCCTCGAAGGCGTCCACGACATAGAGCCCCTTGCCCGTGTAGCTGCCTTCGGCGAAAAGGTCCTGATAAACATCGGAAACTGCCGTCGTATAAGGATCCAGGCCAGTGTTGCCCGAAAAAACCTGCGCGAATCTGGTGCGCGCGGCGCTGGGCATCGAGACGCTGATACGGGGCTGCAAGATGCCGTAGCCCTCGATGACCCGCTTTTGAGTGGCACACAGGTGCGGGCGGTTGAGCGGATGCTCAATGGTACCCACCAGCCGGCGCGCGGCGTCGCGGGGCAGCTGCGTGTCGGAATCCAGCGTGATGACGTATTTTATTTTGGCAAGAAAGGCCGGGTCGGCCGGCGTACCAAGGTAGCTGGTATCGGTTGCGCCCCGCAAGAGGCGATTGAACTCGAGCAGCTTGCCGCGTTTGCGTTCCCAGCCCAGCCACTTCTGCTCAGAGGAATTCCACTGCCGGCGCCGCTGAAAAAGAAAAAAACGCCGCTCGGGCTTTACACTATACCGGGTGTTGAGCTCGTCGATGCCATCCTGCGCCAGCTTGAGCAGGGCGGCGTCGGCATCGGTGATTTCGGTGGGCGCGTCGGCAAGATCGCCCAGCAGGGCGAAATAGATCTGCCGATCCTGATTGGCCAGGTAATGGACCTGCAGGCCTTCAAGCAGCTCGCGCACCACGCTTTCTTTGGTGAACAGCGTAGGTACGACCACCAGGGTTGCCGCACCGTCGGGCAGGCCCCGGTCGGTTTCAATCTTGGGCAGCGGGCGTGGCTTCAGAAAAAAGGTGATGTATTGGTTCAGTAGAACAAGCGCAAACTCGCTGGCCGGAAATACCGCGACCACGCCAAACAGCAGTGCCGCCAGCCAGGAGCCACCGGAGAAAATAAAATAGGCCGCCACCGGCAGCAAAAAAAGCAGCGTGAACAGGATCAGCGTTCCCAGGTAAAAGGACGTGGGATATTCGAGAATGAGACGCGAGAATCGCTCCAAAAATCGGGGCCGGTATTGAAAGCCGCGTTCGAGCTGGCGTATGCCGTCGCCCACCAGGTAGTAGCCGACGTGAGCCGCTCTTTCGTCATTGGGCGAGGCCGTCTTGGCGGCCACCGCGCTGGCTATCACTTTTTCGGCAATCTGGAGCTCAGTCGCCCGCGAACGTTTGCCAATTCGCTCCAGCGCATGACGATAATAATCGCGCGAAGCAAAATCCATTTTGGCGTAGGCACCCGCCGGATCTTTTTCCAGGACGCGATCCACCAGACTGATGCTTTCAAAAAACTCACGCCAGTCGAGCGAAGACAGCAGACGCATGCTCGAGATGATGTTGCCCACCGTAACCTGGGCCGCGGCCTGGCGATGGTGTTCGAACTGCGTTACCAATTGAGTCGTGGTGCCGTGGTTTTTAAGCTGGGTTTCCAGCCACGCAAAGGCGGGCCACACGTCAGGATCCTGATCGCGAAGTCTTTGCGTCAGCTGCACGATAAAGGCGCGGTCGAACTGCTCGGGCTCGCCCAGCTCCTCGGTCAGAAGCCTCACCAGCTCATGGGGCTGAGTTTCACTTTGTGCCGCCAGCTCAAGAAGGCGGTCGGCCAGCGCATCGGCCTGCTCGCGTTTTTTGCGGGCGCTGACGATCAGCACGGCCAGGGGCTTGAGGTGTTCCACCAGCGCGATACGCAAAGTAATGGCCACGGCCCAAAGCTCGCCGATTAGCAGCGGCGCGGTTTGCTGATAGGCTTTCAGGAATCTTTTGAGTGTTTCGGCGTCCAGCCGACTGTCGGTGTGGGCGATGATGGCCAGCGCAATGGCATAAACTCGCGGGTAATCCCTGAGCTCACCGGCGGCCAGCTTGGGTAGCTCATAATAGTAGTTTGCCGGCAGATCCTGTTTGATCTCGCGCAGCTGATCTTCGACGATGTGAAAGTTGTTGACAAACCATTCGGCCGCGGGTGAAACCGCCTGCTTGCCGCGAATTGCGCCAGCTAAAGCCAGATAAGCCGCTAACAGCTGCTCACCACACTGCTTGAGCTCGGGCAGCAGCGAGCGTCCGCGCCGGAGGTCGGCGCTGACTTGAAGTTCCGAGGCCAGATAGGTCGCATATTGCTCAAGCCGCTCGACGCTGAATATTTCTTCGCGAATGGGATCGTCATTAAGCAGATCGGTCGACCGACGCAGGATACTCAGAAAATCGGCGTAAGGCTTACGCTGTTCTGCTTGACTCATCGCCTACGACTATCACTTTTCCGCAGTCATTACCGGGGCATTTTGCCCGTTTTGGTAATAATTTACTGGCGGCTGACCCAGAGGTTCCATGCTACGGTGACGCATGGTCAGAAAATCGGTCGTTCTTCTGCTTGTGCTGGTTGCGCTCTACATTCTTTCGCCATTTTTGGTGGAAGTCGGCATGGGCGCCATCTTTGCGGTATTGTTCTACCCTTGGATGAGACGCGTCGAGCTGGGCTGGTTTCCGAACTCGCTGGCGGCCGGGCTTTTCACGTTGGGCGTGACGGTGGTGCTTTTTATTCCCATCGCAATCATGACCGTGTCGGGCGTGAAGTC
>JBBRLF010000096.1:0-14854 GCA_038231515.1 candidate division WWE3 bacterium
GGGAGTCGAGCTCGGGCTTGTACTTCTCGTTGCAGTAACGACGGCGGATCTTGAGCGAAGGAGTCAACTCACCCGACTCAATTGAGAACTCATTGGGTAGAATCTTAAAGCGCTTGATGCTTTCGAAGCTGGCGAGCTTGGAGTTCACGTCGTCCAGGATTTTCTGCACAAGTCCCTGAATTTTAGGGTGTTTCA
Organism: candidate division WWE3 bacterium; assembly: GCA_038231515.1. GTDB lineage: Bacteria > Bdellovibrionota > UBA1018 > UBA1018 > UBA923 > JACQAX01. Next base: position 196 of record JBBRLF010000096.1, read on the forward strand.
CGAGTTCGCCATATTCGCTGAAAAGGATGTCGTTGTCCTTGGCGAATTTCACGACTTCGTCCTTCTCAAGCACAACTAATGCAGTCAAGTAATTGCGCTGGTCGCCATGCACCATGAAATGGCTGACATACTTTTGCAGCTTGGCGATATTTTCGATTTTCTGGGGCGCCACGTTTTTGCCGCCGCTGGTGACGATCAGGTCTTTCTTGCGATCGGTGATTTTAACAAAACCCTCTTCGTCGATAACGCCGATGTCGCCCGTGTGGAACCAGCCGTCCGGATCAAGAACTTCGCGGGTGGCTTCGGGGCTTTTATAATATTCGCGGAAAACCTTGCGGCTCTTGACGAGAATTTCGCCGTCTTCGGCAATCTTGAGCGCCACTTCGGGCAGGGGCTTGCCAATCGAGCCGTATTTCATCTCGGCCAAAGTATTTACGGTCACGGCCGCGCAAGTTTCGGTCAGGCCATAGCCCTCCAGAATTGTAAGGCCGCAGATGCGCATGAACTCACCAATATCGCGGGGCAGCGGTGCGCCCCCGGCGACGCAAAAACGCACGCGACCGCCAAAGCGGGCATAGATTTTCTTGAACACGAGCTTGCGGGCAATCTGGTACTGCGCCGTTTCGAGCAGGCTGGGTTTTTTTCCGGCCCAGATTTTTCCGAAGTAGGCGCGCCCCACCTTCATGGCCCAGTCAAACATATTGCGCTTGGAGGACGAGGAGTCGTCGATGTTGGCTTTGATGCGGCTATAGGCCTTTTCAAAGATGCGTGGCACAGCGAACAGCATGGTCGGTCCCACCTCGGCCATATTGCCCAAAAGTTTTTCAATGCTCTCGGCATAGTAGACCTTCCAGCCGAAGTGATAACCCGCCATGCTTTCGATTTTGCCGAAGATGTGCGAAATCGGCAGAAACGAAAGCACGGTGTCGCTCTCGCCGACGTCTTCGCTTTCGCTGGCCAGCATCTTGTCGACGTCTTGAATTTCTGAGGTCAGCGCGTCGAAGGTCAGGACTGCGCCCTTGGGCACGCCGGTGGTGCCCGACGTGTAGCAGATCGTGAAGATGTCGCTGGGCCGAACTTCCATCAGATTGCGATCGAATTTATCCTGATCAGGATAGCGTTTTCCCAGCTCGCGCAGGGCCGAAAGCGAGACCAGATCTTTTTGACTGGCCAGCTGCGGTGTGCCCACGAACGAGAAGGGAATGATCTTTTCGACCTTGGGCAGCTTGCTGCGAATCGAAAGTACCTTTTCGAGCTGCTTGGCATCTTCGACAAAGACGAAGCGCGCTTCGCAGTGGTTGATGATGTAGGCGGTTTCGTCAGGCGTATTAGAGGCGTAGACCGGCACGGTAACGCCACGGGTGCCAAGAATAGCCATGTCGGCCGCGGCCCATTCCAGGCGCGTGTTGGAAATGAGACAGACATTTTCGCCCGGCAGCGAGCCCAGCTCGATCAGACCCAGCGAGATGCCTTTTACATTCTCGTAAAATTGTTTCCAGGTCACGCCTTTCCACTGCGTGCCTTCTTTGGTGAAAAAGGTTTCGCGGTCGGGCTGGCTGCGCACGCGGTTCAGGAAGGACTGGGTGATTGTCGGAAAAACCTGTCGTTTGGAATTTATCATGTGGCCCTTTGCTTACCTTTTTGACCGCTTGGTGGCGGTGTCCATCTCTCGTTTTGCGTCGCGACTCTTCACGTCCTGCCGGCGGTCGCCCTTGGTTTTGCCCTTGGCGAGAGCCACTTCAATCTTTACTCGTCCTTTTTCCCAGAATAGCCGCACTGGAACCAGGGTGAAACCCTTTTCCAACACGGCTCCCATGAGTTTACGGATTTCGGACTTATGGAGCAAGAGCTTCCGTTTTCGCAGGGGTTCATGGTTTTCGCGGTTGCCATGGGAATAGGGGCCGATGTGCATGGCATGCAGGTAGACCTCTTCTTTTTCAATGGTGCCAAAGGCGTCGTGGATATGAACGGCGCCGCCACGAATCGCCTTTACCTCGGTGCCTTGCAGCACCATGCCAGCGCGAAAATGCTCGAACAGGGAATAGTTGCGTGACGCGTTTTTGTTGGCGGTGATTAAAGCTGCCGCTTCTTCGGTTTGCTTAGACATCTTTATGGACGATTCCCATGGATATGATCTCTTTTAACGCGTCTTCCACGCTGATGCCAACGTCCTTGACCTCGTCGGCCGCGACCGTCAGGTAAAAGCCAGACGTCGGATTGGGCGTGGTCGGAACATAGATCTTAAGAAACTTGTCGCGCTCGCCGGTGACGAACGCCAGCGTATAGAGGCCTTTGCGCGGATATTCGACTTGAACCACGCGGCGAAAGTTTTTGGAGCCACCCGCCGTGAAAGTTTTGAGCAGCTGCTCAAGCGTGGAGTAAACCGTACTCAGCACCGGCACCCGGGCGACAAAATGGCTGATGCTTTCGAGGATGCGTTTGCCCAGATAGTAGCGCGAGATCAGGCCCACGCCCCACACGAGCAGCAGAATCAGAAAAAGCACGCCCAGCGTAATCATGAAATCAATAAAGCCGACCGCCAAGGGATCGCGCAGGCCGAAAAAAACACGCGGCCGCAGTCCGTAAGGAATGAGCTGCGAAACGCTCATCAAGAGGTTCCAGATCCAGACGACGATGAAAAGCACCGCGCCAATCGGTGCCAGGACGAGAACCCCGGTAATGAGGTTGCTGCGAAAGGAAATGGATTTGAACATTAGAAGCTCATCGACAGCGAGAAGCCCCCGCCAAGAATGCTGCCGCCGATATCGTAGCCGGGCGACCCGATTTTGGTGGATCCGGAAGCGCCTACTTCATTGTTGGCGGACTTGGTGATGTGCTGCTTTACGAGCAGGTGATACTGCGCATGCAGATCGAGAATGATCGGCTTTTCGGTAAACTTGGCTTTCTGCAGATCCACGCCCAGGCCGGCCGTAAAGGAATGGCGCGCGGGATCGACCAGATTGCCCGCGCCGGAGTTGTCGGCAATCGGCGAGGGGCGGTACCAGTAGCCACCACGCAAGGTGATGGTTTCGAATTTCTGCTCAATGGCGACCTTGGGCACGATGATGTTTTGAAACGTCGGCGTGGTGTTCACCGAGTTTTGCAGCGTCGGGCCCGAGCCCAGGTCGGTGACGACCAGGGCGGGTGATTCGAAGGCCTTATACTGAAACCAGTCCAGCTCGGCAGTCAGAAACAGCCTTTCGCCGAAGTGGTAGCCCACGGCAAAGTCGAACTCCAGCGGATCGTAATAAATGGTGCTCGACGAGTTCACGACCAGGGGCAGGTCGTTGGTATTGCCCAGCAGTCGGGCGTGAGCGTTGGTGTCGATGCTGACCTTCGAACGATTGGGCATCCGCACCGTGCCGCCCAGCTCGAGTGGTTTGGGGTCGGCAAAAAACGAGAAATACGGGGCCACGCCAGGCTTGATTGTCGAGGCGAACTGCTGATGGCTCGTCGAGTTTGCCGATGAGGTGACGAACACGCTGGTGGTGGCCGAAAGATTCGTCGAGATGGCCAGGCCCATTCCCAGATGCAGAAACGAAAGGGGTGTGGCGCTCAAGCTGCCGTAGATTTGCGGGCGCTGCGTACGCGAGCGATAGCTGACGTACTCGGGTAGAAACGGGTCGCCTGTATCAATGTATGCCACGCGGGTCAGCGGCAAAAACGCGACGAGCCCGGCGGTCAGGTTCTTCCACGCATCGCCCATGTTCAGGCTGATCGCGGCGGCCTCACCCAGATGGTCCAGATAGTTTGAGGTATCGACGTTGCCCAGCACGTCGCCCGTCTGGGCGGTGGTGGCATTATTTTGCACGGTAATATTAGTGATGTCTAAGAAGCTGGGATGCTCATAAGAGACGGCAAGGCTGACGTTCAGGCCGGGATGCAGACTGTTGGCGCCTGGATTATAGAACGTGGCGTAGCCATCTGCCGTGCCACCGAGCATCGTGTTGCCCATGGCGCTGGCGCGTGAGCCGTAACCATAGAGTTCACCCGTCGATGCTTGGGCCACGGCCGATAAAATCAGGCACGTGAAGGTTGCCAATAGCTTCATTTTCAAATGCTTTTCTCCCCGGAAATGCCTCGGTATAGCCCCAGAACTGTCTCTAGTTTTAAGGTCTCAGGACGTTCGGTACCATCGATGCCAAGCTTTGGAAAGAGTTCGTGTTTTTCAGACGGCACCATGTTGCGCACCATCTTGCGGCGCTGGCTGAAGAGCATCTTGCAGAAGTGTTCGAATTTGAGCGGCTCTTTCAATCCCGTCGTTACCGGAACGGCTAGCGGGCGCAGTCGCAGTACGGTGCTTTGCACTCTGGGCGGTGGCGTAAATGCGCCGGGACCGACATCGAAGGCCATTTCGACTTCAAAATAGCTTTGAATCAAAAGACTTAGCGCGCCGCGTTCGGATTCGCCTGCTGGTGCGGCCATGCGCTGGGCGAGTTCTTTCTGCACCATTACCACCACACCGGAAAGGTCTGCAGACCGGTGACAAAGATTTGCCAGAATCTGGGATGAGGCCGAGTAGGGCAGGTTTGAGGCAACGAAAATCGGAGTCTGGTCTTTGCCGCGCATCGTGTCGATGAGCTCGGGCAAAAGATCGGTGGCCGCATCCATAAAATGAAGCTCAGTGGTTGGCGAGCCGCTGCGAATTTCGTCCTCCAGATACCGGTCGCGTTCGACAAGGTAAAACGGCAGGGAACGTTCGGTAGCCAGAGGCGCAAGCGCCTGAGTCAGGGCCAGCTTGCCGGGACCGATCTCGAGCAGTGAGCGGGGCGGACGCGGGGCGCGTTCCATTTCAGCGGCGACGACTGCCGCGATTTTTTCGATTGTCGGCTTGTGGTGCAGAAAGTGTTGTCCGAGGGCCTGGCGTCTGGATCTCATGTTCTTTCCTTCAAGATGAAAACGCGTTGGCGGCGAGCAGCGCATCGCCGGTCAGGGTTTCGCCGCGCTCGAGCATGAACAGGCCGCACGCACCGATCATCGCGGCATTGTCGGTGCAGTACTGGTGTTCGGGAAAAAATACGGGCACTCGCACATTCTGTCCCAGCAGCTCGCGAAATCGTGAGTTGGCCGAAACACCACCCACCACGGCAAGCCCGCGCGCGCCGGTTTCGCGCAGCGCGATTTGAATTTTTCTGAGCAGCGTTTGCACGATCGCTTCTTGAATCGAGGCGCAGTAATCGGCCAGTAGCTGCCCCTGGGGCAGCTTGGTGGGATCGGGTTTGGTTCCCCAGGTGGCGCCCGCGCCGTAGGGCTCGAAGCCATTTTTCTTGAGAGTCGTGGCCACGGCGGTTTTCAAGCCGCTGAAGCTGAAGTCGAGATCGCGTTTACCGGGGAGCGGGCGTGGAAAGTCGAAAGCTTTCGCGTTGCCACCCTTGGCGGTGCGATCAAGATGCACTCCGCCCGGATAAGGCAGGCCCAGCAGCTTCGCGCATTTATCAAAAGCTTCGCCAGCGGCGTCGTCGCGGGAGTCGGAAAGTTTTTCCGCATGCAGAGCCAGCGGCGGCAGATTGCGAATCAGATAAAGATTTGTGTGGCCGCCGCTTACGAGGCAGGCGACCAGAGGCAGCTGAGCCTGGCTCAGCTTCTCGCAGCTCTTCTGGCCATCGATAAAAATCGAGTGCAGATGCCCTTCCAGATGATTCACGCCAATCAGCGGGCGTCCCAGGGCGTACGCGATGGCTTTTGCGCTCGAAACACCGACGAGCAGTGCGCCGATTAAGCCGGGTCGTTGGGTGACGGCAATCGCATCCAGTTCTTTGAAGCTCGTGCCGGCTTTTTCCAGCGCCTCGTCGATGACCGGCGAAAGCATCTCCAGATGATTGCGCGAGGCAACTTCGGGTACCACGCCGCCGAAGCGGCTGTGCAGCTCGATCTGCGAGAAAATCACGTTCGAGCGTACGGTTACGAAACGCGCGGTGCGTTCAAGCACCGCGGCCGAGCATTCGTCGCAGGAGGTTTCAATAGCCAGAATTCGCGCCATAGCTGGCACGGAACCTACTAAATCGACTCACTCAAAGAAAGCGGTTATTTCGTAATCCGGGGACAGGACACGCTCTTGAGCTTCGTGGCCACCAGCTCGGCATCAAGCTTTCCAGCCTTATACCAGCCCGGAGCCCGGTCAGGAGTATGGCACTGCACGCAGGTCGAGCTATCAATAGCCTTGGTCAGCAGCGTGGCCCCACCCATGGGGTGATCGCCGCCAGCCTTGTGGCAGGTTTCGCACTGAACATTGATGTAGGCCTTGGAAACTTTTGCCAGCGCCTGCATGTCCATATTGGGCAGCGATTTGGCAAAATTAGCGGCATCAATGGGATGTCCGGCGCCATTGAGCACAAGCCGGCTCACGCTCTTCCAACCGCCGGGCTGCTGAGCCCCTACAGTATGGCATTTCAGGCAGTCCAGATTCGCGGCCTGCTTGGCGTGGGCCAGCGTGGCAAACGACTTGAAGTGCGAGGTGGTTTTGTAAAAATCATACTGCGCTGTGTGGCATTGCGCGCACTGGGTAAAGGTTTGAAACGCGACCTCATGATTTGCCGCTGTGTCGGTTTTTTTTATGGTGGGCGTGCCCATCAGCTCGGCATCGGTTTCTTTGTTGATGCGGGCAATCTCTGTCCGGCCATCGGCGACAACCTTGTCGAGAATATTGAGGTGGTCGGGCTTGGAGTCGAAGCGCTCGTCGATCTGATACATGCTGTTGACGCCGCCGGCGTAAACGCCGATATGCTGGCCGCGAAAGCTGGGCTGAAAAATGAGGGTATCGCCGACTTTTTCCGGACGATGCAGAAAACTTTGGGTGTGCGCGCCGAAGATCGCGTCGATGCCCGTCACCTGCTTGGCAAGCTCCATGTCCCGGTCAATGCCTTCGTGGGTCAAAGCCAGAATAACGTCAGCATGGCCGCGCAGCTCAGCCACCATTTCGGTGGCCGCCGCGATATGATCTTTGGCGAAAACCTCTGGCGGCAGCGGCAGCGCTTCATCATAGAGTCCGAAGATGGCGACTCTTTTTCCGCCCTTTTTCAAGATGACGTAAGGTTCGAACATGCGTTTGCTCGTACTTTTATAATAGAGGTTCGACGAAACGATTTTGAACTTGGCTTCTTTCGCGAGCTTCATGAAAGGGGCCAGACCGTCGGCAAAGTCGAGATCGCCGGGTGTCATTGCTTCCACGCCGAGTGCGTTGTAGGCGGTGAGCAGCACATGAGCCTGGTAGTTCCATTGCTTTGACAGAAAAGGCGGCACGGGTGCGGACTGAAAGAAAAGGTCGCCGCTGTCGATGGTCAGCTTCTCGCCGGATATCTTCTGCTCCACGAAATTCCAGCGCCGGTTTACGCCACCCGTAGGGTTGCTGCGGCAGCCACAGGGTTCGATCTCGCCGTCGATGTTGGCGGAATAAACGATATTTACACCGGGGATAAGATCGCGACCGGCCGGTTCGGAGCCATCAGGCCCGGGCGACGAGGACGAACAGGAGACCAGGGCAAAGACTGCGGTTGCGGTCAGCGCCGATGCTTTGATATTCACTCTTTAACCTTTGCCCGCGCCTTCTTGGCTTCAGGGGATTTTGGAAAACGATCGATAACTTCGTTGAAGAAGCCTTTTGATTCTTTCGTCTTGTTCAGATGTTGAAACGCGAGCGCAATGCGATACAGGCTGGGTGGAATTCGCACCGACTTCGCGAAGGCCTCTTCAACCTTCGAGTACTGCACGATGGCCTTGACGTAGTTCTTGCTGCAATATTCCGCTTCGCCCAGGCCAAAATGGGCATCGGCGCCCTCTTTGCCCTTGGGGCTCTTGTTAAGCAGGGCGCGAAATTTCTCGGCGGCCTCGTCGCATCTCTTTTCGCTCAGCAGCTGATTGCCCTGCGTAAACAGATCGGCCGGCGTGGTGGCGGCTTCTTTCACGGCGGCGGCTTTTTCGTCCTTGAGCGCTTTGATTTCGGACAACATTAAAACCTGATTTTTTTCCAGCTCGGCGATGCGGCCGTCGAGGCGCGTCGTATATTCCTTGAGCTCGGGAAAGTTCGTGGTGCGTTGGTTGTGATCCATTTCTTCGACCTTGCCCGAGAGGCGAGTGACTTCGTTTTTGACCTCTTCCATATCGTAGCGGCCCGACTTCATCCCTGGCACTGATTTGGTGTCTTCGGCAACGTCGCCCTGATCCTGCTCGCTCTTGAGTTGCGCCCGTGTCTTGAGACAGGCCGTGAGGCTGCAGGAAAGGCAGATCAAAAGGACGTAAATGGCTGGTTTGAAGATTTTCATGGTTACTCCTGTTCGGGTTCGACTTTTGTTTTGGGTCTTGCCCAATGTTGCCGAGTTACTTTTGCGGGTTCTTTTTCAGGCTCCGCGCCCATCGTTTCAATGGCTTCTGTTTTGACCTCAGGAACTTCTGGTAGATGCATGTCCTCGAGGCCGGACTTCTCTTTGATGCCATTGGTGCCAAGATCTTTTATCTCGTCTTTGCCCGTGTACATATCTCTTATCGGCTCTGCTCCCAGGTCTTGCAGGCCACCGCCGACCTTTGCCGCTTTGCCACTGTACTGGTTCATATCGGAATAGCTCGTCCCTTTGTAGGGAGTCAGGTCGGGCGGAGCCGGATCAGAGGAGTTGAGGATTGCGCCTGGACCACCGCCGGTCGTCGGCTGCAGACCGCCGGACGCGGGTCCGATGCCATCGGGCACGGTGGTAACGCGGCTCTGCTTCGCGGGAGTGCTGCCGGTCGGGCCCATGGGCAACCCGGGACCGGGTGCGCCGCCCGGCTTTTTAGGATCCGTCGCAGGGGCCGCCGGCGTTGTGGGTTCTTTGAAGTTGGATTCCGCGTCAGGTGTGCCGCCTTCCACGCCGGCACCTGCTTTTCCGGCGGCTTCGGGCGTTGCGCCGCCCAGACGATAGGCTTCAAACTCGGCCTGCTCGGCTAGCCGAGTCGTACGCAGGGCGTGCAGCCGCGCATTCTCAAAGTCTTTCAGCCGATAGTCGCGTTTAGCTTTGAAGTAGTTGTCGACGGCGCTGCGGTAGATTTCTGGAACGAGAGAGTCGGCATTGAGGTCTTTGGCGGCTTTCAAGGCGACTTCGGCGTTGGACATTTCTTGGTTAGGCCGGGTGGCCGTCAGCGCGCAGCTGACGCCACCCGTGCAAAGTACTAACAGGGAAACAACGGTTGCTTTGAGATTTCCAGATTTCACTTTTCAGTGACGCGGAAATTCGCGCGACGGTTTTTTGACCAGGCCGAGTCATCGTGACCCTGATCCACTGGCTTTTCCTTGCCGTAAGAGATGGTCGTGATGCGCTCAGCGCTTACACCGTGGTCGACCAGAAAGGCCTTGGCCGTGTTTGCGCGGCGTTCGCCCAGTGCGATATTGTACTGAATGCCGCCGCGTTCGTCGGTGTGGCCTTCGACCTGGACTTTAAGATTCGTCTTGTCTTTCATGACCGCTGCGTTCGCGCTCAGAGTCTTCTTCGCTGAAGAGTCGAGCGTCGACGAATCGTAGCCATAGTGAACGGTTTCGAGGCCCATGGCCTTGCCCGAGTCGCTATCAGCAAGATCAGAGCTGATGTCGACGTTCGTGGCTTCAGGGCTCGAGGGCGTATCTGCTGCCGGTTTTTTCGGAGCGCAAGCGCCCATAGAAAGGGCGACGGATACGGCCGTAAAAATTGTAAGGTAGCGAATTGGGTTCTTCATATTCTGGATGCCTCCTAAGTTGACTACTTGAATTGTTTCCTTACTGAAAAAGTAGCATCAGCTGGCGATCAGCGCAATGGCAAGTATGGGAAATGCAAAGAAGAATACGGCCAGGCAATACCCCATGATGTCTCGCGCTTTGAGTCCCATTATGCTGAGCAATGGGATGGCCCAAAAGGGCTGGAACAAGTTCCCGACCATATTGCCGTAGGCAATACCCATAGTGGTGAGACCCACGGGGGCGCCCAGCTGTTTTGCGGCCTGGAGCATGACGGGGCCTTCAATGGCCCACTCGCCACCACCGGAAGGAATGAAGAATTTAGTGACGACGCTGGAGATGTAGGCGAAAAACGGCAGGGAGTGGCCGTTGGCCAGATGAACAAAGATATTGGCAATATCGTGGCCCAGGCCCGAATCGCGCATCATGCCCATAATGCCGCCGTAGAAGGGAAATTGTAACACGATGCCGGCCGTGCCCCGGATCGACTGGGTTATCGCGCGCGCGTAGGCCAGGGGGTTGCGATGCAGCATGATGCCGATCATCAAAAACAGAAAGTTGACGATGTTGTGGTTGAGATTCAGACCTTCACGACGAAAATACTGAATTAATAGAATTGTTCCCATCGCTCCGATTGTCGCGTTGGTGACGTAGCTGCGCTCGAGCTTTTCGGCAAAGGTCTTGGCCTTTTCCTCGTGGGGGTGCGCCTTTGGCCCTGCTGCTAAATCCACATCAAATTGGTCAACCGTTCGAATATTCCGGCGAGGTATCAGCAGCATGATTACGATGGGAATGAAGACAGCCAGAAAGCCGCACGTGATCAGATTGCGGGTAAGGAAAATCGTTTCTGAAAGCGGGATGAGTCCAATTTCCTTGAACAGAAAATGACCCGGCGTATTAATGAGTAGCGGCGCTGACGCCGTTGTACCCGCGTGCCAGAGCAACATACTCATATAAGCAGCAGTGCCCAGGATCGGATAATGAACCGTGATTTTTCGTTCGCGGAACGACTTTGCCAGCTCGCGGCCTGCCAGGCTGGCCATCACCAGGCCAAAACCCCAGTGGATCCAGCCCAGGGTGACCGAAAAAAGCGTAAGCATAAAGACGCCGGAGCGGGCAGTTTTGGGAATGCTGCAGAATTTTTTTATCAGTCGCTGCATGAAAGAGGCCTCTGCGATCGCCTCGCCGGTCACGACGATCAGGACCATCTGCATGCCGAAACTGAGCAGCTCCCAGAAGCCCCCGTACCAGCTGCCGAGCAGCTCATGCGGATGTGTCGGCGTTACCCATGCGGCCAATCCAAATGTAAGCATCGTCAGTAGAAGCACGAGCACTAAGGGGTCAGGCATGTAGCTGCGGACAAATCGCTCGCAGTGAGCTCCAAATCTTTCCAACATAGCGCTTGCAACACGATGGCCTACATCTTGCTGACTGGCAAGGTGGGAGGTTCATTTTGTATGTCAGATTTCAATCGAGTGATTCTATTGGGCCGGATCGGTAATGATCTGGAATTAAAAACATCGGCCAAGGAAAAGCCGTATCTCAAACTTTCGATCGCGACGGATTCGCATCGGGCGGGTGAGGAGAAGATCACGTACTGGCACCGCGTGATGGTATTCGGCCAGCAAGCCGAAAGCTGTGCGCGGTATCTTAAGAAGGGCTCGCAGGTGATGGTCGAAGGCTATCTCGAGGTACGAACCTACCAGGACAAGGACGGCCGGAAAGTGACCTCGGTATCGGTTATGGCCAACCGGGTTCAGTTTCTGGGTGGTCGCAAGTCCGCAGACGTTGAACCAGAGCAAGACGAAGCGGCTATGGCTGCTTCCGCCTGAGTTCGATCAGAGGGGCCCCCACCTCCGCTGGGAGATGGGGGCCTCATTTTCGTCGTTGTTTATTTGATGCTGTCGGATGAATCGGGTTTCAGACGCCAGATACCCGTCGTCCGAAACCCGCAGATTTCGTTTGCCGCTGCCCTTTGCCGCCAAAATGCGCTAAGTAGGCCACCATATGCATTTCGCCCGCCGTCCCTTCGAATTCCCCGAGCCCATGAGTGAAGCGCTCGTCAGCCATTATTGGAACGGTGTGATCCCCAATGTAGCAGCGCGCCGGTCCCTTGCGCATACGCTGGGTGAGCTATGGGCTGCCCTGGCCGTGGGCCGCGGTCAGCTTGAAAAAAATGCCGGCGGTGCGCCGGCCCGGCATTATTCGAACTCGCGGCAGTTCGCCGAGGCCTATGGCGCCTATTATCTGCCGGCCAACGCCATGAAGCTGCCGCTGCTTCTCGAAGAAGCCCAGGCCTTTGGCCTGCCGCTGACGAAGGTCGACGCGGGCCCGCTGCGCTGGCTCGATGTGGGCTGCGGACCGGGTACGGCGTTCTGGGGTCTGGCCTGGTGGGCTGCAAATCGTAATGTTGCCGTCGAGTACACGGGGCTTGAGCAGTCGTCGCAGTTTCTGACGCTTGCTGAAACTCTGGCGCGTGCGCTTCGGTCCAAGTTGCCGCCTGGTTCCCTGCTTTCGCGCTGGGAAAGTTTTCAGCACGGAAAGCAGGAAAATATTCTGGCCGAAAAAGTACGTGCGCTGAAACCGCACGTTTTGAGCTTCATGAACAGCATTGGCGAAATGGCGCCTGATGCCGGGCAGCGCGGCGTCTGGCTGGGAGAAGTCGTTGAAGCTTTGGCGCGCGTGGCTCAGTCCGACGATACGCCCCGCTGGCTGGTGATTGTCGAGCCGGGCTCAAAAGCCGCTTCACGTGAGCTTTTGCAGCTGCGCGAAACTTTGCGTGGGCGTGGCGATGTGCGGGTCTGGTTGCCCTGCCTGAGTGCCCGCCCTTGTGGTGCGCTCGAGCGGCCAGACGACTGGTGCCACGAAGAAGCGGCAATCCAGTTTCCAGACTGGCTCAATGCGCTGGGCGCTGATTCCGGACTGCGCAAGGAAGCCGTGCTTTTCTCTTATCTTATCTGCTCGGTTGGCGTGCATCCCGCGCCGCCGGCGCAATGGCCTGAAGACGGACAGCGCGTCGTCAGCCAGATGATGAAAGAAAAGGGACTCACGCATTGTTTTCTCTGCACCAAGGGCGGCAAGCGCAAGGCGCGCGTCTTGAACTCGCGGCAGTCCGAAGCCAATGAGGCTTTTCCCCGCGCGGTGCGCGGACAGGTCTTTAGCTCGGTTGAGCTGGAAGAAAAAGGTGACGTGACGGGGTTCGAGGACTGTGGCGTATCGACCGAGCTGGACCCTACTGTTTTTCCGCCACTTCGATCAGATCGCCGATCATAACCGAGTCATAGCCGGTGATGGGCGTCGTTTCCTTGTCGTAATACTTCAGCAGCCGGGCAACGCTTACGCCCTTGTCGACGTGAATCAGCTTTAGCTTGGCAATTTTTACCGAGGTATCGCCGACCAGCTTGCTGTTGATGTTGTCGAAAGCTGATATCTTGCGAACCGCCTCGATTACCAGGCCCTTCTTCAGCCCGTTATTCGTGCCGGCGTTGATATAATAGTCCTTATAAAGGACCTCGCCGGTTTTCATGGGCAGCTCGCGAATCACCGAGGTGATGAAAAAATCGGACGCATGGTTATAGCGGGCTACGCCCAGCATCAGAAGACCCACATACGCCATATTTACGACAATCGTTCGTACGAAAGACCAATTCATGAATAACGATTCGTCAGAATTCCGACGTTACTTAATACTCAAACTATTCCCCGTCCAGACCGAATAGAAGAGAGTAACGGAGGAAGGCTTCCACGGTGGCGGCCCCAAATCATGAGCAGCGGCAAATTTTTCCCAGTCGATATTCGCGGCTTTCGGACCACCTCGAAAGACATCACCTTTGATGTCTTTCTGAAGCTGTCTGACGACAATTACGCCCATGTTTTTTCGAAGAGCTCGGGCGTCGACTACAAGCGGCTGGCCCAGTACATCCAGAAGGGCGTGCTGCACCTCTTTGTCAGAGGTGAGGACGAAACCGCGTACCGCGAATATCTGCAGCGCTCGCCAGAAAGAATTTTCGCCGACCCCGCCGTTTCCGACAACAAGAAGATCGCGATTTTACTCAATATGGCCGAGCAGAACATGGCCGAGCTGTTTAACGTCATTAAAGTGTCAGACGAGGCGGCCAAGACCAGCGGGCGTATCGTTAAAAATTTCATCACGTTGCTGAGCGAAAACCCCAAGACGCTGGCCACGCTGCTAAAAACCGCCAGCCATGGCGAATACCTTTACTATCATTCCATCTCAACGGCCGTCGTCAGCATGTTTTTGGCGAAGGCTTCGGGCCAGGCCAATGCGCGCATGCTGGAAATCTGCGGCATGGGCGGTTTTCTGCACGACATCGGTTTGACGATGTTGCCCAAGGAAGTCGTCGACTCGCCAACAGATCTGACGGCCGCGCAGTGGCGCGAGATGCGTTCGCATCCAAAGCTGGGCATCAAGATGGCCGAGGGCACACCAAACATTCCCGATGAAGTGCGCTACATTATATTTCAGCATCACGAAGAGCCGGGCGGCTCGGGCTATCCCAGCGGTCTGCGCGGGCCGGTTATCTTTTATCCCGCGAAAATCGTGGGGCTAGCCGATTCGTTTTGCGCGCTGATCACCAAACGGCCTTTTCGTGAGGCCTATACGATCGAGCAGGCCCTGGGCATTATTCAGCACGAAATTGGCAAGTATGATCGCGATCTGGTGAAGCTGCTGGTTGGGATCTTTGGCCAAAAGGCTCCGGCAAAGGTCGCGGCGTGACCCGGCTTCTTGCCGCGTTGCTCTTGCTAGCTAGCGTTGCACGGGCTGATAGCGGAATTGCCGCTCTGGAGCAGCAAATTCTTGAGTCGCGCCGCACGCAGTGTGAAATTTTCATCAACTACGTTCAAGTCGAGATGGATATCATCTCAAAACCGGGCAATCCCGATGCTGTCAAAAGAGGCTGCGAAATAAAGAACGCAGCCGCCCGGGAGAACCTGAAATTTTGTGAGCACCCCGACATCACGTAC
>JBBRLF010000097.1:0-14752 GCA_038231515.1 candidate division WWE3 bacterium
CTCGGATCGTAGCTTCGCGCTCTGTTGTAGTGGAGGCCGGACTCACGATCGAGCGTACGCCCCGCAAACCCATACTGTGCAGGATCGCTAGTGGTCGAGATGGCGGTGCCCTTCGCGTGATTGTCTCCGCCATTAGCCATACTGGTCGCAAGCAGTGATTCGCCAAACGCAGCGGTTGCACGCTTTTGACCTAGCGCCTCGCCATTGATGACTGTTCCCAGGTGGTCGGTGATGTATGCCGTCACGCCGCGCGGCCCCAGTTGCCCGAGGTGCTCATCGATACCGAGCCCATCGAGGTAAAGAGTAAGTTCGTTTTTGCCATTTTTCCCAAGCAAAATTTTATCCTGGTCGGCAAGATAACTAAAAACTTCACCCATGTCGACGAAGGATATGGAGACGCTCTGCGACGTAACGCTGCGAGCGAGATTCCCCTACTTCGTAAAACCTTGGATATAGCGCATCAAAGCTTGCGAACTTTTGATCGGGAACGAACTCTAAAAGCTCTAGCTCCCGACCGGTCACCTGCAGGATGACGTGCAATTTATTGATTTTGGAATCTATTATTACCAAAAAACTGATTTTTGGATATAATAGTATCCACCATGGGTAGAAAAACCGGACCTCCGCTCCCACCCTTACAAAAGCTGCTTACCGGGCTGGGTGAGAACATCCACCTCGCAAGACGGCGCCGAAAGCTTACCGCAACCCAAGTTGCCGAACGGGCCGGTATGGCACGCCCCACACTGCGCGCTATTGAACGAGGAGACCCCGGCGTTACTCTCGGAGCTTATGCAAACGTGCTGCTTTCGCTAGGGCTGGAGAAAGACCTTTCAATACTCGCCCGTGACGATATTTTTGGCCGCAAGCTTCAAGATGCTGAGCTAACGACCGGGATTAAAAATGCGAAAAAATGAACAACGCCGTATGGAAGTCTGTGCGCATTGGGCTGGGCTCAGTGAACCTGTGCTGATGGGCAGGCTTTACGCGACGCCCGGGCGGGGAAAGGAAATATTTTCATTTGAATATGATCCGGAGTGGTTAAGGGGAAAGCACGCGCGCATCCTCGACCCACACCTTGCCTTCCGCATCGCGGAGACGTGGAAAAAATAGAATTCCGAAGTGTAACTGGGAGAATCCGATGAATCCGACAACAAAACTTTGCCTTCTCCTCGGTCTATTCCAGCTTACGTTCGCCGCAGCTGAAAAGCCCGCACAAGCCACCGACCGTTTCGTCGTCGTCACCGACAGCCACGGCGTCGGACATTTCGGCGAAGAGCTCGCGCTTTGGCTCCGCAAACGCGCGCAAACCAAATTCGAATTCTTCGCCAGCGGCGCTTCAGCACCCTTGCAGTGGACCAACGGCGCGTTCACCACTCCTTGTGGGTTTGAGGACAAGTCCAAAATCGCCACGCCCCTGCCTCGGCAGTGCAACAAGCTGCACACGCCCAGCTTGAAATATCTTTGGCAGCAAGAGCCCGCCCCCACCGAAGACGAGCGGCGCATTTCGATTATCGCGCTGGGCACCAACTTCAGCATGAGTCCCGCCTGGCGCGCCGGCCACGTTCTGGAAACGCAAAAGCTTGTCGAAGACGCCATGGCGCACAGCGAGCGCTGCCTGTGGGTGGGCCCGCCGTCCATGACCCGCAAGCCCGGCTTTGATCCGCCGGCGGTAGCGTACAAAATCAAAATCATCGAAGAGGCCATCGAGCTTGCCGCCAAAAAAACCGGCAAGCCCGCGTGCCAGTTCATTGATAGTCGCCCCCTGTCGCACTATCCGAAACACGGCGACGGCATTCACCTTCACTGGGCCGGACAAAAAGACCCAGGTGCACTCAAAGCCTCGGGCGAGTGGGCTGATGGCGTGGCGGCACAGGCCGACTGTCTGCTTGCGCTGCCCGCAACCACCCGGGCCAAGCCCGAAGCGAATAGCTGCCAGTAACCTGGGCCGGCACGGCTTATGACTTCAGCACTGCGACTTCGTTTACTTGCCGCCAGCCGCTTTAAGGTCAGCCAGACAGGCGTCGTCCATGGTCGGAACCTGCCCCGAAAATACCGTGAGCAGCTTGGTCGTGTTGACCGAATAATTCATCAGACAGTTGGGATTGCTGCAGTGGCCACGGTTGTGCGTCGAATCGTAATGGTCCGCGCCCGTCATGCTGGTTCCAATATTCACAAGTCCCAAAAGATGCCCGAACTCATGGGCGAGCACGGTCTTCTCCACCAGCTCGTGATCGGGTGGGTTTGATTCGAGTGTGATCGTGTCGTCAAAAATCGCAAGCGACGTGGACTGATATGCCAGGCCCAGCACGCGCGCATCAGACGTATCGATCGAGTTGTGGTTGTCGAGAAACATGATGTACACGCTGATGTTGTTATCGGACGAATAGGATTTGCGATTGGCGGCTTCGATCGTGGCCAGATCACTGTTGGAAAGCCCGCCCGACCCGGTGGCCGGAATCGTGGTGCCGGTGACAAAAATTATTCCGGCCGGTTTATTGAGCCGGGCACTCAGAAAGGTCGTCAAAAAGTCGAGGGTGGCCTGCTTGGGTTCGTGACCCGCGACCGACGCGACTTCAACGGTAAGCTGTGAATATTGATCGCCTTTTAGCAGCGCCGACGAAGCGGCGCCCAGCCCCTGCGACTCCAGCGCCACGGCGCCCTGAGCGTTCTGGCCGGTGTCGTTGGGGTGCCCGCACCCTGTAAAACTTCCAGACAGAAGCAATACGACTAGCCACAGCCCAGCCTGCCGCCGTTTGAAGAAACTTAAACTATATCGCAAAGATACCTGCATTACTGCCACTCTACTTTCTCTACGAGTATCAATAGTGCAAACCATGGGCGCGTTTCGGTACCCCAAAAAAGGTTGCGAATCCGTGCGTCAATGTTAGGAATTTCGACGGGGTATTTTAATGGAGGGGATTCAAATGACTCGTAATTCTAGGACTTTGTCCTGCATCGTTCTGGCCATCGCGTTCTTATCGCTTGGCTCATCTGGCTGCAACACCAGCAACGCGCTAATCAGCGGCGTAACATTCAACGTCGCGCCGAACGTTGAGACGCTCAAAGTACAACTCAATTTTGCAAACTCGATTCAATCCGACCTGGGCGGCACCTTTGACGTCGCGGCCAGCGGCACCGATTACGGCACGATCGAAATCGAGCCTTCGAGCCCGACGAATCCGTTCAACGTCGGCTTTTTGCTCAACCTGAATATCGTCAACGAGCAGAAGTACGTCAACCTGACGCCCGTGCAAGACCTGCCTTCGGGCCAGCCCATCCCCATTCCGAATCTGAATCGCGCTTTCGCGAAGATTCAGCTCGATAACCAGCTCAACCCGAACTTTGATGTTTACGCTTACGTCGATGTGGCCGGCAAGCAGTGGCTGGGCTTGGCGCTGACACTCAAGTTTCTCAACAATAAATACTTTCCCGCGGGCCTTTCGCTTTCGCAGGGCTTCGTCAAGGACAAGGCTGGCAACAACCAGATCTACGGCGCGGTCTTCGGGCCGAAAGTGGACAACAACGGCAATATGACGAATCCGGGCGGCATCGCCCTTTTCGCCAATGCAGCCACGCTGATCGCCGGCGCCAAAGACAGCTCGGAAACTGCCGATACCTTCGTCAAGGCTGACAAGTTCTATCTCTTTCAGGGACCGAACGCCGACTTCTACAACAACGATCGCAAGCAGGCCGCAAAACTTGCGCAGCTCTTTAGCGAGCTGATGAAGTCCAATAGCTTTGGCAACAAGCCGCTCTGAGTTTTTTCGAGCTATCGTCTTTTGATTTCAAGGTGCGCGTGACGTCGTGGAGGCGTCACGCGCGCTATCTATCCAGGAGTTACAAATCGTGAAACACACGTTTAAGATTCGTGCGCGCGTCGCACTCACCGTCCTACTTTGTCTTGGTCTCTTGCTTGCCGTCTCCGGCGCAAGTTCCTGCAGCAGCACCCCGACCACGGTCGAGCTTACGATCCTGCACACCAACGACATTCACACTCATCTGCGGGCTGAGCCCGTGAACTCCGAAAAGAACCCGTATGGCCTGGGCGGCCTGGCCCGCCTTAAAACCCTGGTCGACTCCATTCGTGGCACCAGGCCCAATACGATTCTGCTCGACGCCGGCGACTGGTCCGAGGCGATCAGCTATTTCAACGTCGATGCGGGCAGCAATATGCTCAAGATCATGGATGCCATCGGCTACAACGCGGTGGTGGTCGGCAATCACGACTATCTCAACGGCCCAAGCGAGCTGGCCTCGACCATCGAGCGCGCGGCTCCTTCGTATCCCGTACTGGGCGCAAACAAAGACCTGTCCAACGTCGCTGATAAAGAGCGTGTGGCCAGGCTCGTTACCGACTACACGATACTCAATGTGGGCGGCCTGAAAGTCGCAGTCGTAGGCATCCTGTGCAACGATTTTTTCTACTACGGCTATTTCAAGCCCGCCATCGTGACGGACGCCCGCGCGGCCGCTACGGCCATTACCACCAAGCTGCACGACGGCAAACTTGCCGATGTCATCGTGCTGCTCTCGCACAACAGCATCAGCCAGAACATCTCGTGGGCGCAGCAAGTACCCTGGGTCAATGCCGTCATCAGCGGTCACTCGCATGCCAAAACGCCACAGGCTATCGCCACCACCAACGGGGGCCGACCAGCCTACGTGGCCGAAGCCAAGCAGTGGGCCCAGTTTTTGGGCGACATGGTGCTTTCCGTCGACAAGTCCACCGGACAGGTCACGCTCAAAAGCTATACGCTTCACCCCGTCTCGGCTGACCTTGCGGAGAACAGCAAAATTGCGGGTCTGATCAACGAGCAGGACGCGGCCTTAGCCCAGAAGTACGGCAAAGACATCGTGCACGATCATCTGGCCGACACCGAAGACATGATGACCCACAACGACAACCGGGAAGGTCCGATCTCCAACCTGGCCGTCGATGCTTATCGTCAGGCCAGCGGTGCCGACGTAGCCATGGAATCGGTGCAGCTCATTGGCGACGACATCCAGCCCGGTCCGCTCAGCACGTTTGACGTCATGAACATGACGCCACACATTTATCATCCCGTCCCGGGCCAGCCCTTTCCACAGAACGGTTCGACCTGGACCCTCAAAAAGCTGACGCTGTCGGGCACCTCGCTGCGCGGCCTGCTCAACGTCATGTTTCTTGCCGAGAGCATCAATCTGATCGGCTGGATCTCAACGTCGGGCATGCAGGTTACCTATGACTCCGGCGGCGGCGCCAGCGCCGTGCGTTCGATCAAGATTCAGAACATGATTACCGGCGCGTATGAAGACGTGGTCGATAGCCGCGACTACACCATCGGCCTGCACGACGGGCTGCTGATGGCCGTGCGTATTCTGATCGACAAGCTCGACATCAACATCGACCTCACGCGTCTGCAAGAAACCGGCATACCCGCCGTGAACGCCACGCTGGCAATGGTTACCAGCAAGGGCGTGCTGCACGCCGCCGATTTCAATCCGGGCACGCGCTACCACGCCCTGGGTTTTGATCTGGGTTTTTACGAGCACCAGATTAAGATTCAGCAAGGCACGGGCGGTGCTGCAACCAACATCAGCGTCACGATTCAAAACGAGGGTCTGACCGCCTCGACCGCTGGCGCGATGAAACTTAGAATTCTGCGCAGCAAGCCCGATGATGTGTTGGGCGACTTCATGGAAGGCAATGAGAGCATTCCCATTTCGGGGGACGTTGACGTTCCGGCGCTTTTGCCCGGTGCCAGCGCGACCGTGCAGGTGCCTTGGCTCGACTTGCCCGGCCCGGGAATCTACAGTCTGAACTTTTCGCTTATTGGTACGGATGGGAATGCGCGGAACAATACTTTGATTCTGCATTCCCGCATTTCGGCGCGGCATTAGCTTCACCTGCCCGTTGGGCTTGGTTTCAACCCAACGGGTATGTTATTATCAACGCATGAGTTTAAGAAAGACTCTTCAGGCTGCCCATCAAGCCCTTTTAGGCGCCAACATTGATCATGCGCTTATTGGCGGTCTTGCGCTTGCGACACTTGGAATTAACCGGGCGACAGGCGACGTGGATCTGCTGATTGCCGGTGAACACCGTGAAGAACTCAAGAAAACGCTCGTGGCAGCCGGTTTTATCTTAAAAACGGAGTCTCCTGAGGTTTTGCATTTCGAAGGGATTGGCCTTCTCGATATTCTTTTGGCAAACAGACCACTGAGCAAGAAGATGATCGAAGGAGCGAAACATTTTGCCACCGTTGGCATGAAGTGCCTGGGCGCCGAAGATATCATCGGCCTCAAAATTCAGGCTTATGTAAACGATGCCAAACGGGAATACCAGGACAAGGCGGATATTCGATCTCTGATCGAAAAACAACCGGACCTCGACTGGAAAAAAATTAAAATGTACGCTGATTTATTTGATCAGTGGGACGAAGTTCAGAACATCAGGGATAAGAAATGAGCTTTGAAAGTTATCTCGATTTTCTTGACGAGTACTGGCTCATGTTTGGCCCTATCCCCACTCCAGCTGAAAAGACGCCCTACAAAAACATAAAACTTTAGCCGAGTGTCTATGCCGCTGCGGTTGGGCTATTTCAAGTCAGCCGCGTTCGCCCGGTACCACTCGATCGTCTTAGCCAAACCAGCTTCCAAAGTGGTCCGCGAGCTGAAACCAAACCAGTTGCGCGCGCGTTCCGTATCCAATCCACGCCGGGGCTGGCCGTTGGGCTTGGACTCATCAAACACGAACGTACCGGCATAACCCATGACACTCGCGAGTTTGGTCACCAGCTCCTTGATCGTAAGCTCGCGGCCATTGCCCAGATTCACGGGCTCGCCGCCCTCGTAGTCGCGCGCGGCCAGCACGATGCCCTCGGCGGCATCATCAACGTACAAAAACTCACGGGTTGGCGTGCCGTCGCCCCAGATCACGACTTCCTTGTCGCCGCGATCGATGGCTTCTTGCAGCTTGCGAATCAGCGCGGGAATAACGTGCGACGAACGGGGATCAAAGTTGTCGTGTGGCCCATACAAATTCACGGGCAAAAGAAATACGCCGTTCAGGCCATACTGCTGACGATAGCTCTGCAGCTGGACGAGCAGCGCTTTTTTGGCCACGCCATACGGGGCATTGGTTTCTTCGGGGTAGCCGTTCCACAGCTCTTCTTCTTTAAAAGGCACGGGCGTAAACTTGGGATACGCGCAGATCGTGCCCACGACGACGATCTTCTTCACCTTGTTGCGACGCGCGGCTTCGATTAGCTGAATGCCCATGATGGCATTGTCGTAAAAAAGCTCGCCGGGCTTTTCGCGGTTCAAACCGATGCCACCCACATGTGCCGCCAGATGAATGACCAGATCCTGATTTTTGGTGACGGCCAGGCAGCTTTCCATCAGCCGCAGGTCGCTATCCTTTGAGCGTGGCAACGACAGCCGCTCGGCGCCCTGCTCGCGCAGCTGCTGCACGACGTGGCGTCCGAGAAAGCCGCTGCTACCCGTGATCAAAATTCTGGCTTCACGTAAATCCATGTTCTACCTCTTCACGATCTGGGCCGGATCCAAACCTTCGAGTTTCAGATCTTCGCGCACCATGAGCTGCACCAGCTCCTTGAAGCTGGTTTCTGATTTCCAGCCCAGCTGCTTGCGCGCCTTGGCCGGATCGCCGATCAGGAGATCCACTTCGGTCGGACGCAGATAGCGCTCGTCCATCTCGACATGCTTCTTCCAATCCACGCCCACGTACCGAAAAGCCTCTTCGATAAATTCGCGCACCGAGTGGGTTTCGCCCGTGGCGATCACGAAGTCTTCAGCTTTATCTTGCTGAAGCATGAGCCACATCGCGTTTACGTAATCTTTCGCGTAACCCCAGTCGCGCTTGGCATCGAGATTTCCGAGGAAGAGCTTGTCTTGTTTTTTGGCCACGATTTTAGCCAGCGCACGGGTAATCTTGCGCGTGACGAACGTCTCACCGCGGCGAGGCGACTCGTGATTGAACAGAATGCCGTTGCAGGCAAAGATATTGTAAGCTTCGCGATAGTTCACGGTGGTCCAGTAGGCGAAAACTTTTGCGGAGCCATAGGGGCTGCGGGGATAAAACGGCGTGTCTTCGTTCTGCGGCACGGCTTGCACTTTGCCGTACATCTCCGAGCTCGAGGCCTGGTAAAAACGGGTCTTGATACCCGTGTCCAGAATCGCGTCGAGCAGGCGAATCGTACCTACGCCCGTGACGTCCGCCGTATACTCGGGCGTATCAAAACTCACGCGCACGTGGCTCTGTGCGCCGAGATGATAAATTTCGTCAGGCTTGATCTTGCGCAGCAGGCGATTGATGCCCGAAGAGTCGGACACGTCACCATAATGCAGAAAAAGCCGCACGCCAGCCACATGAGGGTCCTGATAAAGATGGTCGATACGACCCGTATTGAACGAGCTTGAGCGGCGAATGAGGCCATGGACCACGTAGCCTTTTTCGAGCAGCAGTTCGGCCAGGTACGAGCCATCCTGCCCGGTTATCCCTGTGATGAAGGCGATTTTTGACATAGGGGGAAATTACCCCTACCCGACAGCGATAATCAACGGCTAATATCGCTCAAAAACCGCTGAATCAGGGCGTCAGCCAGGGCTTCGAGCGCCGGGCCGAATCGCCGTCCGCCGTCCAGAATCTGGCCCTGCGACTGCACGCCATCCACACGCCCATATTCGGCGTCAGGCTCCGAGGCGAGCCATGCCGGCAAATCTTCAAGGGTCACCTCGGGATGAAACTGCAGGGCGTAGCTGCGTCGACCAAGCCGAAATGCCTGCTGTGAAAAGCGTTCCGAGCGCAAAAGATGAACTGCGCCGGGTGGGGTTTCAAACGTATCCCCGTGCCAGTGAAAAACCGGCTCGGTCCACGTCGCAGGCCCAACCACTGCGTCGACCAATCCCTGCTCGGTTGGCTCAACCTTGAACCAGCCAATCTCATGGCGCCCCGAGCGAGTCACCCGGCCACCAGCCGCCGTGGCAAGAAGCTGCGAGCCCAGACAAACCCCGAAAGTTGGCGCGTCGCGCGCAACTCGCCTGGCCAGCAGCTCAAGTTCGCTTCTCAGAAACGGATACCGATCTGTTTCATAAACTCCCATGGAGCCGCCCATGACAAACAAAACCTTGGCCTCGAGCGCCGCCTGCCACTCGTGCGCACCGGCCTGAGTTGCATCGATAAGCTCGAGGTCGTGCCCGGCCCTACGGCACGCCGCCTCGAACGAACCCAAGCCTTCATGAGGCGCGTGTTTGATGACCGTAATCATGTTACCCTCTTACATCATGTCGCTTAAAAATACCCACCATCGCTGGCTTGCGATCGTGCTGGCGATTTTTGTCCTCTACACGATTGGACGCTTCGGAATCGATCAGATTCGCCCGCCGGGGCTGATTCCCAACGACTACATGAATTTTCACCATGCCAGCGACCGCCTGACCCAGGGCGCGCAGGTTTATCAGGCTGAAGACTCCTCGCCGTTCAAATACTCCCCAACATTTCTGGTGCTGTTCAAATATACCTTCGATCTTCTGCCTCATCATCTGGCCTGGATTCTGTGGTGCGCCCTTTCGATCAGCGGCTTTGCCTGGGCCACCCACTGGCTCTGGCTCACGGCGGGCCTTTCGTTTCGATTGCCGCGACGCCAGCTGGTGGCTTTGCTGGTGGCCTTTGGCATCTTCGCCTGGCACGGCTACATCGAGCTCTTCTCGTACGGCCAGGGCGATATGCTCCTGTTCGCAATATTCGTGGGCGCAGTGGCCACGACTCCAAAAAAATCGGGCGATGCGCTGGCAGCGGGGCTGATGTCGCTGCTGCTCATCACCAAGCCTCAAGCAGGCATTCTACTGGCTTATTTTCTAATTTGCCGACGCTGGCGCATGCTGGCCCTTACCGCGGGCGGCACGCTGGTCTTGCTGCTGGCACCAGCGCTGGGGTGGGGCCTGACCCGTCAGTCACAGCTCTTCAGCCAATGGTGGGTGGTGCTGGCGCAACAAAGCATTGAGTTTCTAACGGGCAACCTGAATCAGAGCCTGGCGGCGGCCATTGCGCGCGGACTTGGCCATCGCTCGTGGGTGCAGATCCTCACTCCTGTCATTGTGGCGGAAGGTGCGGCACTCGCGCTGTTCGTGACTCTGCTGTGGCCACATGCCAAGGTTACCTCGCCGCGCAACCATACGCGCCTGGCGGTCACCACTTTGCTGCTTTACGCCGTAATCAGCCCGCTCAGCTGGCGCTGGTTTACCTTCATCTGGCTGCCGTGCGGAGTCATTCTTGCCGCTGATGTGCTGACGCTTCTTCCTCGCCTGCGCCTGTCGGTCGCGCTGCTTGTCGTTTTCGCGCTGACCGGCACCCTGCTGCAGACTTTCGTCGCCCACGCCTTGGGAATCCGCGAAATCGACGAGCTCAGCCAGCTGGGCTTCTATGCCCTGGGCAATGGCCTGCTTTTCACTGTCGCGTGTCTGACGCTTTACCGTCAAAGAAACGAAAACGACGTATCGAGCTGAACTTCGCGCGAGCCGTCGTTGGACGACTCATACGCGCGATGGATAAGTTGAATGCAATGGTAAGCCTCTTTGAGCTCACTGTTGACGTAGTCGCCGCGCTTTACGCAGTCGCGAAACTGATCGAACATGGAGTTGAACCAGCTTACGTGGCTGGCGTCGCCCCAGTTTGAAGCAATCGAGAATCTGCGCACGCCCGCTGCGCTTGCCACCTGAATGTCGTCATCATCAATCGTAATCGCGCCCTGACTGCCCTGAATCGTGTAAATCACCTTGCGCACGCCGGCCGTCCACGTCAGATGGGCATTGGCGTAGCCCGTGGGAAACGTCAGCACGCAGCTGAAGTTGTCTTCCGTGTCCCACTGCTCGTCATTCGTATTCAGGGTCACCATCTTGGCCGTGACTGCCGTGGGCAGCGCCTTGAGCCAGTTGAAGGTGAGATAAAAAGTGTGGCTGCCGTGATCCATGGCAATTCCGCCACCGGAGATCTTCTTGTCGCGCCGCCAGTCGGTCTTCCACTCTTTGACGCCTTTGGCGTGGGTGTTGCGATACGTGTTGAGCGTCAGCCCATGCACTTTGCCGATCTCGCCGCTGGCGATAATCTCGTCTACCGTTTTTACGACTGGCGCATGCTTATAGTTGTGACAGGGAAATACCACACGACGCACGCGGTTAGCCGCCAAGAGCAGCTCACGCGCTTCGGGCAGCGTAGCCGTAAGCGGTTTTTCGCAAAGCACATGCAGTCCGCGCTTGAGGGCTTCCTGCGCGATAGGACCGTGCTCGTTGGGTGGTGTGGATATGTCGACGAAATCGAGATCTTTCTCACCGTCAAAAAGCTGCTGTGCGGTTTCGTAAACACGCAGCTTGGGATTCAGGGCCAGCGCAGCTTCGCGCCGTGCGGGGCAAATGTCGGCCACGGCCACAATCTCAGTGTCGGCGGATCCTCTGGCCAGGTAGGCCGGAAAGTGGCCTTTCCCCGAGATAAAGCCAAACCCCACAATAGCGCCGCGAAACGGTTTCTGTGTTCCCTGTAGCATGGCCCCTTTCTTCCAATTCGGAGCGTTTTTGTCAAGAGTAGAGACGTTTTTGCCGCTTTAGCCGCGAGTTGGCGATGTCGAAAAGCCAGGAGATGAAGGAACTGCCGATTCCCCAATTTTTCAGCAACGGACACATCGCAGGACGCTTTTTGCGTCCCCTGCGCCGATACGAAGCACTCGTGATTGCGGTACCTGGCGGCCCCGCGCTGCCCAGCCGTTATCTTGATGAGTTCATGCTGAGCCTGAGCAAGCAACTTTCGGCCAATGTGGGCGTGCTTGACCTGCCCAACCATGGTGGCTCGGTAATTCCACTCGACAAGCTGCCACTACGCTACGGCAGCTGCACGAACTATATCAGTCGCACGCTGCGCGAGCTGGCCGCCCTTACTGACAAGCTGGTCATCGTGGGCCACCAGACGGGCGCACGCATGATTCTGGACATGCTCATCCAGCACGGCTGTCGTACCCGGGCCGTGGTACTGATCGATACGCCCGGCGGCACCTGCTCACTCGACCGCTGGAAGGCCAACGTGCTTCAGCTTTTTTCTTCGGGCATTTCAGATACCGCGGCTACCTCGTTGGCTTCCGAGATCAAGTGGGAGGGCAACGACCAGCTTTTTGAACGGGCGCCCTCACTGCGAGACACACTCATCAAAGTAGGTCCC
Organism: candidate division WWE3 bacterium; assembly: GCA_038231515.1. Lineage (GTDB taxonomy): Bacteria > Bdellovibrionota > UBA1018 > UBA1018 > UBA923 > JACQAX01. The sequence goes on from JBBRLF010000097.1 coordinate 12,206, forward strand.
GACACGCAACGCCCACCGATGCTTTTTCTGGGCGGCGAAAAAGAGAACCTGGACCAGGATGATCTTTTTCGCGTGCTGCAAACGCTTTTTCCGCAGGCGGTGCACACGAAAATCCCGCATACGAATGGCTTCTCAATGCTCGAAAATCCGGACGCGGTGACCGCGCAGATCAAGGCGATCTGCGCCCGCGGACTTACTTGATCTTCTCGCGCCGATCGCACTTATAGATATCGACCATTAAGGAACCCTTGTTGCCGATGGGCCGACAATCCTGATAATGGAAACTGGCTTTGCGTTCACGACCCGCGACTTCGATAGAGTAGACATGCTTGAGGTTGAACTTTCCCCAGTTCTCCAGCGCGCTACCTTTGCCATCAACGTCCAATGCAATTCCAAAGGGCAACCCCACCGGGTTATTTTGACAGCGGGTTACGATAAGATCCTGCTTTTTGTTGAAAGTATATTGGCCGTCGCCAAAGCCGATGTCTTCTTTTTCAAAAGTACCCCGGGCCACGATTTTGTAATAAACCCGGGCCTCCAGAACGTTTTCGCTGCTCACCACATTGGTGTCGACCGGAATTCGGACCGACTCCACGAGCTGTTTGCAATCGCCGCGCTCTTGGGCGTGTGTTTGCGCGGTGGTACAAAGACCCAGGATCACAAACCACAAATTAAGGGAATTGCTCATGACGTCAAGATTACCGGGGCTACCGAATACCGTCAATCTCATGGTAGGAATGGGTAATGAACATCTTGATTGTCGGTGCCGGCGCGGTCGGTCAGGTCTATGCCCGTCATTTGCAGCTTGCAGGCGCCAGAGTGAGCCTCTTTGTGCGGCCCAAGTACGCCGACGAGTGTCGCCAGCCGCTGCGCCTCTACCCGCTTAATCGCCGCAATCCGCGATCCACACCAGTGGAGTTTACTGCCGATCAGGTCGTAACCACCGACAAGGAAGTAGCGGCGCAAAAATGGGATCAGGTCTATCTGTGCCTTTCAACCACCGCAATTCACGGCGAATGGCTGAAAGGTTTTTTGACTGCCATTGGCGACGCAACACTCATCGCGCTGCAACCGGGAGTCGATGACCGGGCCCATCTGATTGCCACCGGCCCTCAGGGCCTCGAAAGTCGGCTCATCTCGGGCATGATTTCACTCATCAGCTACCACGCGCCTCTACCCGGCGAGTCGGTGCCGCAGCCCGGAATGGCATACTGGTTTCCACCTCTCTCGCCCAGCCCGTTCAGCGGGCCCGCCCAAAGAGTGGCGGCAGTGGTGCGCGTGCTCAATGCCGGCCAGCATCCCGCCAAGGTGCATGCCGACGTTCCGCGCCTGGCGGCCTATCCCAGCGCCCTTTTGATGTTACTCGTCGCGGCACTCGAGGCCTGTGGCTGGTCCTTTGGCGGCCTGGCCCAGAGCGAGCTGCTAGTGCTGGCCTGCGCCGCAAATACCGAAACGTGCGCGATCCTCGAGCGAAAAATTTCGTCCCGCCCGCCTTTCGCGTTTGCGTTGATTCGTCCGTGGGTTTTGCGCATTGTTCTGCGCATCGCGCCCTGGTTTGTGCCCCTTGATCTGGAAACCTACTTTCGAATTCATTTTACGAAAGTCGGCGACCAGACCCGCTTTGTGGTTAAAAGCTACATCGACGCCGGAAAAGAATACAAGATGCCGGTTGGCGAGCTGCAGAAGATTCTGGGACGCCTGAAGTAGCGCCACCTTGCGCTCAGTTAAAGGGCCGCTCGCTGTTCTTGTCGGGAGCTATTCCACCGGCCGGTAAAAGCTGCGGCAGCTTGGGGCTCCTCTGCTCTTTGGTCTGCTCTTGAAAAGAAACATCCTTGCCGCCACTACTCACTTCAATCTGGTCGCCACCCGCACCGACGGCGTATACGCCATCATATTTACCGGCACCGACCGCCGCGATTGAGCGCAGCTGACTCTCGGCCGCGCCGATCGTATCCAGCCCAATCACCGAAATTTTTGCGCCCGTTTGTTTGCGCAGCTCGCGCGCGGCGGCAACCGGATCGCCATTACAAGTTTCGACGCCGTCGCTGATCAGCGTCACCTCGCGCACCTTTACGCCGCTGGCCTTGATATAAACCATCGCGCGCCGCAGAGACTCCGCAATTGGCGTTGCCCCCCGCGGAGTTAGCCCATCAAGAAACGCGGTAACCGCAGTTTTGGAGTCGGCAGTTCCGAATTTGACCGGTATGTCGATCGTCTCACAGCCGGCCTGACCAAAGACCAGTAACCCGACCTCAAGACCCTGGCCACTGAAGCCCTGCACCACTTCATGTCCAATACGCTTGGCGTGGTCAAGGCGGGAGTCCCGACGCATTGGAGTAGCCCGGTCTCTTGCCAAGGCCCCCCGTGATTCGGAGGTGATCGTGCCCGGGCAGCCGAGCCCCGAGCAGCCGACGGTGCCATTCCAATTCATGCTGCCCGACGTGTCAAAGATGAGAAAGCCCCCTTCGCGCGCCTCGGCCAAAGGCAGCTGGGCAAAGAGTATGAAGAACTGAGCGAGCTGGCGCATTTTCATCCTCTTTATGTTAA
>JBBRLF010000098.1:0-14683 GCA_038231515.1 candidate division WWE3 bacterium
AAGAGCTGCGCAAAGGGGCCCGGCATTTTTTTACGAGCTACGACAGCCGCAAGGCCCGCGAACTCATGGCCTACCCGCGCGTTGCGCTCGTTTTTTTCTGGCAGAAGCTCGACATCCAGGTGCGCATCGAAGGGCGCATCCGGCGCGCGACTGCCGTCGAATCCGATGCCTATTGGAAGACCCGCCCCTTTGAGAGCCAGATCAGCGGGGCCGCGTCCCGGCAGAGCCGCATCCTGCGCCATCGCGACGAGCTCATCACGGCAGCGCAGGCGCTTCGTACCAAGTTTGGCGAGAGCCGTACCGTACCACGGCCAAAGTCGTGGGGTGGCTATCACGTCATTCCCGATCGCTTTGAGTTCTGGCTGGGCAAACCCAATCGGCTGCACGAACGCCACTGCTATACGTTGACCAAGGGCCGCTGGCGCTACGACGAGCTCAGCCCGTAATTTTGCGCAGCACGGCCCTGCCAATAAAACGAAACTTGTCGCCCAACGGAAAACGTTTGAGCACGGTTTTAACCACGCCCTGAGTAAACCGGGTTCGTTTTGAGTAGTCGATATTCACGTCGACGATTACAGGTTGCCCGGTTGCCGCTACGGCCAAAGCCTGGCGAATGCCCTCGGCAATTCCGTCATTACCTTTGAGGGCAATATATTTCGCGCCGGTTGCCAGCGCAATGCCTTCAAGCTGCACCTTGCCCAAAATAGTGCAGGTTTTGCGATTGTAGGGAATCTCCTGGCCTTGCGAAATCTGCGAAAGCTCGCCGTCATAAAAAACGAAATAGGCCACCCCGGCGCGTTCCACCGAGGCTGTGAGAATCTCAAGCCCTGTCATGAGAAATGCCCCGTCGCCGACGATACCCACGACCTGCTTGCCCGGATTGGCCAGCTTGGCGCCAATCGCACCGGGCACACAGTAACCCATGGCATTGAAATCGGTAGGCGAGACAAAACCGCGTCGGGCCCGCACCTCGAAAAGCTCGGCCGCAAGAAACGTATGATTGCCGTCATCAACCACCAGCAGCGCATCGTCGCTGAGCTGCCTGCGCAGCTCGGCAAAAAACATGGCCGGATTCACCCGCTCATTTACGTGCGCAAACCATTCTTTGGTATAGGCAGCCTTGTCGGCTGCGATACTGGCCGTGACGCGCGCGCGTCGCTCTTCGTGCTTGAGCTGGCGGCTCTGAAGCTTCGCCAACAGCTTAGGCACCACCACGCGCGAATCGCCTTCGACGGTTACCTTGGCTTTGAAGTTACGATTGAAAACCTCGGGGTTGATATCCAGGTGAATGTGATTCTCGGGCACCACGCAGCCAAAGCTGCCCGTCGGAATTTCACCGAAACGCGCCCCGATCGTCAGCAGGCAGTCGCAATCCTTGAAAGCATTCTCTGCCGCCGGCACCGACGCGCGGTTAAAGCCCATACCGGTATGCAAAGGGTGATTACCCGGAAAGGCGCTCATGCCCTGCAAGGTGGTGGCCACCGGCGCGCCCAGGGCCTCGGCGATTTGTTTTGTCTCTTCGACCACGTCCACGGCGCCCCAGCCCACGAAAAGCCCTGGCGATTTTGCCGCACACAGCAACTCAACCGCGCGGTCAAGCGCGCTGTCGGGCGAAACCATCTCGGGCTTAGGCGGCGCAAACACCGGAACCTCATGCACCTCGCCTTGAAAGAGCTGCAGATTGGCTGGAATCTCCACGAAGACCGGGCCCGGCGTGCCAGCCACCGCCGCATAATACGCTTTGAAAATCGTCGGCACGATATCTTTGTGACTCTCGACTCGCCAGGCGCCCTTGGTAATACCCGCCAGAATCTTCTGCTGATCCAGCTCATGAAGCTGATAGCCGAATTCCACGTCATTGCGGGTGCCGCCTGAAATCACCAGCAACGCGATTCCGTCGAGGTAAGCTTCGCCGATGCCGCTCATCGCATGGGTCATACCTGCAGCAGGCACAATGACGAGCGCGCCGATCTGTCCCGGTGCCGTGCGGCTGATGGCGTCGCCCATGAAGGCGCCCCCACACTCGTGAGTGACGAGGACGGGATGAATTTTTTCAGACTTTCCAAGCTCGTCGTAAATCTCGGTGTTGTGCACCCCCGGAATGCCGAAGGTGTGTGAAATCGGCAGCTGCTCGAGCGCGTAACGCACCAGCCAGGCTCCACTGCGCTTGGCGCCCACTTTAACGGTCATCTCAGCTTCCGGCCGCGATTGTTTTTGCGGCGACACGCCCCGTGAGGACGCACCCTCCAAGGAAGGTCCCTTCAAGAGATCCGATGCCATGTATGCCTCCACCGCCAAAGCCCGCCGCCTCGCCCACGGCATAAAGCCCCGCGACCGGTTGCCCGTCTGTTTTTAGAACTCGACCTTGCAAATCAGTCTGAATGCCGCCCAGGCTCTTGCGCGCCATGATGAACTCGCGAATCGCAATTAACGGCATCGCCTGCGGGTCCATGATCTTCTGAAACTTACACGTGCGCATGCGGTCACCGCGATACGTCCGAAAATTGGCAAGCCAGCGCAGCTGGTCGTCATTAAAATATTTTTTGCCGCCCTCGATCTGACGGTCATAAAAACGAATCGTGTCTTCCATCGTCTTTAGATCGACGCGATGCCCGTCGAGCCCCCGCTCGTTCATCTTGCGCGCCAGATCCGAGATTCCGTAGGCCACGACGATATCTTCGCCACATTCCTTGATAAGACGGTTGACCAGGTCCTTGTTGCCGAAAAGCAGGTGCTTGAGCAGCAGAAGCTTCCTCTTGTGGCGAAACGCCGTCATGTAGTCGCAGCCCGATACCGCCAGCTCTTTGATTGCGATCTTCCAGTTCATCACCTGCCAGGAATATTGGCCGGGCTGCTTGACGATCGACTCCACATGAAAGCGCGTATCGGTGTTGCCCACCAGGGGCACCGGACCAATGCGCTCGCCATGCGCATTGAGCCACAGCGCCGAACGCGGCGGCACCAGGCTGATGCCATCGTCGGGGCGCCGCTTGGCCGGGTGGTGAATACCCGTGGCATAGTGCCACTGCTTGTCGAGATGGGTGACATTGCCGCCCAAGTCACGGGCACGGTCTTGCAGCAGGCCGTCTCCATAGATATGCGCGCCATTCAGAATCACTTTAGGCGGCGCACCCCAGTCCTTGAACCAGTTCGCGCGAACCTTGCTCAGGTCACCGCCGCACATGCCGCCTGACGCGATAATCACCTGGCCGGCGTGGGCCTGGTAACCCGTACCGTCAGCCATGGACTTGCCATGCACACCCGCCACCGTGCCCGCGGCAAGCTCGAAGCCTGAAACCTCATGGTCGAAGAGAATCTCCAGATTCTTGCGCTTGGGATGCGCTTCCAACGCAGCCAGCATCTTGAAGATGATCTCAAAGCCAGTTCCCCACACAATATGCCACCGGGGAATACTGTTGCCCGGGCGATGCACGCCACGCTCGGCCCAGTTGACGATAGGCAAAAAGTCAATTTTACGCGCGCGCAGAAAGTTGTAAATATATTCGAGTGAGTTCTCGCAGTAAAAACGGGCCCACTTGCGCGGCCATTCGTCCCCGGCGCCAAAGGCCGCCACACTTTCCCAGTCGCGCAGCCCAAGTTCGGCATCGTCTTTAATGCGCAGGCGCTTCTGATGAGGGGTGCCAATCATGTGCACGCCACCAAAAGAATCCTTGGCCATTCCGCCAAAATTCTCGCGCGTGCCTTTCTCGATGAGCAGCACCTTTTTGCCATGGTCCAGTAGCTCGTAGGCCGCCACGATACCGGCAAGACCGCCGCCCGCAATGATCACTTCGGATTGGTAGGTACGCTCTGACATGCCATGAGATTATCGGGCAGTTCCTGGTGGAAGTCGAGGCGGAACATGCTCCGAGCCGTCCCTAAGTTAACGCGGCTTGGCGGATTGATAGAGCTCCACCGCGGCCTGAATCACCAGAAGCGCTACATCGCGTCCAAGGAATCCTTCGACCACGACTGCCTTCTTCTCCAGCGCCTTATAATCCTCAAAAAATCTTTGTACCTCGGTCAGCCGATGTGGCGGCAGCTCATCGATCGAGCTGTAATGGCTGTATTCCGGATCATGCGCATGCACGGCGATGATCTTGTCATCGGGCTCGCCCTGATCGATCATCTTCATTACTCCAATGGGTTTGGCAATCATGATAGCCAGCGGAACCACCGGATCTTGACCCAGCACGAGAATATCGAGGGGGTCATGATCTCCGCAGTAGGTGCGCGGAATAAAACCGTAGTTGGCCGGATAATGAACCGAGCTGAAGAGCACTCGATCGACTCGAATAAGGCCACTTTTCTTGTCGAGCTCGTATTTCGTTTTCGAACCCTTCGGAACCTCAATTACGGCCGGAACCAGGTTGGGAACATCGTTGCCTAGTTCGACGTCGTGCCAGGGATGCATTTTAAGAATCTCCTATAACCGGATCCGGAAACTGAAACCGAAACTGCTTCCCATCCTATCCTACTGCCCGGTTCCAAGCCAACCCCTCGAAAGGTAATCATTCATGGTTAGGGTGAGTAATATGCCCAGCCAGAAAAAACCGGCACCCACAAAGATATGCGTCAACTTGGAGCTGTGCTTGACCTCCATGAAGATCAGCACGACCAGTAAGGTTTTGACTACCGCGATGGAAAGCGCAATGGCCGTATTGAGCGCGGCAATACCAGTGTCGACATAGGCAAAACCTGTCGTCATCGCCAGCAATATCATGAGAACAAAATAGGTCATCCAGATTGCCCGCGTCATGACGCCTGACCCAGCAGATAGAAAAGTGGAAAGAGAAAGATCCAGACCACGTCAATGAAATGCCAGTACAGCCCCGTCACCTCGACCGGACTGTGGTAGTCCGCGCTGTACGCCCCACGGCCTGCGCGCCAGGCAATTACCAGTACCACCGCGCAGCCCACCGTCAGATGCAGGGCATGCAAAGCAGTTGCGGCAAAATAAATGAAATAGAAAAGCTCGAGCTGCTCGGCATGGGGAAGCTCGGAATGAAAAGCGGCACCCGGAAACTTGTGATCGCGAATGTGATTGCGATACTCCAGACTCTTAAGGCCGAGAAACACCGCGCCGAGCAGCGCGGTCAGTACCAGCAAACGGCGGACCGTCTTGCCCTTCCCCACCTTGGCGGCCTGCACCGCCAGCGCCATGAACAGACTGCTCGTCAAGAGCACCGCGGTATTGATGCAGCCAAAGGCCACCTCCATCTCTTTACTGCCTTGGCGAAAGGCCTCGGGAAAGAGATAGCGATAAACGAGGTAGGCCAGAATCAGCCCCCCAAAAAACAGCACCTCAGTGGCCAGAAACGCCCACATGCCCAGCTTGGCGGCCTCGTGCTGCTGCTCCAGATCGTCATACTGCTCTTGCAAATGGGTCATCAGCCACCTCCAGCGGCAAGGGAGTGTGCTCGGTATAGGCATAGGCGCCGGCGGTCACTTCGGGCATCACCTCGAAATTGTGCGTGATTGGTGGCGAGGCCGTCTGCCATTCGAGGCCGGTGGCATTCCAGGGATTGGCAGGTGCAACTCTTCCGTATTTTAATGACCAGCCCAGGTAAAACAACGGCAAGATATAGCCCGCCGCCAGAATCGTCGCGCCCAGCGACGACATTACGTTTAAAACCTGAAACTCGGGCGGATACTCGTGATACCGGCGCGGCATTCCCAGATAGCCCAGAATGAACTGCGGAAAAAAAGTGAGATTAAAGCCAAAAAACAGCAAAACCGCCGCAAAACGACCCCAGCTTTCGGGGTACAGGCGACCCGACATCTTGGGCCACCAAAAATGAATGCCGCCCAGGTAGGCGCTCACCATGCCCCCCACCATGATGTAATGGAAATGCGCGATGACGAAGTACGTATCATGCACGTGCACGTCGATGGCCAGCGCCGCCAGAAGCAGGCCGGTCAGCCCGCCAATCGAAAACAGCCCGACAAAGCCCAGCGCATAAAGCATCGGCGTGTGAAAGGTGATGCGGCCTTTGTAGAGCGTTGCCGTCCAGTTGAACACCTTGATGGCCGAAGGAATTGAAACGAGAAAGCTCAGAAAGGAAAACACCATGCCGGCGTAGACCGACTGGCCGCTCACAAACATGTGATGCCCCCAAACCAAAAATCCGATAATCGCGATGGCCAGACTCGAATACGCCACAGCCCGATAACCAAACAAGGGTTTGCGCGAAAAGCAGGTGATGAGCTCACTCGTCACGCCCATGCCCGGCAGAATCATGATGTAAACAGCCGGATGCGAGTAGAACCAGAACAGGTGTTGAAACAGCAAGGGATCGCCGCCCAACTTTGGGTCAAAAATTCCGACATGAAAAATGCGCTCCAGCAGCAGCAGGCCCACCGTGCAGGCCAGCACCGGCGTTGCCAGCACCAGGATAATGCTCGTCGCATAAATCGTCCAGACAAACAGGGGCAGCCGCATCCAAGTCAGGCCGGGCGCCCGCATCTTGTGAATCGTGATGATGAAGTTCAAACCGGTCAGAATCGACGAGAAGCCCGCGATGAAAACACCCAGCAGCGCCGGCACGACATGCGTATTGGAAAACATCGTGCTGAAAGGCGTGTAGAACGTCCAGCCCGTGTCCACGCCCCCGCGAATCAACGCATAGACCGTCACGAAGCCACCCAGCATGAACAGATACCAGCTGGCCAGATTCAGCCGCGGAAACGCCAGATCGCGCGCGCCGATCATCATAGGAATCAGAAAGTTGCCCAGCACATTGGGTATCGAGGGGATCAGAAAAAACCAGACCATCGTCACGCCATGCATGGTGAAAAGCTTGTTGTAGGTATCTGCCGTAACCACGTCTCCCGCTGGCGTCATCAGCTCAAGTCGAATTATGGTCGCCGCAAGACCCCCAATCACGAAAAATCCGGTAATCGAGAGCATGAACAGCAGCCCGATGCGTTTGTGATCGCGCGTAAGCAGCCAGCTGCTGAGGCGATAGTCCTCATTCAAATAATTTCGCATCATCCCCCCTGCCCCAGCTTCAGCGCTTTGATATAGCTGATCAGATCGACCAGATCCTGCTCCGAGACCCGACCCTGAAAGCTGGGCATCAAGGGTGTAAAGCCCTGCACGACCTTCGCGGTTGGCACAAGAATCGATTCGCGCAGATAATTTTCGTCGGCCACTACCGTCGTGCCGTTACTGAGACGAACGGTGCTGCCAAACAGCCCTTGCAGGCGCGGGCCGGTAGCGAGCCCCGCACCCCCGGGCCCGTGGCATGCGACACAGCCTAGCCGCCGAAAAAGCTCGCGGCCTCGCGTAGGCTGCGACGCCACTGGTGTGGTGGTGCTCGTCACCGGACCGGCGTGACCCGCGCCGTCGAGCCAGTGGGCATAGACATTGGGATCCATGGCGATGATCCGACCGCCCATGGCTGCATGCATGGTGCCGCAATATTGCGTACAAAACAGCTGGTATTCCCCCACCCGCGTCGCCTCGAACCAGGTGGTCATGTAGCGGCCCGGCAGTATATCGTGCTTGATGCGAAAGGCGGGTACTGAAAAGCTGTGGATCACGTCTTCAGACGTCATGGTCAGGCGCACCGGGCGGCCCACGGGAATATGCAGCTCGTTGATTTCGCGCACCCCGGTGGGATGCTGAAACTTCCACATCCACTGCTTGCCGATCACATAAATCTCGAGTGCGTTCGGCGGTGGCGTATTCATCGTAAAATAGAGCTGACTTGCCCAGTAGAACAGCATCATGAAAACACTCAGGGGCACGACCGTCCACACGATTTCGAGCAACGTCGCGTTGGGGTTGCTATTGGACCGATCAGTAATATTACGGGCGCGGTAACGCACCGAAAAATAGGTGAGCGCCGCAAAAACGGCAAAGAGCGTCAGCAGGCAAAGAATCAAAGACAAAATAAAAATCAGGTCAAGTTCAGCAGAAACCGTCGAGGCCCCCAGGGGGAAGAGCGGAAAACCCAAGAACGACCAGAGCCGGTCATCGTCCTTGGGCCGGGGCGCGCGCAGCGAGTTGAACAGCAAACCCAAGGCCAGCAGCGTGGCCACGCCCAACCAACGCGTAACCGACTGAATGGCCGGCCCGTAACGCCCCTGACTGGGATCATAGTGGTAACAAAGCAGCAGCGCCTCATCGAGCAAAGAACCAATACGATGCTGGGCGGCCTCGACCAGCCCCAGCCGCAGATCGCGCGCCCGGTACTGCACGCCAAAAAAATAACGCGCGATTTTTCCCTCGGAAGTCAGCAGCGTGATCCCACCCGGATGAATATACTGGTCGGATTCGGAATCATATTCATAGCGGAAGCCGATGGCACTGGCCAGCCGAGCTGTTTGGCTGGCACTGCCCGTCAAAAACCGCCAGCCGGGCTCGGTCCCCGGACGAGCGTACCGCTTCAGATAAACCTTTTTCTTTTCTGCGGCCAGCTGCGGGGTTTCGCGCGGATCAATGCTTACGACCAAAACAGTAAACGCTTCGCCGGCCGTAAAAGGCAGCTGCCGCAATCCGTCCACTACGCCATTAAGCACCTGGGTGCAAAGATTAGGGCAGCCATAATAGGCCAGGACCAGAACAGCCGGCTTGCTCGTCAATAGACTCGCCAACGGCACAGTACGCCCCTGCTCGTCGCGCAGTCGAATATCGCGGGGCACCTGCACACCCAGCTTCTGATCCCAGCCCACACTTTTAAACTGCGTGCTGGAAGCATTGAGCGGTGCCGGAAAAGCGCCGGCAGGGTTGGCCCCCATGGTCACCAGTAAAACGACGAAGTTAAAAATAATATGCTTACCTCGCACGGCGGCCCTCGGTATTTCGCTCCACGATGATGGCCATTGCGCGCCCGATGGGAATTCGAACAGTGCCCGTCGCGCGGTCTATCCAGCCGAGCCGATTCAAATTGGACTCTTCTTTTTTTCGCAGCTCCAGCAGCAGCGCGCCCGAGTCAATCTCAAGCGGCCCTTTCAGCGCGCTACCCACGACCAAACGTGCGCCCGGGCGCTCGCGGGCAAAAGAGTTGAACAGAAGCAGCACAATGAAATACACAAAAATTGCCCCGACCACTGCCGCCGTTGCCAGCTGATAAACCCGTCTGGAGTTGACTCCTTCGCCCCTCATGGAACCTTCCTCGCGTTCCACGAGTAAACCGAGAGCCAGACGGCTCCCAGCAAGAGCGTGAGCAGAATGTCCCACGCATGCACCCGCAGGACGTCGGGCGAGAACATCGGCTTGACGACCCAGTAGATATTGAGGGTGAAGCCCGCGAGCATCGTCAGGGCGATCGCGCCAAGACCTTGTGGCCGCTGCTTGATTCGGCGAAACAGTATTCCAATAAAAGGCGCGCAAAACTGCAAAATAAAGATCGCCAGCGCCAGCCACTGCCAGCCACCTTGCGAGCGGTGACTGTAGTGAATGACCTCTTTGGGCAGGTTGCCCGACCACTGAATGAGATACTGCATGAAGCTCAGGTAGGCAGCGACCATCACGAAGACGAGCAAGAGATTACCCAGATCGCGCATGAGCTGCTGGCTGTAGAATCCGGCCCGCACGTTACGCGTCGCGGTTCTCATCGAAAGGCCGACGGCAAAAGCCATCGCGGCCAAGCCCTGCGTCACGATCATAAGCAGGCCAAACAAGGTCGAATACCACTGCGGCTCAAGCGACATGACCCAGTCCACCAGCGCAAACGACACCGTAAATCCATAAAGCACCAGCCCACCCGCGCACAGCCGGGCCAGGCGCCGCGGCTCACGAATTCGGACCAGAAAATATGCCAGCCCAAGCCAGCAGCTGAAATAGAAAGCCGCGCGCGCCAGGAAAAACGCCAGATTCAGATATACCAGCTTCTGCTGAATAGCCGGACTGGCGGCCACCGTTGCGGCATCCAGCCAGGGAAAAATCCGACTCGCCTCAAGCGCGATCGGTACGAACAAGGGCACGAGCACCCAGATCGAGCGCAGCCCGGCTTTAAAAACGGGCTGTAGCAACACGCCCCACGCCCCGCCTACCAAGGGATGAATCATATAAAGACCCAGGCACCCGAGAGCCAGCTCAAACCACAGCACATACGCGAAGAGATAGGCCTGCAGGAAAGGGCTGGCATTAGTCATTGGAACTTCCTTTGCTGAAAAGCCTGGCGCGCTCTTCGGAGTCAACATCTCGAAGACTTCCCCACTGACTCAGCTGTAGCGCTCGAATATAGGCGATGATGGCCCAACGATCCTCGGCCGCCACCCGCGCGCCATAGCCGTACATCGCGCCAAAGCCATTCGTGATGACGTCAAAGAAATGTCCGACAGGCAACTTGCGCAAGCGCTCGCTGTGATACGAGGGCGGCGCCGTAAATCCCCGCGTAACGACGAGGCCGTTGCCATAGCCGTCGCGCCCATGGCAAACAGCACAGTAAATATCGAAGCGCTGCTGCCCTCGCCTGAGCAAAGCCGCAGTCAGGGTCATGGGAAATGTCGTCGCTTCCTTGCCCTTGATTTTTCCCAGGTAAAAATGTGTGCTGGCCTCGAGGTGTCCGCGTGCCACGGTGCCCGCTACCAAAGGCCGCGCCGAGGTCAGGTCACTGAACAACGGCGAAGGGGCCAGCGCTTTATACTTGGGCTGCCTGGACATTCCGGGCTGGCAGCCCGCGGAGGTCAGTAATGCCAATATGGACAGAACTCGCAGCGGCCCTGCATAGCTTACGGGACTCCTCATCTCGGCACCTCAGACAAGGCCAGCGGGCCCAGCCCTTCCAAAAAACGCCAGGTCAGGTCGCGTTCAAAAAGCGGATCATTCGCTTCAACGCACAAAAAAAACGCGTCCTGACTTGCGCGTTCAAAACGCCGGGCATTGAAGATGGGGTGATAGAGCTGGGGCAGGCCGCAAAACGCCAGCACGCCGATGAAGACAGCTGAAAGGCCCGCGCCCAGTACCGTGAGTTCGAAAGTGACCGGAATAAACGCTGGCCAGCTGAAAAATGGGCGGCCACCGATATTTACGGGGTAGCTGATCACGCAGGCATACCACTGCATGAAGAAGGCGCCACCCAGCCCCACGAGCCCGCCCAGCAGCGTGACGAGCGCCACCTTGTCGCCGTGGGTGCCAAGCGGCGCGACCAGCTCGTCGATCGGAAACGGCGAATAGCAGTCAAAATCGCGGTAGCCCGCCGCGCGCGTGGCTTCAGCTGCGGTCACCAGCTCCTCTGCGCTTTTAAACTCCGCGGCAAGCCCGTACATCAGTGCGTCTCCTTGCCCAGGTCGTGCACAAGCTTGCGAGTTTCGGAGATGGAGATGACCGGCAAAACCCGCGCAAAAAGCAGAAACAGCAAAAAGAACAGCCCCAGCGAGCCGACATAAATCGAGATATCCCACTGCGTCGGATGGAAGGAGCGCCAGCTCGACGGCAAATAGTCCCGGGCCAGACTTACGACGATGATGACGAAACGCTCGGCCCACATTCCCACGTTGATGACGAGGGACAGAATAAAGAGCGCGGTCACGTTCGTTCGTATGGCCTTGAACCAAAGCAGCTGAATACTGACCACGTTACACAAGATCAGAATCCAAAAGTCGATGGCATATTCGCCCAGCGCGCGGTTGATTGTCTCGTACTTTTCGAAGGGGTCGGCGCTGTACCAGGACATGAAAATCTCAATGACGTACGAGTACGTCACGATCATGCCGGTCACCAGCAGCAGCTTGGCGCAATTTTCCAGATGCCGCATCGTAATGAATTCCTCGAGCGCGAAGTACTTGCGCATGGGAATGGCCAAAGTCAGCACCATCGCGAAGCCAGAGAAAATTGCCCCGGCCACGAAGTAAGGCGGAAAGATCGTGGAATGCCAGCCCGGAACGATCGTGGCTGTAAAGTCGAGACTGACCACGCTATGCACCGAGATCACGAGTGGTGTCGCAATGCCGGAAAGCAGCAGATAGGCTTTTTCGTAGCGCGCCCAATGCCGCGCCGAACCGCGCCAGCCCAGCGCCATTGCGCCGTAAATTCTCGCAACCCAGGGCCTTTGGGCCTGGTCGCGCAAGGTCGCGAGATCGGGCAGCAAGCCCAGATACCAGAAAATCAGCGAGATCGTACCGTAGGTGCCCACCGCAAAAACATCCCAGATGAGTGGGCTGCGAAACTGGGGCCAAACCCCCATGGTGTCGGGATAAGGCAGCAGCCAGTAAAAAAACCAGGGCCGCCCCAGGTGAAGCAACGGCATCGTGCCCGCGCAGGCCACGGCAAACAGGGTCATTGCCTCGGCAAATCTGTTAATCGAGGTGCGCCACTCCTGACGCATCAACAATAAAAAAGCCGAGATAAATGTTCCCGCATGCCCGATTCCGATCCACCAGACAAAGTTGGTGATGGCAAAAGCCCAGGCCACCGGCACGTTGACGCCCCAGACACCAACGCCCCGGGCAAAGAGATAACCCACGGCAACAGAAAACAAGATGAACCCCACAAACGAGATTAAAATGCCGACAAGCCAAAGTCTCTTGACGGGTCTGCGTAAAACCAGACCCGCGATCTTATCGCTAACCGACGAGTAGCTGTGCACGCCTGCCAGAACCGGCGCTTCGCCCTGGCTCATGCAAGCTCCGGATTCGGGTTACGCACGCGGCCCTGATAGGTCGTGCGCGGCCGCGTGCCCAGCGCGCCCAGCAACGCATAGTTAAGCGGACCGGCCTTGATTTTCGACACGCGGGAAGCCGGGTCGTTGATATTGCCAAAGATGATAGCCTCGGTTGGGCACGCCTGCTGACAAGCCGTCCGCACCTCGCCGTCTTGAATAATGCGGTCGTCGCCTTCGGCCTGAATTCGCCCTGCCGTAATTCGCTGCACGCAGTAGGTGCACTTCTCCATAACCCCGCGCGTACGCACCGAGACGTCCGGGTTACGCAGTGCTTTGAAGAGTTCGGTCTCGTCATCGGCATATTGGTAAAAATTAAACCGCCGCACCTTGTAGGGGCAGTTATTGGAGCAGTAGCGGGTGCCAACACAGCGGTTATAAGTCATCTCGTTGAGACCCTCATCGCTATGCGTGGTGGCCATCACCGGACAAACCACCTCGCACGGCGCCTTCTCGCAATGCATGCAAGGTACGGGCTGAAAAAATATTTCTGGATTTCGCACGTCACCCCGATAGTAGGTATCCACGCGCAGCCAGTGCATCTGTCGGCCCCGTCGCACCTGATCTTTACCCACCACGGGACTGTTGTTTTCGGCCTGACAGGCAGCAATGCACGCATTGCAGCCGATGCACGAGTTCAAATTCACCGCCATTCCCCACGCATATGTGGGCTTTGCCTCGGGCAACGTGAACGGATAGCTGGGAAAAAGCGAGGGTGGTCGCAGCTCGTCGAAAAGCTCGTCCGATTTTACAACCGACGTCGGATCAATCCGAAACTGCGCCAACGTGCCGACACGTACCAGCTCACGCCCCTCCATGGTTTGCTGGTCTTGAGTCGAGGCAAGCGCGTAGTCCGAGCTGAGCTTGCTGAACTCCAGGCCACTCGCGAAATTCGGCTGCGCGGCCGTTCTCAGCTCATAGGCGTCAAAGCCCAGGCCCGTGCCCACCCGGCCGGCGCGGCGACGGCCATAGCCCAGCGCGACCGTCACGCTGTCTGGCGCGTGGCCGGGCGCAATCAGCATCGGCGCACGCACCGACCTGGTATCCAGGCGCAGCTCCAGCACGTCACGGTCTTTTAACCCATGGGCCGCAGCCAGCTCGGCGCTCATGAGCGCTACATTTTCCCAGGTGGTTTTCAACATCGGCTTGGGCAACTCTTGTAACCAGGCATTGTTGCTATAGGTGCCGTCGCCAATCGTCGGATCGGCACGAAAAACAATTTCCACGCCATTAGGTGGCGCAGAGGTCACCAAACTGCGCTGCCAGCCTGCTCGGAGTTTTAACGCCTGAGCGGGCAGCATTGTCTGGGCTACCACGCCGTCATGCAGCGATTTTCGCCAGAGCGCCTCGAACTCCTCACCACTCTTACCTAGCCGGCCCTGCCAATGGGCTTTGACAATCTTTTCACCGTCGGCCGGCGCGCCCAGCAGGGCGGCCAGAACTTCATGCGCAGTATGGGTGGCAAAAAGCGGGGCTATCAGCGGCTGCACAATGGTCGCAGTACCGTCGTACGCCCGCAGATCGCTCCAGGACTCCAGGGGATGAGAGTCGGCAACATGCCAGGTGCAGGCCGCCGAGGTTTCATCTTCATAAAGGGAATGATGAATTCGTTGCCGAACCTTGGTCAAAGCACCGGCGAAATATAGATCCGCCGGCGAATCGTAAACCGGATTTCCGCCAAGTATCAGAAGTGTGGAAACTTTCCCGGAGCGCATATCAGTCACGAGCGACGCCAGCGAGTCGAGATCACTGGCTGGCGCATCAGCCGGACGCACTTCAACCGGGCCCGTCCATTCCACGGGCAGCCCGGGGCCCACATTACCCAAGGCCTGATTTATCGCATGCACAAGAAGATGTACCTGCGCGGGCTGCTGCTCACCTGCCAGCACGAGCCCTGCTCCCCGGTGCCGTGCCAGATCGGCAGCCACTGCTTCGATCCAGTACACAGCTTCCCCACTCAGCTTCGTATCTTCACTCTGCACTCGGCCAACGTCGATACCAACCGCACGGGCCAGGGCAAAAATCAAAGATAGGATCGAGTTGCTACGCAAGGGTAGCCGATGGTCGGCCAG
>JBBRLF010000099.1:0-14658 GCA_038231515.1 candidate division WWE3 bacterium
ACACACCCGTATCCGGCTTACGAAGACAAGACCCATTATGTGGACAAGCCCCTGACTCTGTTGGCCAACGATGGCAAGCAATCCGGAACTCCGAGGCCTTTGCTGGTTTGCAGCAATAAGGAAATCGAATCGGCACGCGAGAAGCTCTCAAAGCTTCGCACCGAGCGGGGCTATATCGTGCTGAGTCCTTTTTCGGTCTGGGGCACGAAGATGTGGTTTGCAGACCGTTTTGCGCAGCTCGGGGTTGAGGTGGCGCGGCGCTACAGCTTGCCAATCGTGGTCATCGGTGGTGGCAGTGGGGCCGCGGAACAAATGATCGGCCAAACGATCGCGGCGAAAATCGCGAGTGGTGGCGGTAAAGCGTTGTCGTTGGTGGGAGAAACCTCGCTGGGGGAGCTCAAGGCGGTGCTTAGGAGCGCGAAGCTGCTGGTTGCCAATGATTCCGCGCCGGTGCATATTGCCGCGGCTTTCAACATTCCCACAGTGGCGATTTTTGGGCCGACGGTGCGCAAGTGGGGGTTCTATCCTCTCTCTGATGAATCGGTGGTCGTTGAACGCGCAGATGTTTCCTGCCGACCGTGTCATCTTCACGGCCCGGTAAAATGTCCCAAGGGACATTTCCGTTGCATGAACGACATCCAGGTTGAAGATGTCGTGCAGGCAGTACAGAATCTGATTCGATGAGCAGGCAAGGGCTTCCGGAAAAAGTAAAAAAGGTCAAACCACTGTGGATTCTGATCTCCGATCGCTGGGGCGGACCGGAACAGGTGGCCATGTCGGACATGGTCGATATGGCAAACGCCGAGGTTGTCATCAGTCTGCTTTGCCTGGAAGGCAGTCCTGTGCATGCGGCGGCGCTGCGCCACCCTCGCATCAAGGTCCACTCTTTCAATCATCGCCCGCGCAAACGCTTTGACTGGAGCTTTGTACGCGCCCTTCGCGGCATTATCGAAAGCGTCGGCGCGAACATCGTGCACATCAATGATGAAAAGTTACTCTGGTATCTGGCGCCCGCACTGCTGCAGCGTCCGGATATTTCGATTATCTCGAGTCGTCATACCGTAGACGAAGCCAGCATCAGAGATTTCGTGCGTGCATTTTTTCTGCGTCGCCTCGATTACATGATCGTCCTGAGTGAAAGCATTCGTGAAGGCGTGATGTCCAAGCGGGTCATCTCGGAAAAGAAAGTCAAAGTCATCAATCTCGGTCTCGACTTCAACCGCTTTGATCCGGCCAAGGCCAGCGGCAAAGCGATTCGCGCCTCGTGGGGCGCCGACAAAGACACGATTGTGATCGGCTCGGTGGGCCGACTGGTGCCCGAGGTGGGACAGGACACTTTTTTGAAGGCGGCCGCGGGCCTGCTTAAACACTCCCAGTGGAAGATGCGCTTTGTGATCGTGGGTGAAGAGCCGCTGGTAGCCTCAGAGGCTTATGTCGCCAGTCTTAAAGATCTGGTCACCCAGTTTCATATGGATGACATCGTCACTTTTAGCTCGCTGGGCGACAATCTGCCGGACGTGATGTCGGCGTTTGATATTTTCGTGATGCCTGGGCGGGAAGAGGTGCCTGGTCTTGGCGCGTTGGAAGCGCTGGCTATGGAGCGACCGGTCGTACTGTCCAACGTCATCGGGGCGGAAGAGATCGTGGGTCGTAAAGAGTTTGGACTGCTGGTGCGACCGGAAGATGCTTTTGATTTGCAGACTAAGATATTGAATTTACTAGAGAATCCAAGTCAACGGCTGGCCATGGGTTCGAATGGTCGCACGCATGTGCTGAAGCACTTCGATAAGCGCACCCGCTTTGAAAAATCCTTCGACCTCTACGAACGTTGCATTCGCCGCCGATATGCGCGCCTGGAGCGCATCCAGCACGCCCGAAACCCCTAATTTCCTTTGAATTCCTGGTTATCCAATATATAAACCAGCTCTCTCAGCGATAACAATTATCCGAGATACCAAAATACTAACGAAAGTGGGTTTCAATGAATTATGGGAACTAGTAGCACCAGCACTCAAGACTCGAAGGAAAAGAAAGATAAAAAGCACGCGGCGGGAGCAGCCGATCCAACCAGCTGGATGGATCAGTTCGACGCAGGCGGCAAATCAGACAAAGAAGACAAAGGCGCCTATACCGAAGATGGCCACTCTTTTGCTGAACTCTATGAGCAGAGCCTCACCACGAGTGACGTTCGCGAAGGAGAAGTTGTCGACGGGGTTGTGGTCAACGTCGGACCCGACTACGTAACGGTCGACATCGGTTACAAGTGCGAAGGCCTTGTACCCATCGAAGAATTCAAAAAAACTGACGGCACGGTTTCGGTACAGGTCGGCGACGCGCTTAGCGTGTTCCTCGAACGCATCGAAAGCGACACGGGTTTCATGCAGCTGTCGAAAGACAAAGCTGAGATCATCAAAGCTTGGGACGAAATCAGCCAGGCTTGTGAAAATGATCAGCTCGTCGAAGGCACGATTATCGCGAAGGTTAAGGGCGGC
Organism: candidate division WWE3 bacterium; assembly: GCA_038231515.1. Lineage (GTDB taxonomy): Bacteria > Bdellovibrionota > UBA1018 > UBA1018 > UBA923 > JACQAX01. The sequence continues at coordinate 2,493 of JBBRLF010000099.1, forward strand.
TTGAGCGTCGACATCGGCGTGAAAGCATTCCTGCCCGGCTCGCAGATTGACGTGAAGCCAGTCAAACACCTTGATAAATTCTTGGGCAAGAAGTTCAAGTTCAAGATCATCAAGTTCAACAAGAAACGCGGCAACATCGTTCTTTCCCGCCGTGCGATCGTCGCACAGGAAAAAGAACGTCAGCGCGCCGAAACCCTGTCTACCCTGCACGAAGATCAGATCGTGACCGGAACCGTGAAGAACATCACGGAATACGGCGCTTTCATCGACCTGGGCGGTATGGACGGCTTGCTCCACATCACGGACATGAGCTGGGGCCGCGTCAAGCACCCAAGCGAACTGTTCAGCGTGGGCGACGAGATCAAGGTTAAAGTTCTCAAGTACGATCGCGAGAAGGAACGCATCAGCTTAGGCTTGAAGCAGGTTTCTCCGAATCCGTGGGAAGAACTGGCCAGCAAGATCAACGTCGGCGAACGCGTGAAGGGCAAAGTCGTTTCCATCAAGGACTACGGCGCTTTTGTCGAGCTCTCAGAAGGCATCGAAGGCCTCATCCACGTCAGCGAAATGAGCTGGCGCCGCGACGTCAAGCACCCTTCAAAAGTGCTCAACGTCGGTGATGAAGTCGAATGCCAGGTTCTGGAAATCGACGCCAAGAACAAGCGCCTGTCGCTTGGGCTTAAGCAGCTGCAAGCCAATCCATGGTCGGCTCTGGAAGAGAAGTTTCCTCCAGGCAAGATCATCGAAGGCGAAGTCAAGTCGGTCACCGACTTCGGTATCTTTGTGGATATTGGAGAAGGTATCGATGGATTGGTCCACATCTCGGACATCAGCTGGAACAAGAAGCTCGCTCATCCGAACGAACGTTTCAAGAAGGGCGACAAGCTCAGCGCGATGGTTCTTTCCATCGACAAGGAAACCGAAAAGTTCAGCTTGGGTATCAAGCAGCTTGAAAAGGATCCCTGGGAAACTGCCAAGGCCAAGTACAAGGTTGGCGAAGGCATCGAAGGCAAGGTTACGAAAGTTACCGACTTCGGCGCCTTTGTTGAGCTGGAAGAAGGCCTCGAAGGCCTCGTGTACGTCAGCGAACTTTCCGACACTCGTGTCGAGAAGCCGTCTGACGTCGTGAAGGTTGGCGATGTGGTTCGCGCGGAAGTTATTTCGCTCGATATCAAAGAACGTCGCATCGGCCTTTCGATGAAGAAGCTCAAGCATTCCGAAGAACGTCGCGATTACCAGGACTACGTGGGCAGACAGGACAAGAAGACCTCTCTGGGCGATGTTCTGGGCGCACAGCTCAAGGGCATTCTCAAGAAGCCGGAAGACGAAGATAAGTAGTCTTAGGCTGATTAGTTAGAAATTAAGGGGCGGCAACTCTACTGGGGTTGCCGCCCTTTTTAATTGTAATGCCGGGTCAATAGCTCAAGTCAGCTCGGAAAATTTCGCCCTTTCGGTCTGGATATGGAGAACTGTTCCAAGAGCCGTCGTGATGACCAGACCAAGGCCGTAATACAATGCTCCAACGGCCATTACGAAGTGAGTTAGAATCGAAGAATAATGTATGGCCGGCAGGTGTCCAATTTGGACCAGGAGCAGTGGGCCGAGGAACCAGGAAGCGTTTATGGCTATCAGCTGCCAGAAGTAAGGCCGCGTGGCATTTTTACTTTTCGGAAAATTAATATAAGTAGGTTCACCGGAAAAAATCGCTATCGGCAGTGCGATGAATAAGCGGGTATTCACGTAAGATTGGACTGTGGCCAGAATACCAATCATGGATAAACGAACCGTTATTGCGACCGTGGCTGTCGGTAGTCCGCGCAGCTCAGCCATTACAATGGCCAAAAAAATGCCAGGAATTAATGTGTATCCGATGATCCGACCTATGTAGGCGAGGGTGAAGAGGATGAGCGAGCCGCGTCGTCTCCAGATCTCAGTAAACAGATACCGTGTCGTCGTCGAAGTCTGCCTTAGTATGTCAGCTCGAACGACGAGGACGACAGCTGCCTGTGCGGTAGTGGTCAAGAATACCAAGATAAGTTGCATGACAAGTGACGCGAACCGGCCGAGTGAGGCGGTTTGTATGTGGAACGGAACATATTGTTGAATTAGATAGAGTGCGATCCAAGATAATGCGATGAGCCCGAGCTTTGCGCGGCATCGCCGCACTACTATCAAGGTTTCCTGTATGAGTATCGCAATTGTCAGAACCGTTTCTGTCAAAAAATATCCCCAGGGTTCTCGATAGTAATTATGGTTACCATTACATAACATAGAGGCCCCGTGCTGAGTTTTTACGCTGACCTGCACTTTTGCTCCCACATAGCACCACTTTCCATTAGACTGGCTACATGCCCAAGATCATCAAAGGCGCTCCCAAGCGTAACAATGCTTTCAGTCCCAGCGCATTCAATGTGTGCATTTTCTGCGGCTCAAATATGGGCAAGGACCCGATCTATAAAGCCCAGGCCAAGGTTCTGGCTCAAGGACTGGCTAAGGCGGGAGCTGGCCTGGTTTACGGTGGCGCCAGTGTTGGCATCATGGGCTTTATGGCCGACACGGTGCTGGAAGAGGGCGGCAAGGTCTTTGGCGTGATTCCGGAGGCATTGAAAGCCAAAGAGGTTGCTCACGCGGGATTGACCGAGCTTCGTGTGGTCAAGACGATGCACGAACGCAAGAAGCTGATGTTTGACTTCACCGACGTTTTTTTGACGTTTCCGGGCGGCTTCGGCACTTTGGACGAAACCTTTGAGATCATTACCTGGAAGCAGATCGGCATTCATCAAAAGCCCCTGATATTCCTCGATATAAATGGCTACTATAAGCCCCTTATCGAGTTCATCGACAAGGCTGTCAGCTCGGGTTTTATCAAAACCGAGCATCGGCAATTGTTTCAGTCTGCCAGCGGGGCAGAAGAAGCCCTACAGCTGGTTGCTCAGTGTCGGGCCGAGCGTTGATCTAATCGAATTCCAAAGCTAATCTTAGGGAATGAACAAGACTAATCCGCTGGCGATCATTCTGGGACTCTCTGCATTTTTTTTCATCGTCTTTCTCGCGGTCGCCGTCGGAACGGTGATGAGCCTGAGTCCGACCAGGACCGAACGAAAACTCTTTGGCAACAAAGACAACAGTATCGGCGTCATTGAGATCAAGGGTGTCATCAGCGAGTCGAAAAAAGCCATGGATCAGATTGAAGGGTTTGCCGAAGACCCGCTGATCAAGGCGGTGATTATCCGCATCAATTCGCCGGGCGGCGCGGTGGCACCTTCGCAGGAAATTTACGACGCGCTCAAGCGACTCGCTAAAAAGAAACCCACCTACTCGTCGATGGGCAGCCTGGCGGCCAGCGGCGGTTATTATATTGCCTGCGGCACCAAGAAAATTTTTGCCAATCCCGGTACCATCACCGGCAGCATCGGCGTGATCATGCAGTTTGCCGATGCTTCGAAGTTAATGCAGTTCGTGAAGGTGAATCCGTACAATATCAAAACCGGCAAGTTCAAGGATATCGGCAATCCGAATCGCGAGATGACAGCCGATGAAAAGGCGCTGCTGCAAGACATGATCGACAATGTGCTGGGCCAGTTCAGGCGTGCCGTGGCCTCGGCGCGTGGCCTTACGATGGATAAGGTCATCGAAGTTTCAGATGGCCGCATTTTTTCGGGCGAGCAGGCCAAAGAGCAGAAGCTGGTGGACGAGCTGGGTGGCATGAGTGAAACCGTTGAGGCTATTGCCAAAGAGGCGGGCATCACCGGCAAGCCTCATCTGGTTTACGCGGGCAAAAAGAAGCGTGGCCTGGACCGAATTTTTGGTGAGTTCGAAGAGGACGACGAGGCCAGCTCCAATATTGGCCGAGGCGGTATCGGCTCGCTGTTTCATCAGCTGCTTGGGCAAGCGGGCGACGGCTTGCTTGACGCGGTTTCTTCGCCGGTGAAGCTGGTTGGGCCTCTGTTCCTCTTGCCGTTTGCGGTGCAATAGGGCACGGATAGGGGCGAGGTGCTTCATATCGTGCTTTCAATTCTGGCGTTAGGGGCTGCGACTGCGGCGGATCTCGAAAGCGAGACTGGCCAGCTCGAGAGTTTGCGTCGTAATCATAAAATCGGCTCGGCCCAGGCCTTGCGTTTGGGTGAGCTCTATTTCCTGACTTCACGTTGTGACGAAGTCGAGAAAATCGTGAAGCAGTTTCCCTCGGAAGCGGGCAACGCCTTGACCTGTGCCTGCGGCGAAGCCTGTTCGGGTAGCTCTGAGCTGGCCCGGCTGTCGCGCTTCAGGGCCGATCTTAAGAAGAAAATGCGCTGGAAAGATTCGCGGCTAATCGGGGATTTTCGTCGAGTGCAGCACCTGCCTGAAGCACGATACTGGGCGCTGAAGTATTTACGGTCGAGCCCCGCCTCTTTTAAGGATCCCGCGTTGCGAGCTACGCGGAATGAGCTCGAAAAGTCATTGGAAAGTCTGGAAGTGAAACCATGAGTGCCCGAGATTCTGCCCGTCGTTATATTGATTCCATTCTGAATGCCGGCGAAGCGACCGGGGCCGTAGTAGCCGCTGATTTCAGTGCCGGATTGAGCGCTGAAGATCGCGGACTGTTTCAGGAGCTTACGCTGGGCACGATTCGGGAGTGGATGTTTCTGGACTGGGTTATTGCGAAATATGCACCGAAGCCGCCTCGCGGAACGCTGCGTACCGTGCTGAACTTATCGGCCTATCAGCTGCTTTTTTTGACCCGGGTGCCGGACTACGCGGTTTTTTCACAGGCTTCGGCCATCAGCAGCGCACTTGGGGTGTCTGAACCGGAGTTGAAGTTCGTGCATGGCGTGCTGAAAACGATTCAGAAGAATAAAGACAAGCTGCTTGATATTCGCGAGTCTTCACTTCAACGCGCCAGGCAGGGGACCCCACCCGAGAGCGGTCTGGAGTGGGCGGCTTTGAATTTGCCGCAGCCCTTGCTGGATTCGCTGACCGTGGTCGAGGACAAGGGACAAAAGAGGGCTGCGCGCGTGCGCGCCGTACAAGCCATCGCCGAGATGAAAGAGCGCGCCCGGCTCGTGGGCTACGTTTTGCCGGGCGAGCAGCCGAAGTCGGAGTTTGAAAACCTGGGTCTGGCGCTCACCCCACGTGCGGTGGTGTTTCAGTCGTCTGAAGCCTTGTCCGAAGATCTGAAAGCCGGGGCCATTCGCATTCAGGGCGAGGCCAGCCAGTGGAGCTGCCAGGTGGCGGCGCAGTATCTTGAAAAAAATCGGAATCAAAAAGAGCTGCGCGTACTCGAGATGGCCACCGGAAAAGGCGGCAAGGCGCTGGGTACGCTGGCCGCCTGGACCGAGATCTGGGGCGGAAATCGCGAGGCGATTCCTGAGCTGGAGTGGTGGGCGACCGACTTTTCACATGAGCAGCTGCATATCTTTGAGACCGATACCTTGCCCCTGATTTCGCGCCTCTGGCCGCAGGTGAAGGTGCACGTCCGGGTTTTGGATTGGCGAAACGCACCCACCGGGGGGCCTCAGCCCAAGGGCTTTGACCTGGTCTGGATCGACGCGCCCTGTACGGGCTTCGGCACGCTTTCCAAGCTGCCCCAGATTGCCCTTACGCGGGGTATGCAGGCGTATGAAGAGGCGATGGCCGTAGCTGAGGTGCAGAAAACTCTGTGTGCTGTTGGACTTGAGCGTGTGAAGGCCTCGGGGGTGCTTTTCTATACCGTGTGTACCCTGACCCGGCCCGAGACTTTGGGAATCGTTGAGTATTGCGTGGCCAAGAGCGGCCGTCAGCCACAGCTGCAGCAGGCGCTCTGGCCGGGGGCGCTGCCCGCGCCGCATGCTGAGGGCTTTTTTGGCGTAATGCTTTGAAGAAAGCGGGTTGCGGACTTCTGGTATCTGCCTGCTTGTCCGACGCCAGACGCCCGTCGTCCGAGAACCGGTCACTTCCCAATTCCGAGCAAATTGTTCCGCAAGATGCTATAGGGCGCCCTATGCACTTTGGTGATTGGTACGAAAAAGTCTATCCCGAGCTGGTCAAATCCGGGCTGTGGCTGCGCGGGGGCGAGCTCAATACGCTGCCGGTCAGTGAGTACGAGCGACGTCCCTTTCGGGCGATGTTCGTGCGCCTTTCGACGTACTTTGATACCGGCTATTCCTTTACCCACCAGATCCTTTACCAGGTTGCCGCTGGCACGCCGGGCGTATTTCCTGATTTGAGTTACCTACCGCCTCGCCCCGACGCTGCGGTATTCGCACGCGACAACGTGCCTTGGCTGCTGGGCACCCAGACGAAGTTTGGCCCGGAGAGTTTTGATCTTATCGGATTTTCGAATTCAATCGTGCAGGAGCTGATCAATCTGCCGAGCTTTCTTTCCAAAAGCGGAATTCCGCTTTCCAAGGCCGAGCGCATGGCGCGCCCCGAGGTGCCGCTGCTTATTCTGGGGGGCGCCAACGCGCTCTATTCCTCGGCGGTGTGGCTGGAGCAGCCGCTGGTCGACGGTATTTTTGTGGGCGAGAGCGATCAAGCCTTTCGCCGCATTCTCGAGATCTGTCGTGACGGCAAGGCGGCAGGAAAATCGAAGCTCGAGGTTTTAGGCGAGCTCGAGGAAATCCCTGGGTTCGTGCAGCCCGACCGGCCGCGAGCCACCAAGAAAAGTTTCATTCCAAATCTTAATCAGAGCGAAGCGCTCGAAGCGGGCCCGGTCTATTACCTCGAAGAGCAGATGGGTAATAGTCATCTGCAAATCTCCGAGGGCTGTCCCTGTTTTTGCAGCTTCTGCGCCGAGAGCTGGGATCGCAAGCCGTATCGCGAGCGCGGTGCTGCCGTTTTGCGCGAAACCGCGCTGCGCGCCAAGGCCGCGATGGGCCTGGATACGATCGACATCTACAGCTTCAACTTCAATATGCACTCTGGGCTTTATCAGATCTTGTGGGATCTGGTCGCGCCGTTTCGCAATGTCGGCCTGAAGAGCCAGCGCTTCGATTTGCTGGCCCACGATCCGCTGATGGTCGAGTTTCAACACGCCATCGAGAAGGCCAGTATCACCTGTGGCCTCGAGGGCATCAGCCCGCGGCTGCGCAAATATCTGCACAAAAATTTGGAAATCGAGCAGCTTCATCAGAGCTTGACTGCAATTTTCAAGTCGAAGGCGCGCGAGCTGAAGATGTTTCTCATCGCCACGGGCCTGGAAGAGGAGCAGGATCTGGTCGCGCTCGATGACCTGCTCGATCATCTGAAGCAGATCAAAACCGCCACGCATGCCGGCACGCGTATTATTTTTTCGATGACGCCACTGGTGCGGTTTCCCTGGACGCCGCTCGAATTTGAAAACGCTCCCTCGGTCGAACGCTACGATTCCATCATTGTAAAAACGGCAGCGCGCGTGCGCGCGGCGGGCTTTGAGTTTCGGGAGTCGGCCGAGCTGCCGGAGTACTGGGTCTCTCAAATTCTGGTGCGGGCCGCGAGCGGAGGCGTCACGCGGGCGCTACTCGATACCGTGGCCGAGACCGGTTATGTTTACTATCGCGATATTCCCCCGCACTTCATGGAGGCGCTGACTGCCAATCTGGTGAAGCAAGGGCTTGAGCCAAAAGAGCTGCTGCGGGGTTTTACCCTCGAGCAAAGCAGGGATAAGCCCTGGGCGCAGATCGAAACCGGCGTGAAACGCGAGTTTCTCTGGGAAGAGGTGGAGCGAGCCCGCAGCTTCGTTGAGATTGACTATTGCCTGGGACGCACCTGGACGAAGGCCAAATGCTTTCATTGCGGCGGCTGTCCGACGCGCTATCACGTGCGCGATATCGTGCTTTCGCAGCAGAAGCGCGCCTACTCGCTGGACCAGTTCAAAGAGCGTATTACCGTGGCCCGTAAGAGCGAAGAGTCACTGAAGTTTCTGGTCTCGGCTGGAGCAGCCGCGCGGGGCGTGCCGCGCAAGATGATTGGTGTGGCGCTTGCCCGTGCGTTGATGCTCACCGATCGCACCCTGGCGCCGCATTATCGCGGCTACGGTGGAGCCTTCTGGGCTGACGAGGACCGCGAAGTCTGGATCACTGGCGATGATGTCGTGACCCTGCGATTCAACCGTGAGGTTCTGGCGCGCGTCGAGGCGCTGGTGGCACATCCAGGTACGCGTGCTGCCATCAATATGGAGTTGGGTGAATGGGCCGAGCTCAAGGGCTTTGCCGCCGACGACTGGCGTCCGACCTTGCTTGAGATGCAAACGCCCCATGAGTTCAAAGCAGATCGTTACCTGAAGCCACGCGGGCTCAAGCACGTGTTGCGCAAGCAGCCCGACGGCGCCTATCTGCACGAGCTCATCCCTCAGTCGGTAAAAAAGGGTTTTCTGAAATCAGTCACGACCCGACGATTGTCCCAGGGCAAAAACGTGTGCACGATTGAGCTGGGGCCCAAGTTTCACGCTCGGGAGTTTGCGACCGAAGCGTTTGCGCTGCCCCGGGCCGGTGAGTGGGTGCGGGCTACGATGAGATCAGTGGGTCCAGCGGCGCTGCCGAATCGTTTGGGTGCGGCTAACATTAGCGCGTGACGCTCTCGGCTCCCCTATTACGGCTCGAGGTGCGCATCTTTCAAGAACAATGAAGTCATCGGATTTACCCGCACGCCCTTGAGCCGCGGACTCACCAGATAATCATAGGCCCGAAAATATAAAGGGATGATGGGCGTCTCTTCTTCAAGAATACGAGAGGCGGCGGCAAAGTCGCCCCGCTCAGCAGCTTGATCGTAATCAGCATTGCTCCAGCGGCCCATATTCATCGGATTATCGGTCCTGAGCAGGGTGAAGTAATATTGAGAATCCATGACCGGCGGTCCGTACGTGTTCAGGAAAACCGGAAAGGGTTCACGTTCGAGATGTTTCCAGTAGCTCTTGATTTCTGAACTCTGAAGCGTCGCGGCCATTCCGAGGTTGGTTTTCCACTGGGCCTGGATAAATTCGACGACCATCTTGTTGGCGCCCTTTTCAAAATAGCCGAACTCGGGGTGCTGGAGCTGTAGAGTCGGGCCCAGGCGTCGGGCCTCGTCGGACTTGAAGGGACGCAGCGAGTTCAGCTCGGGAGTAAGGTTCGACAGAGGCACGTGGCCTGGCCCGAGCAGCGAACGTAACAGCGACCGATCGACTGCGAGGCTCAGCGCCTTGCGCGCGCTTTTATCGGACAGTATGGACTTACGGACATCGATGCCGAGATAGACCAGCACGGGCGACTTCATGGTGTGATGATCGCGGCGAGTCGCGAGTGTGGCGCGTTCAAGCGTACTCAGCTCTGCCATGAAGTGCAGGCGCCCCGACTCGTAGAGCCGCAAGGCTGTCGCGTCATCTTCCACAATCAGAGCTTCGATTTTTTTCAGCCGGCCAGGTGTGCGGTGTTGCAAATTGGGAACGAGCTCAAGCTTGCTGCCGTGCTTATAAGCCGTGATTTTGTACGGGCCGTTGAAAGCCATATGCGTGGGCTCGGAGCCCCAGTCGGGATAGGCCGCCAGTAGATCAGTGCGAATCGGAAAAGTGGCCCAGTGGGTAAGTACGGGCGTGGGAAAGCGCTCGGCTTTAGAGTCGCGCAGGGTGATTTCGATTTCCTGCTCGTCAATTGCTCGCATGTTTTTGAATTCGAAGAGCAGCGAGGCATAGGTCGAGGCGGTTTTTGCGTCCAGCAGCCGGGTCCAGGCCGCGACGTAGTCGGCCGCCCGTAGGGGCTTGCCGTCTGACCACTTGAGTCCCGGTCGAAGCGAGATGCGCCAGGCCGCCGTCTGGCCCATTCGGCGAGGCAGCTCTTTGGCCTCGACTGGCACGACCAGACCGGCCTCATCAACGCCGTAGAGGCCCTCTACGACGTTATTGATGACCTGAATGGGTACGTCGCCCAAGGTCCAGTCCAGCGTGGCTGGCTCGAAGGCCAGGCGCAGGCCAACCGTGATGGGCTCAGCCGTCGTGGCTGGCGCCGCAAGAGAGAACGTGAGTGTGAGTAGAGAGTATAAAAAATACATGTTTTGGGGGGCTTCTCAATCACACATCTCATGACTCTCCGAAATGCACCAGTGTCAGGGCGCCACCATGGCAGTGCCAGGCCAGAGTTGCACCGCCACCTTGAAAAAGCTCGGGCGACTTATCGTTATTGGTTTCAGATGGTTAGGGGAATTTTTTGCCGGGCGGTCGCGTGGCACGTGACTTGAAGTAATGGCTAACCAGAAGTTGATGCTGAAAACCTCGAAAGAGGATGGGGTTCAGCAAGTAGGACGTAAGCTGAGTTTACCCAAAGTACCTTTCAAAAAATTAACCTCAGAAACCATAAATCACATCAGCGCCGCTGGCTCTCGAAAGAGAGCCAGCCGGATCACTTTTTACCAGGCCGTTTTGAAGGTCTTGTTGGCCGAGAATCGCGTCGCGCGGGTCTTTCGTCGCGTTCGGCTTTGTCGCGTTTTGGCGGCAGGTACTTTATCTCGCGTTTGGTCAGCGGTCGCGCAGTGACCTGGCGATCCTTGTCCAGCCAAACCGTGGCGCCGCGAACCAGGGTGGAGCGCAACTCGGGTGGGATGTTGCCGGGAACGACGATGGCCAGCTTTTCGTTGGGTCGGCACAGGTCGATAGCCATCTTCTTCGGGCCGCTCAGGTGCAGATCACCGATGGCGCGAAAAGTTTTTTCGTCCCAGACGATCGGCTCGCCCCGTCTGACCAGCAGATACGAGAACTTGAGCCAGCCGCGCGGGTCTTTGAAGATGCGCAGATTCAGATCGATCAGCCTGCCCTCGGTTACGGGCTCCGAAAAATGGCACCAGTGCTTGGTGCGATGAACTGGGCACTTTGCAGTGTGATGGCAGGGCCCGAGAATTTTGACGTCGCCGGGGCTGCTCTTGAGCAATCGCTCCCGATAACGAACCAGGCGCTGGCTCGAAACGCGGTGCCCAGGCTCCAGAATCATCATTACGCCCTTGGTGGAGTCCCAGAGCTGCAGCAGCAGTTCGCGTGCCTGCACGCCTTCTTCTGCCGGCAGCTCATTGAGCACATTGGCGGCCAGCGCAAGGTCGTACTTGCAGATGCCGGCCGGCAGCTTAGTGTGGAGCGAAACTTTTACATTCAGTCCGAGTTTTTTTGCGAACTCCATCACCAGCGATTCGGCTAGATTCAGGGCGCTGGTTTGGTGATCCACCAGGTCGATTTGGAGCAGTGGCAGCGCTTCAAGTTTCTTGTAACGGTGTTTGAAGGCGGCCAGCGCCGCGAGCGCGCCGGTTCCGGGACCACAGCCAAAGTCGACCCAGTGCTGCGGCACCTTTGCATCCAGCTCAGAGGGCCAGACGCCCGAGTGACTCGAGAGCAGCATGTGCGCCTTTTCAAAGTTCAGGGGCACGAAATAGGCGAGATAAGCAGCCTGCAGCCGGGGATCTTCGAAGTAATTCAGATCGAGGTTTCCGCGGCCTTCGGTGAAAGCCTCGCTCAGGGCATGCACATCGGCTTGTAATTCCAAATCCTCGGCAAAGTCGGCACCGAGGTTTTGCTCGATGAGGTCCCAAAATGGTTTCATATGCTACTATACATCCTATGGAGAGCCTTCCTTTCCAATATCAAAAGAGAGCATTCTGGGAATTTATTTGCCCAATTTGCAAAAAGGAACGCCGTTCGTCCTATTGGCCATCGCCGCGCACTCGCCATTACTGGCAACTTGCGGCGGTTGGACTGTTTGTTACGGCCTGTGGCTGGCCCTTTGTCGGCTTCAAGGGCTTTTTTCTCATTTTTCCAATTTGGGGCGCCTTTGAGTTCATCTATCGGTCCCGGGCTCGCCAGAGTCTGACTTGCCCTCACTGTGGGTTTGACCCTTATCTGTATAAATATGATGTCAAGCTGGCTCGAGACAAGGTTGAGAAGTTTTTCGCGGAGAAGAAGAAGGCTCAGGACGCTAAGAAGAGTGTCAAGACTCCGCCTACGGGCTGATTGGCCCCAGCCCCCTGTTTAAACTGTGTACGGGTGTTACTGCCCGACACAGCATTGCGACGGCCTTAGTGAGGCACTCAAGCTGAAATCCTCGTGGCACGGATGCTGCTAAAGGGGTCCCGTCACCTGGATCGCATCAAGACGATGCAATGTTTCGGGTCGGCACAACAACTACTCTCTCTCTTCTCTCTCTCGGGGCCCCGGTACCGCCAGGTATCGGGGTCTTTTTTAATTCCGATAAAATTAGTCAGTCTGTGCTGAGTTTACCCG
>JBBRLF010000100.1:0-14526 GCA_038231515.1 candidate division WWE3 bacterium
GAGCTCTTCTATTGGATCGCCGACTACTATCAGCTTCCCATCGGCGAGGTTTTTAACAGCGCTTTTCCCCGCGCGATTTTCAAGATACCGAAGTCCACCCGAAAGCGCGCGACCCCCGAACCTGCTACGGCCGAACTTGCACCCGAACCAATCGCTGCCGTCGAACTCACGCCCGACCAGGCCACGGCTTTGGCCGCGATTCGGCAGCCTATCGACGCGAAGCAGTTCAAGTCATTTTTGCTTTTCGGCGTTACGGGCAGCGGCAAGACCGAGGTCTATATCCGCGCGGCTCAGGCCGTGGTTGCCCAGAATCGCACCGCCCTGATTCTGGTTCCCGAAATCGCGCTCACACCACAGCTGCGCAAACGATTTGAAGACCGGTTTCACAATCAGGTAGCCGTACTGCATTCCGGTCTTACTGAAAAGGTAAGGCGCGAGTTCTGGTGGGACATCCTGAATGGCACCCGCAAGGTGGTGGTGGGTGCACGTTCGGCAGTGTTTGCGCCGCTCGGAGACATCGGCCTGATCGTGGTGGATGAAGAGCACGAACCCTCGTACAAGCAGGAAGATCGGCTGCGCTATAGCGCCCGCGATCTGGCGCTGGTGCGCGCGCGCCAGCACGGTGCCACTGCCATTTTAGGCTCGGCCACCCCAGCTATCGAAACTTTTCATGCCGCGGAAAAAGGTAAACACGAACTGCTGCTGCTGCGCACGCGTCCGGCAGCGCGCCCCATGCCCTCGATGCAGGTGGTGGACTTAAAAACCGAATACAAAGAGGCGCTCCACGGTTCGAAAGAAGCACGCCTGCTGCTTGGCCGCTCGCTGCGTGAGGCCCTGGCCGAGGTGCTGCTGCGCAAAGAGCAGGCGATGATCTTCGTGAATCGAAAGGGCTTCGCAAGTTTCGTCATCTGCGGCGACTGCGGCGAAGTGCCGAAGTGCCTGAACTGCAGTGTTTCCATGACGTACTATCAGCGCGCGCGCGAAATGCGCTGCCATTACTGTGGCCTGCACCTGGAGGCCGTAGAGCAGTGCGCGAAATGCAAAGGCTACGAGATAAAGCTAATGGGCATGGGCACCGAGCTCATCGAGGACGAGGTAAAACGGCTGTTTCCCCATGCCCGCGTCGCACGTCTTGACGCCGATACCGCGGATACGGTCAAGAAACTCGAGACCACGCTTGACGCGTTTAGAACCGGCGAAATTCAAATTCTCGTCGGCACCCAGATGCTGGCCAAGGGACACGACTTTCCAAACGTCACCCTGGTAGGCGTGGTACTGGCCGACCTGAATTTGCACCTGCCCGACTTTCGCGCGGGCGAGCGCACCTTTCAACTGCTGGCTCAGGTTTCCGGGCGTGCCGGACGCGGCGACAAGCCCGGTCGCGTTATTCTCCAAACGCTGCTGCCCGACCATTACGTAATTCAGGCTGCAGCCAACCAGGATTACGGAGCCTTTTACAAAACCGAAATCGAATACCGTCAGCAGTTTGGCTATCCACCGTTTTCTCGCATGGCGCAACTCGAGTTCCGCGATCTTAAAGAGGAACGCGCCCACGAGCAGGCCGATCGCGTGCGTGCGCTGCTGGACCATCTTGATCCCGACGCCCGTGGCTTCTCCTACCTGGGCCCTGCGGCCGCCTCGATCGCCCGTATTGCCAATCAGTTTCGCTGGCAGATTCTGGTGAAGTCGGAAAAATCTTCCGCTCTGAATGCCGTAATCAAAACCTTGCGCAAAGAAGGCGTCAGATTCATTGATGTCGATCCCGTCACAACCTTATAATAGGCTTACGTATGGCCGAGAGTTCCGATCCAGCAGATTTTTCAGAAAAAGGCGACTGTCCTGCCTGCCATGCCGTTGACGTTAACCTCAAGGAGGTTAACGGCATGCTTATCTGCGAGAAATGCGCTTCGAAGCGTTTTTCAAGCAAGGTGCGCAAGACCATTCAAGAGGCATTCGACAAGCAACAGGCCCAGCGCCAGCGCGAGTCGTGGCGCAAGCGCATCGCAATTGCGCGCAAGGGCATGGCGCAGTACGAAGACGCGAAGTTCGGCGAAGCTCTGCATACCTTCCGGGAATATCTCGCGATTCTTGAGCACCACCACAGCGTGCCTGCTGGTGGCCTGCGCCCCTCGATATTTGATGCGAAAAAAGAAGCCGGGGAGCTGCTGCTCATCTCGGGTATCTACTGGGACCTTGCAAAAATCTACGACCGCATCAAAGGCAAGCAGCTCGATCTGCGTCTCTCGCTGAACAAATTTTATGAGTTTTCAGCGGGGCGTCCCCACGTGATTCTGGCCTCGGAAGCCATGCGCAGATACATCGCCTCGGACAAGTGCACCAACAAGGAAGACTTCAAAAACACCCACCGGCTGCTGCGCAATACGCTGACAAAATGTTTCATCGCCAGCGCGGTCTTCGGGCCGCTGTCGCCCGAGGTGGCGGTGTTGCAGCAGTTCCGCGATCAGAGGCTCCTGCCTTGGGCCCCGGGCCGGGCGTTCATCGCCTTTTACTACCGCATCAGTCCTCCGGTCGCACGTGCGCTGCTGTACGTGGCGCCGGCGCGCGCACTAACCCGCGTGCTGCTCAAACCCCTGACGGCGGCAATTCGGGCCTTTCAGAAGCAAGCATGACTTTGCTCGCCTTGTGCGCAGTGCTCTTTACCAGCCTGGCTGCCCAGAGTGCCCAGCCCAACGTCGTACTGATCGTGCTCGACGGCGTGCGCGGCCTGGAAATCGCAAACAAGGCCACCGACGACGAGGGCCGGCCCGTACGTACGGCCGAGCTCTTGCCGAATCTGACCGAGCTGCGAAAGAAGGGCATGTTCTTTTCTGATTTCAAGATCAGTAACCCCGTGGGCGTAAGCTTTCCGGCCTACGCCGACATCTTTGCGGGACGCCGGCAGGAAAAGATCATCGGTAACGCCACGCCCGAGCCCGATCGGCACAGCTTTTTTCCAACCATCTTCGACGTACTCTTCGAAGGGCTGCATCTGAGCTACAACGATCTTGCCATTCACGCCTCCTGGTCGGCGATCTGCGAGGTCGCGGGCACGGCTGACTTTTATCGCAGCTGCGGCTGGAAGCGGGGACTGGGCCAGGCCAGGTATCTCAAGCCCGAGGTTTTCAAAGATTCCCGCAGTGACATGGATACATTTTTTGAATTCGCTTCCGAGGTGCCCAAGCGACACCCGCGTTTCATCTTCGTACATCTTGTCGACGCCGACGAAGAGGCGCACCTGCACGAAGACGCCCAGGAAAAGCTGGGGCTGGACTACGGCATTTTCAACTATCATAAGTCATTGCACGAGGAAGACTACTACGTGGGGCGCATCTGGCGCTTGCTTCAGGCAGACCCGTTTTACAAGGACAACACGACGCTGCTCGTAACCACCGACCATGGCCGCGACAATTACCCGAGCGCCAAATTCTGGGGTGGGCACGGCGAGTGCCGCACCATTCACAAAAAGCCCACGCTCTGCTCGGGCTGCACGGATATCTTCGCGCTGGCAGTTGGGCCCGGGCTCAAGCCCGCCAACGTAAAAACTCCGTATACGCATTTGAACCTGGCGCCCACCATTGCCAAGCTTTTGGGCGTCGAAATGCCCACTGCTACCGGCAAGCCGATCGCCGAGCTGACTTACCGAAGCAACGTGCCGATACGGGAAGGGCGGAAGTAGTACTGCGAGTCCTGGAAATCAATCCAGAGCGACAGCCAAACCACCATCGCTTTGCCGCGCACGTTCTTATAAGGCACGAAGCCCCAGAACCGCGAGTCATTGCTGAAGTCGCGGTTATCGCCCATGACAAACAGATGCCCTTCGGGAACCGTGATCGGGCCATAACTTTCGTTGATGTAGCTGGCCTTGTCGAGCATCACCAGATGCTTGCCATTGCTGGTCGGATTGAGCTCGTTGAAGAGCTCAAGCGTGGTCTTGTCGTACTTGCTGTCTTCAAGCCCAGCGATGATGTCCGGCCGGTTGGCTGGCGTACGTTCTAGCGGCTTGTCGTTGATGTAAACGACCTTTTCGCGAATACGAATGACGTCCTTGGGCACGCCAATCACGCGCTTGATGTAATAAAACGATTCGTCTTTTGGATACTTGAACACGATAATATCGCCCCGCGAAGGTGCCGCACGATCGACGATAAACAGGGGCGTGTCCGTGAAAAAGTCACTGAACGGTACTTTCAGGCCATAAGCGAACTTATTGACGAAGATGTGATCGCCCACCATCAGCGTGGGAATCATGCTGCCCGACGGAATCTTGAACGCCTCGACAATGCTCGAACGAATGATAAGCACTAGAATTATGGCTATCCCGAACGACTTTACGTTCTCGATAATCCACTGTTTCCGATGACTGCTCGGAGTCGGGGCCGGCTTTTCAGGTGGGGGCGTCTCTTCGACCATAGGCGGCAACGATAACGTAGATACGTGATGCGGTCAACGGGCCGTCTGGGGTATCTTGGATAAGAGCAGAACAAGGAAGCCCCAATGCGACTTTTAGACCGCTACATCCTTTCGGAGTTTATCCGCAATTTTCTGATCGCAGTCTCCGTGCTGGCCGCGGTGTTCTTTATCGCCGACTATCTGCGCGGCGTCTGGGACGCCGACGTCACCCCCTTAATGCTGCTCAAATACGGCGCATATCAGCTGCCCATGATTATCTGTCAGATGGTGCCACCAGCGGCCATGCTGGCCACCGCGGTTACCTTATCGACCCTCAATCGCAAGAACGAGCTAACCGCAATTCACGCCTCGGGCATCGGGCTGGGCCATGTGTCGCTGCTCATTTTCGGCGCCATCTTTATCGCCTGTTGCCTGACCCTGGTTACCTACGACCGGGTCGTGCCACCCATGGCCCGAAAGCGTACGTCCTTTTACTGGAAAGAGATCATGAAGCGGCCAGACTTCACGGTCGACATCAAAACCAGCAAAATCTGGTACCGCAGCAAGAACTACATTTATAATCTACGGGTCTACGACAAGGCCACCAGCACGATTCACGGCATCGGCATTTACCTTTTCGACAACCGTTTTCACCTCGTACAGCACATCGAGGCTCAAACCGCCCACTACGATGGCGAAAAGAATGAGTGGGACCTGCGCGACGGCATGCTCACCGTCTTTCCGGAAGGTCAGTCTTTTCCGCTCAGCAAGCATTTTGGCGAAAAGCGGCTAACGCTTCCAGAAACGCCGAAGGACTTTCTCGAAATCGAGCACCAGGTGGACACGCTGCGTCTAAAAGAGCTTCGTACCTTCATCAAACGCAACAAAGAAGCCGGCCTGAACACCAAGAACTATGAGGTCGACTTTCATTCGCGCATCGCCGTTTCCTTCATTCCTCTAATCATGGGACTGCTGGCGATTCCCTACTCCGTACGTCCAAAGCGTCAGGGCGGCCTGGGTAAGGACCTGGCCATCTGTATTGGCTGGATCGGCAGCTACTGGCTGCTGTTTAGCCTTAGCCTTTCACTGGGCAAATCGGGGGCCTTTGCGCCTTGGGCTGCCGTCTGGGGCCCCTGTGCATTGTTTTTTGCTGCGGCAATAGTGCTTGTTTTGAAGGGGCGGACGGCTTAAATCAACTCTATGGCAATCCTCAAGATCGTCACATTTCCAAACCCGATACTGAAGCAGCGTGCGGAAGAAGTGGGAACTTTTGACGCGGCGCTTGAGAGCCTGTCGCTAGACATGTTCGAGACGATGTATGACGCGCCTGGCGTTGGCTTGGCCGCAAATCAGGTTGGAGTCCTTCAGCGACTCGCCGTTATCGACGTGGACTATCATATTGAAGGCGATGAAGACGACGACGACAGCGTGCGTCGTCCGGTCGAGCAAAACCCGCGCATCTTTGTGAACCCGGTAATTCAAAAGAAAAGCGTCGAAGTGCTGTTCAAAGAGGGCTGCCTCTCTGTGCCCGGTTTTTCAGAAGAAGTGAAACGCTTCGAAAAGCTGACGGTGAAGTACCAGGACCTAAAAGGAAAAGAACACACCTTGGAGGCCGAAGGGCTGCTGGCCATTGCGATACAACATGAAATCGATCATCTTGATGGTAAGCTTTTCATAGATCGCTTGAGCATCGCCAAGCGGGGAATCATCAAGGGAAAAATCAAGAAAGAGCGCGGCTCGGAATTCGAGCGCTCGCGCTTTCACGTGGAGCTCTGAGCATGGCAGGACCACTACGCGTAGTATTCATGGGAACCCCGGACTTTGCAGTTCCGTCGCTGCGAGCACTGGCGGCTCGTCCGGATCTGGTAAAAATCCTGGCGGTCTACACTCAGCCTGACCGGCCGGCTGGCCGCGGCCAGAAAGTGACCGAGCCACCCATCAAGCTTCTGGCTCGTGAGCTGGGAATTACGATTTTGCAGCCCGAAGACATCAACGATGCCGACGAAAAGCGCAAGCTCGCCGATCAGATGGCCGACGTTGTCATCGTGGTGGCTTATGCCCAATTTCTCAGCCGGGCCATACTTAGTACACCACGGCTTGGCTGTATCAATGTTCACTCGTCCTTGCTGCCCAAGTACCGAGGGGCCGCGCCGATTCAATACGCCATCTGGAAAGGCGAAAAGGAATCTGGCGTGTCCACGATGAAGCTCGTGCCAAAGATGGATGCCGGACCGGTTTTGCTGCAAAAGAGCATTCCCATTGCGGCCGAGATGACTGCCGCCGAGCTGCACGACGCGCTGGCGGTACTCGGAGGCGGTCTGCTCGTGGAAACCCTCGAACAGCTGCGCGAAGGCAAGCAGACCGAAAAGGAGCAGGACGAGTCGCTGGTGTCGTTCGCTCCGCTGATCAAAAAAGAAAATGGCCTCATTCAATGGGATAAGCCGGGTCACGAAATTACGGCGCAGATTCGCGCGTTCGACCCCTGGCCGGGAACTTTCGGCCGCTCCACCCGCGGCACGTTGAAAATTCTGAAAGCCCGTTTTCATTCCAACGTCTCGGGCGCACCCGATACGATTGCCATTGGCGATATTTTTACCCAGGCCGGTGGCCTGTGGGTGCGTTGCGCCGACGGCTGGATCGAGCTTCTGCGCGTGCAGCCCGAGGGCCGCCGCCCCATGGAGATTCAGGAATTTCTAAATGGCCTGCACAACGCCAGCTTTGGCTTTGAGCAGGCGGCCCCACCCAAGGAAGAAGAAAAACACGTGGCAAAAACCGAGAATTGGGTCGAGAACAAGAAATGAGCAAGACTGGAAAATTGATTGCGCCGTCGATTCTGAGCGCTGACTTTGCCGCCCTTGGCGAAGAGGTGCGTGCCGTCGACAAGGCCGGCGCCGACTGGATTCACGTCGACGTCATGGACGGCCATTTCGTGCCCAATATCACGATAGGGCCCGTGGTGGTCGAGGCCGTCAAAAAGCACACCAAGCTGCCGCTTGACGTGCATCTGATGATTACCAATCCCGACGATTATCTCGAAGACTTCGTAAAAGCCGGCGCCAAAATTGTAACCGTGCACCAGGAAGTGTCCAGACACCTGCATCGCACGGTATCGCGCATTCGCGATCTGGGCGCCAAAGCCGGCGTCTCGATCAATCCGTCAACGCCCACCGAGCTGCTCATCGATATTCTTCCGCACCTCGACCTGGTTCTGGTCATGACCGTCAATCCGGGCTTCGGGGGCCAAAAATTCATCGAGAGCTGCCTGGATAAAATTCGGAAGCTCAGTCTGTGGCGCCAGGAGCGCGGTCTCGATTTTCTGATCGAAGCCGACGGTGGAATCACCGAAGCCACGGCTGCCGCTGTAGCCAAAGCCGGCTGCGACGTCTTCGTCGCGGGCTCTGCTATCTTCAAAGCCGACAACTACGAAACTGCCATTCAAAAGATTCGCTCCAAGCTATGAAAAAACTTTTTATCGATGGCCAGTCACTCACGCTCGAAGACATCGCCGTTGTCGCATATGACATCGACCACAAAATTCCAGTAACGCTTGCGCCCAAAGCCCGCGCCAAGATGCAGCAGTCTCGAAAATTTATCGAGTCCAAGCTGGGCGGCAAAGAGCCGATCTATGGCGTGAATACGGGCTTCGGCTTGCTGAGCAAGGTGCGCGTGGACGACGACAAGCTTGATCGCCTGCAAGTCAATCTGCTGCGGTCGCATGCCGTGGGTATCGGCGCGCCACTCTCGATTCCCGAGGTCCGCGCTTCGATTCTGCTGCGCGCGAACACGCTGGCGGCCGGGCATTCGGGCGTCACTAGCGCTGGTCGAAGCCTTGCTGGCCATGCTCAACAAAGGCGTGCATCCGTGGATTCCCGAGCAGGGTAGTGTAGGCGCCTGTGGCGACCTCGCCCCGCTGGCTCATCTGGCGCTGGTGCTGATTGGTGAAGGCCGGGCCTATTACAAGGGCAAGCTCCTGACGGGCGCCAAAGCGATGGCCAAGGCTGGGCTCAAGCCATACAAGGTACAGGCCAAAGAAGGCCTGTCACTCATCAACGGCACGCAAATCATGACGGCGATTGGCACGCTTACCTTTCTTCGCGCAGATGCCCTGGCCTACATGGCCGATCTTGCGGGCGCCATGACCATCGAAGCCCTGGCCGGTTCGGCCGCGCCCTTTGACGCCGACATTCAACGCATTCGTCCGCACGAAGGTCAGATCGAGGTGGCCGCGCACATGCGCCGGCTGCTGGCCGACTCGCAGATCATGAAAAGTCACATCAACTGCGACAAGGTGCAAGACCCCTACAGCCTGCGCTGCATTCCCCAAGTGCACGGCATCGTGCGCGACTCGCTCAGACACGTGCGCACGATACTCGAAACCGAGGTCAACAGCGTCACCGACAATCCACTCGTATTTGTGAAGGGAAAAACCGGCAAGATCGTTAATGGCGGCAACTTTCACGGCGAGTACGTCGCAATCGCCATGGACCAGCTTTGCATCGCCGTGGCTGAGCTCGCCAATATTTCCGAGCGCCGCCTGGAAAAACTCATCAACCCGGCCTTATCCGATCTTCCCGCGTTTCTCGCCAAAGAAGGCGGCCTGAACTCCGGGTTCATGATCGTGCAGGTCGCGGCAGCTTCGCTAGTGAGCGAAAACAAGGTGCTCTGCCATCCGGCAAGCGTTGACTCCATTCCAACCTCGGCCGACAAAGAAGACCACGTCAGCATGGGCACGATTGCGGCTCGCAAAGCGCGCACCGTGGTCGAAAACACCTGGAACGTGATTGCGATGGAATTTTTCGGCGCTTCGCAGGGACTCGAGTTCCGCAAACCTTTGCGGGCGTCGAAGCATGTTGACCGTGCTTACCGCACCATTCGCAAGCGTGTGCGCCCCGTGGACGAGGACCGCGCCTTTTACATCGACATGGCTGCCATTGCTGAGCTGATGCGGCAGGGCGAGCTGTTGATCTAGCTCGGGGGAAGACGGAAGATCAGAGGATCAGTTCAATGGTGGAGAGTGGAGTAGAGTTTAAAGATCGGCTGCGGCTTATTTTAGGACCTGACAGAGCTTGAACAAAATGGCTCCCAGTTGATTAAGTAGTTCTTTGGCCTTTGCGTCCTCAATATTCTCAAGCTCTAGTATGGCTTCACATTCGCGAACTGAACCTAACGCCATGGTAAAGAAACGAATCCGGTCCTTAGTCGTTCTTTTACTAGAAGATTCCGCCAGATTGAGGGCTGAAAAGCCCGAAAGTCTTTGAGCATGGAACCAGCCATAAGCCAGAATTGTGCCACAATTTCTCAATCCCCAAACTCTACTCCACTCTCCACCATTGAACTGATCCTCTGATCTCCCCTCTCTCAATCCCACCCCTTTCCACGCCAAAATTCGGCCTTGATCGATCGGCCTCGAAAGCTTACTCAATAAGGATATGAAACGAACGATTCGGGCGCCCCGCGGGCGCGAGTTGAGCTGCAAGGGCTGGGTTCAGGAAGCGGCCATGCGCATGCTGATGAACAATCTTGATCCCGATGTCGCCGAACGGCCGGAAGATCTCGTTGTTTACGGCGGCATCGGTAAGGCTGCCCGCAACTGGGCCTGCTATGACAAGATTGTCGAAGAGCTCAGGAATCTGAAAGACGATGAGACCCTGCTCATCCAAAGCGGAAAGCCCGTAGCGGTTATTCCCTCGCATCGCGATGCTCCGCGCGTGCTGCTGAGCAACTCGATGCTCGTACCTCACTGGGCCACCTGGGAAAAGTTTCGCGAGCTCGATGCGAAAGGTCTAATGATGTACGGCCAGATGACGGCCGGCAGCTGGATCTACATCGGCACTCAAGGTATTTTGCAGGGCACTTACGAGACGTTCGTTGCCGCGGGCCAGAAACATTTTCAATCCGACCTTGCCGGAAAGCTGGTCGTGTCGGCGGGTCTTGGCGGCATGGGTGGCGCTCAGCCCCTGGCCGTGACGATGGCCGGCGGTGTTTTTCTGGGCATCGAGATGCAGACCGATCGCATTCAACGGCGCGTTCAAACCCGTTATCTGGATTGCTATGCGGAGTCGCTCGATGAGGCGCTGCACCTGTGCGCCAACGCGGTTAAAGAAAAGCGCGCACTCTCGGTGGGCGTGCAAGGTAATGCCAGCGAAACGCTGCGCATTCTTTTCGATCGCAGGGTCAAGGTGGATCTGCTGACCGACCAGACGTCGGCCCATGACGAGCTTACCGGCTACTATCCTGAAAAGATGTCGCTGGGTGAGGCGCACGAGCTGCGAAAGTCCAATCCTCAAGAGTATATCAAGCGCAGTCTGGCCACGATGGTCAAGCACGTCGAGGTGATGCAGGAATTTCAAAAGCGCGGCACTCACGTTTTTGACTATGGCAACAACCTGCGCGGCCAGGCTGAGCGCGCGGGTCATAAAAACGCCTTTACGTTTCCGGGCTTTGTGCCCGCTTACATTCGTCCGCTTTTCTGCGAGGGCAAGGGCCCATTTCGCTGGGTGGCGCTGTCGGGTGACCCCGAAGACATACGCGTAACTGACCAGGCAATCCTGGAGCTGTTTCCGGATAACAAGCCACTGGCTCGCTGGATGAAAATGGCCGAAGAACGCATTCAGTTTCAAGGTTTGCCCGCGCGAATTTGCTGGCTGGGCTATGGCGAACGCGAAAAAGCAGGATTGAAATTTAACGAGCTGGTCGCGCAAGGAAAGGTGAAAGGTCCGATCGTCATCGGTCGCGATCATCTGGACTGTGGCTCGGTAGCTTCGCCCAATCGTGAAACTGAAGCCATGAAGGACGGCAGCGACGCCGTGGCCGACTGGCCCATTCTCAACGCGCTCATCAACTCGGTGAACGGGGCTTCGTGGGTCAGCGTGCACCATGGCGGTGGCGTGGGCATGGGTTATTCGATTCACGCGGGCATGGTTATCGTGGCCGATGGTACGCCCGAGGCGGCTGTTCGCATCGCCCGCGTGCTGAACTCTGATCCTGCCATGGGCGTCATTCGTCATCTTGATGCGACCTATGATGAGGCTGAAGATTTTTACGAGTCCACCAAACCCCGGCGCTTTCAGATTCCGTTTGCGGAGTAACTTACAATGGCACGCATACTTTATACCGATATCGCAGAACTCGTAACCAACAAGGGTGTTGTGCGCAAGGGCGGCGTGGGAGTCAACGAAGCCGACCTGGGCATCATTCGCGAGGGGGCATTGCTGTGGGATACCGTTAAAGGCATCACCTGGATGGGTGAGACTCGCAAGATTCCACCCAAGATCGCCAAAGGCGCGCGTCGCCTGCGGCTCAAGGGAAAAATACTGACGCCGGCCCTGACCGACTGTCACACGCATCTGGTTTTTGGTGGAAGCCGCCATGGCGAGCTGGCGCTGCGCCTCGAGGGCGCTACCTATCAACAGATCGCGGCTGCCGGTGGCGGCATTGTCAGCTCGGTAAAGGCCACGCGTGAGGCCACCGAGGCTGAGCTTTATCGATCGGCGCGCGAACGTGTTCTGGCAGCGCTAAGCGTAGGAGTCGGCGTGCTCGAGATGAAGTCGGGCTACGGCTTGGATTGGCCCACCGAACGCAAGCTGCTGCGCGTAGCAGCCAAGCTCAAACGCGAGTTCCGTGGCAAGCTTACGATTCAATCCACGTTTCTTGGCGCCCATGCCTTTCCGGCCAACGCCAAAACGCCAGCCGAGCGCGATGCATATGTGGATGAAGTTGTGGATAAGATGCTGCCCGAGGTGGCTCGCGAGAAGCTCGCTGATGCCTGCGATGTTTTTTTTGATGAAGGCTATTTCGACCTCAAGCAAACCCGGCGCATATTGAAGACCGCCGCAAGCCTTGGCCTCGAGATCAAGTTGCATGCCGATGAGCTGGCCAACACCGGGGGCGCCGCACTGGCTGCTGAGCTGGGAGCGTTGTCTGCCGACCACCTTCTTAAAGTCGATGACAAAGGGATTCACGCGATGGCGAAACGCGGAATAGTCGCGGTGCTGCTGCCGGTAACCGCCTTCTATCTGGGGCTGGGTTATGCACCGGTGGCTCGCATGCGAAAGGCCGGTATCTGCTTTGCGTTGGCAACGGATTTTAATCCTGGCACCGCCCCCTGCCTCCATCTGCCGTTTGTCATGTCGCTGGCCTGTCTGCAAATGGGCTTTACGATGCCCGAAGCCTTTGCCGCCGCGACTTATGGCGGTGCACGCGCCCTGGGCCTGCACTCCGCACACGGCTCATTGCGTATAGGCGGCAAGCCCCGCATAGCGATCTTCAACTGTGCCAGCTATCAGGCGCTTATCGCGCAGATCGCTCACCCCGCGCTATGCGAAGCAGTGCTGTAAGCGGCACGTACTTCACCTTGCGAAAGAAAACCCAGTAGCCGGATATCGAAAGCGCCAGCCCACCCATGACATCGACCAGGTAATGTTGCTTTGTCGGAAGCGTCGACATGGCGATCAGCGTGGACCAGACGAAGTAGATCCAAAAATTAGTGCGTGACTCGCTCTTGGGTAAAAAGGCGAAGGCCGTAAGATAGCAGCACGTCACATGCATGGAGGGAAAACAGTTGCTCGGATCATCGGCCTCGCGCACGGCCTGAAAGATGCGATATACCAACGGATGAATGTCAGCCGGCAATGGATAATCGCCCCGCGGATAGGTCGTGGGAAAAAACACGAAGAACAGCGCTCCGAAAAAAAGCACGCCAAAGTAAGACCAGATGTACTTGTTGCGCGTCAGCTCGTCGCGAAAGAGAAAGTAAGCGCTGATAAAAAGCCAATACTCGCTCGTATAAACGAAGATAGTCCACGGCATCAGCGGCACTGCGCGATCAAATGCGGTGAGATGCAGCTGCTGCGGCGGGTAAAGGTGAAAGTGATTCGGGATTGAATAGCCGAAGAAAAATGCCACCCCGGACAGCAAAGCCATGAGAACACGGTTGTTCTTATGGATGAATAGCGGCAAGGTCATATCGGCTTGAGCAGTTTCCTTATATCGCGAATCGTATCGGCCGAACCCCAGTCGCGCTCGCCAGACTCACTCCAGCTGATTTTATGATTTCGGTCGGCAACGACGCTGAACGGAATAGCCACCACGTCGAAAACTTTGCTCATGCCGCCATCGATTTCGGTGAAAATCGGAAAAGTCAGATGCAGCTCGCTGATCACGCGCGGAACAACTTTCTCCGGATGCTCATCGACATTGATGGCCACAACCAGAAAGCCCTCGCCCTTGAGCTGGTCATAAAGCTTTTGGATACTGGGCATTTCAGCCATACAGGCTTCGCACCAGGTTGCCCAAAAGTTCACCAGCACCACCTTACCGGCGTATTTTTTCAAGGTAACGGGTTTTTTGGATGAGAAGTCGGTGAGTTGCACATCTGCCGGAAGGTCTTTTTGCGCAGCCGCCACCGTGGAATCGCCCGTCTTTATCCGATCAAATCGGTAGGCAATAACAACCCCTCCGAGAAGCAAAACAACGGCAACGGTGGCGATTATGACTTTCTGCATGGTGATTCTTCATAACATCTAACTACAATTGAGGATATGAAGCAACGAAGAAGGGGTCAGGCCATGGTCGAGTACATGCTGGCGGTCCTGCTTTGTCTTGCCCTTTCCGGGGTGATCAGCACGCAGATGAAAAAGGGTGTCGGCAGGCTCTGGAAAATGATGGCCAAAGACATCGCACCTGCCTGCCCGGGCTGCACTGCGCCCGACGAGCTCAACTGACTTCAACCCGTCTCTGCCGGCGGCTTGAAATAGATCCACTTCCGCTTTTTCAACTCCACATCAATGGCCGTCTGCATCTTCTCCTGTATCTCGAGTGCAATCTTGTGCACGAGATCACTGTTTTCGGCGTCTTTCGCCGTGTAACCCGTCAGGTATACCGGATCCAGAAATTTGATTTTCCACTTCGCAGGCAGCGGCAGGATATTGAGAGGGATGGGAATGATCTGGCCTTTGAGATATTTGGTGAATTTCAAGGTGGCCAGATTGATATGCGTTTCTTCGGCGCCGATAACGAGCGTTGGAATGATCGGGCACTGTCGCTGAATCGCCATCCGGACAAATCCGCGCTTGAACTCTTGAAGTCGATATCGCTCGGTCGAAGGTTTAAAGTTGCCGTACTCGCCTTCCGGAAACA
>JBBRLF010000101.1:0-14522 GCA_038231515.1 candidate division WWE3 bacterium
ATCCGAAACCCCATACCCTACCCCTTCCGTGTTTGATGGGCTCACTTCGTCCAGTGAAGTATGATTTCGGCAATCCATGCCTTAACAAGCGATATATCTCCGTGCTTGTTCTTGTGAGATGGATCGGACGGGTTCCGGGAACACTTTAATTTCTTATTTTTTAACCGACTGAATTAATAAGGTATTTGAGACGCTTGTTCGCGCTCCTAGCGGCGTCTATAGTAAGGGAGTGAATCCCAGCCCAAAGAAAATCCGTGTCGTTCATTACTGCAATCAGCTGAGTATCGGCGGCACCGAGCGCACCATGGAGATCTTTTGCAAGTACCTGGACCGCAGCCGGTTCGAGGTCTTTGTCGTCTCGCGCATCCACCGCGTGAAGATGGCGACCCGCCTGCGCGTCGAGGTGGGAGCCCGCCTTGGCCTGCGGCCCGCGCGCGGCAAGAAACTGCTCTGGGCCTCAATGAATGTACGCGCGGATAACTTTGAGCGCATTCTGGGCAGCGATCATGTTTTTTTTGCTTCCAACGACGCCAGCCTTCGCCAGACGTTGCTCAAGCTGAATCCAGATGTTCTGCACGTCCACTATTCGGGAAACGCCGAGCCGCCGACCTCCGATGAAATGGTCATGTCCCGCATTCCCGTTACGGTAACGACCAACCCCTTCGAGAAGCAAAACCCGGCGCCCGCGCACCAGCATGTTAAAAAAATACTGTTCGTTTCGCGCTGGCTGCTCGAAAACCGCGCGCAGTGGGCCTTAACAGACCCTCGGGCCGACGTGCTCTACAACCCCATCGAGGTTCCCTGCACGCAGTCCACGCTGCGCTCGGAGCTGCGTATTCCAGAAAATGCTTTTGTCGTGGGTCGGGTCGGCCGTGCCGACCCTGGCATTCATGACCCCATCGGCCTGCGCGCCTATCGCCAGATCGAAGACGCCAATACTTATTTTCTGGCGCTCTCGCCGCCCGAAAACATGCTGCGCCAGGCGCGCGCGCTGAATCTGAGAAACTTCATCACCTTGCCACCGCGGGCGGACGACGTATTCCTTTCCAAGTTCTACAACACGATCGACGTTCTGGCCCACGCGCGTCGCGACGGCGAAACCTTTGGCTGCAACATCGCCGAGGCCATGATTCATGGCACTCCCGTAATCTCGCATCTCACGCCGTTCATGAATGCCCAAAGCGAAGTCATTGGCGACGCAGGCTTTGTCTGCGCGCAAGACGACTGGCAGGACTACGCCGCCAAGCTGGCACTGCTGAAAACCGATCGTCTCGTGCGCTCCGAGCTGTCGGCCCGCGCCGAGGCCCGCGCCCTGGCCCAGTTCGAGGCCAGAGGTTTGACGCACCGGCTCGAAAAAATCTATCTCGATCTGCTTGCGAAGACTGAAATCTAGGACTATAAAAAATCTATCCTAAAAACCCCAGAGTTTCGGGGAGAGCACTTTTTACCACCTGGTGAATTTTTCGGCTCTCACAACATAAAATAAAATCTGTTTAGGAGAGAAGAGTTTATGAGAAGCATTTTGCTCATGAGCTTGGCCCTTTTGCTCGTGACTGGGGTTCAGGCTTCGGAATTATCAAAGATTCAAATTTCCGCGAAAAACGCGGCTCGCCTCAAGGGCATCAATCAGTGGCTCACCGAAAACGTGAACACCGACGACTGCCCGGGCCGCACCTACTACGGCCTCGTGATCAGCAGTGAAGACGAGCAGCTTGTGGGTTACGAAGTGATTGCGGAATGTCCGGACGCGCCAACACCAAGCGTGCCGCTGTACTTCGATCCCCAGCAAAAATACATCGAGAAAAATCAGGGCTACTGACCGCGGTACTCGCTGTAGGTTAGCCAGAAGAGCATGGGCATGAGATTTTCTCCATCGCCCGCGTAGCGCTCAAGCACGGCCGCAGCCTTACCCGTGTAAGTCGGCTCAAGGGTTACGCTCTCATCTTTTGCCCAGCGCTCCACGGCCCGCAGCCCGTCTTTGGTGGGGATGCCATAGCCCGCGCCCAGCTCGCTGCCTTCCACGATGAGGTTGAGCAGCATCAAGCTTTCGCGAGGAAGCTCGCGCACGAGCTTGCCCACCTGCCGCGCCAGCCAGCGCAGCCGAGGCAGCTCGTTGATTTTTCCGGGCACTACTTTTACGGCAATAACTTTGATGGGCAGTCCCACGGCTGCAAGGCCAATGGCCAAACCCACCGCAGTTCCCGCCGTGCCCAGCGGAACGAAGATTACCTTGGGCATCGGCAGCTCGCCACGCTCAATCTGCTCGGCCAATTCAAGCGCGGCACGAACATAGCCCAGAGTACCCAAAGCATTGCTGCCACCGGGTGGAATGAGCCTGATCTTGCCCAATCCCAGCAGCCATTTCTTCGTGCCCACTCGCGCGGCTTTCGTGTAGCTGTCGACGGTCTCGATACTTGCGGCTATCTTCTGCATCAGCTTGAGCTTCTTTTCTTTGAGAATTTCATCGCTGGGAGCCAGGCCCGCTGGTCCGCGGACTAAAACGAGGTGACAGGGAATTCCGTGCTGCGAGCAATGGTAGACCGAGGCAAGAGCATGATTACTGCTCTCGAAGCCGAACGTGACCACCGACTGCTTTTTATTTTTGATTCGGGCCAGGAGATATTCGAGTTTGCGGGGTTTGTTGCCGCCGTAGATGGGATGGGAATGAGAATCATCTTTGAGCCAGACTTCGAGCCCGGGAAAGCCGCGGGCGAGCTTGCGGACTGGGGTTGGCTGTTCGACCAGAGGAATTCGGGGAAGGCGATCGAGGGCTTGTTTTAGCTGGGCGAGCTTGGCGGAATCCATTTGGGATTTACTATAGCTGGGTTTCACGGAATGAGCCAAGATCAATTGCGTAATATCGGCGCCGATCGGCTTGATCCCCGATCCCAATCCCAATCCCAGTCCCAATTCCAACCCCACTCGCTGGCCACATTTTGGACTTTGGACTCTAAGCTCCATACCGGCACATGCCTTGCTAAACCCAAACACCATGGGAAACATTTCAAACCAATCCCCTCAACCCAGCCCTTGCATTAATGTCTTATATATGAGACACTGGTAACGAAATGCTCAACGTCATCAGGAGTTGCAGCAAAGAGCTCGAATCATTTCCAGAAGACATTCGAGGAGAACTTGCCGACGCAATCGCCAGACTTGAACACGGACACACTATTTCCATGCCACTCTCCAGGCCAATGCCGAGCATAGGCAAGGGAGTACACGAACTCAGGTTTCGCGACCGCTCAGGAATATATCGGATAATTTATTATTTAGCTGGGGCCGGCTGGATTCACCTGTTACACGCCTTCACGAAAAAGGCTCAACAGACTCCAGCACGGAATATTGAAACCACCAAAAGGCGATTACGCGAGGTTCTTCGATGAAAATAACAAGCCCAAAGGAGCTATCAAGAAAACTGGGTGTCACACCGGCGCGAGGGATGGAAGCCAGTATCAAGGCACAGCTCATTAATGCGATTTTAAAGGCTGCAAAATCAAAAGGACTGACCCACTCAGAGCTTGCAAAGCGCTCTGGGCTTCCCAGAAGTGCCGTCACCGGAATTCTTTCTGGAAGCCTGCAGAAAATAACCATCGATCGCGTCTTGAGACTTGTGGAAGCAGCAGATTTAATTGCTGAAGTTAGAGTGAAAACAGCGGCATAATCCGGAACTGGAAAAATGAATCGTCACCCCACAAATTGCGGTGATGAGTGCTATTCTTTTGAAATCTTGCATGGGATTATTGGCGGATATTGTACCTGTCCAAAGCACGTAGTGCGTTCCACGCTTTCAGACGTCCGGTAATTTTTTGATGCGTTCAACTGTAGCCAGAGAAGCTGCCCCCTGATTCCGCCGCTGCTTAAGCTCCTCATTCAGAGAATTTCGAAGCTACGATCTCGCACTCAAATTCTCTCGGCGACTGCCAAAAACCAAAGCCCCAGCCCACCTCAAAGACCCACTCCTGCGGGCCGGCTCAAGCATTGGCCTGAACTGCGACCAGGCAATCACTGACCAGCTCGATCACCTTGCCGCAAGCGTCTACAAACTGGTCTACAAGCAGTAAGTGCAACCGTGGCCGGTACCGGGACAGTCACCGGTACCGAGCACCGCTCACAGGTCCCGGGTCACTGGTTTGTTTAAGAATTTTGTCACCATTCCGACAAGTTAAAGTGGACCGCAAAGACCAAAAGTACTCCCCCCAAGAAATCCTAGCCGAAATCGCAGCCTACAAAGAACTCAGGCGCAACCGCATCCGCCACCGTTTTAAACTGGGCCTCCAATTCGGCGCCGTCCTCACCGGAGTTCTCTTCGTTCTTTGGTGCACAATCTCCCGCACCGAAGATCGCATCGAGCTCGATCGCTTCAATAATATCTGCAGCTCGATAAAGGACGGCCAGCTACTTGAAGCAGTCCGCGGCCTGGCTTCCGAGCAGCAGCTTCTCTTCGAAGAAGACTCCGGAAGCTCGAGCCTGACTCCCCACCCGATCTATGTCATGCGCCCCAGCGCGAGCTGGCCGGAACGCTTTGGTTGCCGCTTTGAAGCGCGCGAGGCTCGCGTTTACCGCAAGCAGAACTGAAAAAGCCGACGCCCTCGGGGGTGCAACTTCCCCGAAAAACGTCGGCCTCGACAGGTTTCAAAATCAAAGAAACATCAAATCAAACGCTGATGCCAGCCTTGCGATATTCGTTGAGCTTGTTGCGCAAGGTGCGGATGCTGATGCCCAGCTCGCGCGCGGTATGCGTGCGATTGCCGTTGTGGAACGCGAGCGACTTCAGAATGACAGCGCGCTCGATTTCCTGCAACGTGCGGCCCGGGGCCCACTGTGCTTCTGCTTCCCAATCCACCGAATGGGCGCCGGCGCCCTGATGCTGTGGCTGAGCTGCGGCGCCGACTGCGACGTCGGTGGCGCGAATCACGCCGTCTTGCGCATTCAACATCGCGCGCTCCAAGATGCCTTCGAGTTCACGCAGGTTGCCTGGATAGTTGTGCGTGGCCAGCTTCTGCACGGATTCTTCCGTGATGCCCGATACGCGGCGGCCCGAACGGGTGGCGACGCGGCCCATGATCGACGAAACGAGAAGCTTGAGGTCGCCCAGACGTTCGCGCAACGGCGGAATCATCATCGCGACGTTGTTGAGCTTGTAATAGAGCGTTTCGCTGAACTTGCCCGACGATACGCAGTCGGCCATGTTCTTGTTCGTGATTGCGATGATGCGAACATCAACCGCAACTCCGCCCTTCGAGCCGATACGCTCAACCATTCCGGTCTCGAGCGTTCTAAGCACCTTGGCCTGCAGCTTCGGGGTAAGTTCCGAAATGTCGTCAAGAATCAGCGTGCCACCGTTGGCTTGCTCGAACTTGCCGCGCTTTTCGCTGACGGTTCCGGCGAAGGCGCCCTTTTCAAAACCGAAGAGCTCGGTTTCGAGCAGCATCTCTGGCTGCTGAGCGCAGTTCACGGTCACGCAAGGTGCCGTACCACGGCCTGACTTTTCGTGAATGAACTTGGCCATGAGGCCCTTGCCCGTGCCCGTCTCACCCTGGATGAGAACGGACGACTTGGTGTTTGCCACCGTTTCCGCAAGCTTAACGATATCCCGCATCTTACCATCATTGGTCTGAAAATCGATCATTGTGAAGACCTCCTGTCTTTATCTTTGATTAGGTTTTGCACTTTGTTTTCCCACTGAAGCTGGTCCAGCTCTGCTTGTGCCGACTTCTTCCAGACGTCGTTCGGAATGGCCGGATCCACCAGCTTCTTGAACGTCTCGAAAGCTTCGTTTTCGCGTCCAAGCTTGGCCAGTCCTATGCCCCGCTTGAACTCGAATTCTGTATGGCGCGGATGATTTGGAGCCTGGGTGAGAATCTCATCCATGGCCTCCACGGCGTTTTTGTAATCGCCTGAATCATACAGCGCCTGCGCGCGCAGTTCCCTGACACGCGCAAGTAATTGAGGAAATTGAGTCTGAGTTCCGTACTGTAACAAGGCCCGGCTGGCGGCCTTCGCGGCTTCTGCTGCATTTTTCATGCGCGCCAGCGTGTCGATGCGGCGAACTTCGGCCGTCATGCGATGTTCAAGGGTCAGCTTCTGGCTCAGGTCTTTGGCCAGCAAGCGATTGTCATAGGCCAGTGCCGCCGCTAAATCGTCTTTATGCAACGACGACTGCACCAGCTCCTCAAAGCGATCGGTGGCCAGGGGGCCATCTTCCCGCATCTGGGTAAACTCGCCAATCACGTGATCGGGCTTTTCGCCCAGCAGGCGGCGCGTACGGCCCTTAAGCAGGTGGTACCAGTCCTTATCGTCGGCATCGGCTGACGACAGACGGGGTTCAACCACGGCCAGCTGCTCAGCCAGGCCCTTCATGTCGCCAATACCCAGCCGCGCCTTTGCGATTGCCAGGGCGTAAGCAAGGGGCTCGGGCTTGATCGCGATGTCACCGTAATGCTCAACCACGGCCAGCAGCTCTTTGTCGTTGGCACAGGCGCCCACGCCGTCCTGCTCGCTCGTGTGCGCGATGCCACACTGTTCTTTTGAAGTCTTGGCCAGCTTGATGACCAGATCAACCGTAGCCTGGGCGAACACCTTCTTGAATGATTCCGAAAGTGCAACCTTGGCAATCTTGAGGCGGTAGTCGTCGGCACGTTTGAGGGCCGAGCGAGGATCGCCGTTGTTGAGAAAAAAGGTGGCTTCCGAAAGGTCCAGCCATTGCTCGGCCTCATTGGAATCGACTAACGCATCATCAAGTCTCTTCAGATCGCGTGTCGCAAAGAAGTTTTCGAAAAAGCCGCGCGTACGATCGTCAGCCGGCAAACCCTTGAAACAGCGGGACAGACGCAGCTCAGCCATCACGGCACCGGCGGAATAAGGGTGGCGATTCACCACGCCTTCGTAAAGGCCTGCAATCAGCTCGTGCTTTTTCGGGTCAGGCGACTTGATCTTGAGCTGCTCCAGCTCGGCCAGGCGAAGGTGTGCAGCCCAGGCAATCTCGTCACTGGGAAAACGTTTGTCGAACTCCTTAAAAGCACGTTCGGCGTCAGTGTAACGTTCCAGGCGAAAGTAGGCTTCGGCCAGATTAAAGAAGGCGCTCGGAAAGCGGCCGGCTTCCATCGGAAACTGGCGAATCGCCTTTTCGTAATAGATTGCGGCGCGTTCCCAGAACTTGCGGGCCGAAAGCAGCTCGCCAATTCGGAAGGCGCCTTCGACGCTGATCGCGTTGGACTGGTCCATCACGCGTTGATAAGCGCGTTCGGCGCGGTCGAACTCACCCAGCGTGTACAGCGCTTCGGCCGTGGCCAGGCGATAAACGGTGGTGGTCATGGCGTTCTTGTAAGTTTCGGGCTTCTGGTCGGCGCCCATCAAGGCGTACTCGAGCGCGAAAACCGGCGCGCCCTTGTTCATCAGCTCTTGAATCAGAAAGGCCAGCGAAGCACGGCCGCGTTCGGAGTCAGACTCCTCGAGCACGATGCGGCGGTACATGTCCAGGGCCTGATCCAGGTAACTTTCGGCCTTCAGCAGCTTGGACAGCTGCACGAAGGTGTTGGCCTTCAGAAAACGCAGGTCATTATGCAGGGTCGATTTCGGATACTGGGCATCGAAAAATTCGACGGTGCGCAGTACGAGAGCGAACTTTGATTCCTTATACAGCTTTAGCGCCAGACGGTAGTGCTGCAGCTCCTTGGCGCCGGCTGCGGCTGCGGTTGGATACTTGTAATCCACGTCGGCCGAGGTCAGGTTAAAGAAGGCGCGATAATCAAACGCGCGGTGATAAACCTTGTAGTTGGCGACGCCCTCGGTAGAGAAGTTCAGGGGCTGGCCGCAGCCGCCAAAGACGTTTGAGATGGCTGGCAGCAGCTTGTGACTGGCTGCTTTGAGCTGCTTCTTTCGTAGAGCCGGAGCTTCGGCTTTTACCGCCAGAGGCTTCGTCCAGTAATCGAGAGCAATTTCAGCGGGCGACTTGTTGCGGTAATCGAAGAACTCGACTCCGGCCGCCTTTGCTTTCTCAGTTAGTATGAATTGGTAAGTCACTTTTTTTCCGTCTGCCGTTTGAAACTTTGTAACCATCACCTTGTCGGTTCTGGCGTCAACGCTGGTTGTCAAAGTTTCAAGATCGTCCTTGATATTATTGAGTGTCAGTTTGATCGCCGTCACTTTGCCGCCAGTTAAAACCGGCTCAACGCTATAAGTGACGTCGGGGTCTACTGAAACCACGACATGGGTATGGGTCTGGTAGGACTTGAGTTGGATCCCAGCCTCTGCGCTCACTGCGACCAGTGAGCAGGCTGTTGTTGCGATCAACTCTTTAAGATGCTTTCCGCCGTCCTTGGCCCCTAGCATTTACGTCCCCCGAGCAACTACATAAGCACGTCGTGTGCCAAAATCTGCCGATTGAAATCATGGGATAATTTTTCCGCCGGATAAAAATGCTCCGCCAAAGTTCTGCCTACCCCCAAATTCCGACGGCATTTTGACCCCGAAAAAGTCAAAGTCTTGACGACTTTCAGTTCTGCCCTTCAAGTAGAGCATTAGGTTAATTTAACCGGGCGGCGACCAGACACATAAGACAATGTGTTGACCATTTCCCTGCCCTTTCCTACAGTTATAAGACCATAACCGGGGGCCCCGTCTGAGAACCACAACGCTCTTATCAGCACTTCTCCTCATTATCGCCGTGATGCCCGGATGCAGTCTGATTCTCGGGGGTGATCAACATGTGGACAACAAGAGTCATGATTACACGGTAGTACGACTTGACCGTGATAAAGAGCATGCCTGGCACATTTTGACACTGGTGGCAGTCGAGACCAAAGCAAATCAGCCGCAAAGTGGCCCCAGAGGCCCAACTCCAGACGACACCGGCGATCTCGCATTTGAACACCACGCAAGCGGCGCCATCATTTCAGTCAATAGTGTGTGCCAGGAATATCGCGATGCCTCGCTTGATGAGCTCTCAAAATATCTTCTTCTCGGCATCAACACGCGCGGGCCCGTGCTTACGCAAGACATTCAGGTGGACGGCACCAAGGGCCTGGAGTCGACCGTCGAAGCTTCAATGAATCAGCGGGCACCCAGCGGGCAATCCCAATCCGACGAAGCCGTGCCGGTGCGCGTACGGGCCATCGTCATGCGCAAAAGCGGCTGTACTTACGATCTGCTGTTTATCGCCAAGCCGTCCGTTTACGACCAGCTGTCGCCAACCTTCGACCGTTTCTTAAAAGGGTTTCATGCTCAGTAAAGTAACCAAAGCCGACGAATACTTTAGGCGCCTGGGCTCGCAGTTCGTGGGCAGCGTTCAGTTTGCCGGAGGGGTTTTTGGACTGGGGCTCGACTGCCTGCGGGAGCTGATCCGTCCACCCTTTTACTTTTACCTCACCATTGAGCAGATGTTTCTCATTGGAGTGCGCTCGTTTCTGCTGGTCGCGGTAACCGCGCTGGCTACGGGATCCGTCATGGCCTTGCAGTTCGGCTATGGCCTGCAAAAATTCGGCGGCCAGCTTTACGTGCCCAAGCTGCTGGCGCTGGCCTTCGTGCGTGAGATGGGCCCCGTCTTCACCAGCCTCCTCGTTGCGGCCCGAATCGGGTCAGGCATCACCGCCGAGGTGGGCTCCATGAACGTAACCCAGCAGATCGACGCGATTCGCGCCCTGGGCACCAACCCCATCAAGCGCATCGTGATTCCCCGCCTGCTGGCGACCGTGATTACGTTGCCGATACTCACCGTCATGGCCAACTTTATTGGAATTTTCGGGGGCATGCTGGTTACCGTCAAGGAACTGGGTCAGACGCCCGACTTCTTTTTTCAAAAGGCCGTTGAAGCGCTGCGAGTCTCCGACTTCGCCATGGGTTTTTTCAAGCCGGTCGTGTTCGCGGTCTTCATCGCGCTTACGGCCTGTTACCGCGGCATGCGCACCACCGGCGGCACCAAGGGTGTCGGCGACTCAACCACCTGGGTGGTGGTGACGACCAATATCTTCATCATGGTGTCTGACTTTTTCTTAACCAAACTCTTCATCCTGGTGCACCCCTACCAATGATGGGCGAAACGATTCTCTCCATGAAGGGTATTTACAAGAGCTTTGGCGCCAAAAAGGTGCACCAAGGCGTGAGCTTCGAGCTGCATGATGGCGAAATTCTGGCGCTGTTCGGGGGCAGTGGTACCGGCAAGAGTGTGATTCTGCGTTCCCTTATCGGTCTGGAGAAACCCGATGCGGGCAACATCATGTTCGAGAATCGGGATATCGCGCTGCTGGGCGAAGACGAGCTGATCGATGTGCGCAAAAAAATCGGTTACGTGTTTCAAAATGGCGCCCTCTTCGACTCCATGAGCGTGGAAGAGAACCTGGCCTATCCGCTGGTTGAACACACTGATATGACCGACGAGCAGATTCACAACCGTATTGCCGAAATGCTTGACCTTATCGGCCTCAAGGGCAGCGAAAAGCTATTGCCCGCCTCACTTTCGGGCGGCATGCAGAAACGCGTGGGCGCGGCGCGTGCGATCATTCTCGAGCCCAAGATCATTCTTTATGACGAGCCGACTGCCGGCCTGGATCCGTTCAATACCCACCGTTTGCTCGAGCTCATGAAGCTCATTCAGCGGACGGGCAAAAAGAACGGTGCCATTTTTGTGACTCACGATATTCCCTCGGCCTTCCAGGTTGCTGACCGGGTGGCCATCCTTGATAAAGGGAAGATTCACGCAATCGATACGACCGCGAACATCAAAGCTTCCAAAGACCCATTCGTACAAGCATTCATCGCTGGCGAGGAGACCCAAGGCCTATGAACCGATCCACTGAAATCGAAGTCAAAGTCGGAATCTTCGTCGCCCTGGGGCTTGGCCTCATTATGGTCACGATCCTAATGTTGGGCGGCGGCCAGGCCCTCTTCCAAAGCAATATGACCTTTCATACAAAGTTCGGTCAGATCGAAGGTCTCGTCGAAGGCGCAACCGTGAAGGTTGCCGGAGTGAAGGTCGGTCAGATATCCAACATCAAATTTCTCAACGACACCGGACAAGTGGACGTCACCTTTTCGGTTGCGCGCAAGTTCAAGGACGTGGTTCATCAAGACTCCACCGCCGGCATTCAGACTCAAGGCATGCTGGGTGACCGCTACATCATCATCGCCTCCGGTTCGCCGGGCTCGGCCGTCGCCGCAGAGGGCGCCGAGCTCAAGAGCGAAGCACCTAAAGAATTAAAAGATTATCTCACCGACGCCGACGAGGTCATCGATAAGCTTAAAACCTCGCTCGAGCATGTCGACAGCATTCTGGGCTCGTTCAACAAAGATGGCCGCTCGGAGACTTTTTTTCGAAATCTGGCGGGCTTCTCGAACCACGTCAATGACGGTACGAAAACCCTGCACGACTCGATGGACCATCTCAAGTCCATCATGGCAAAGGTGGACAAGGGCGAAGGCACGCTGGGTGCTCTGGTAAACGACCCGGCACTCTATGACGACCTTCGTGCCCTGCTAGGTGGCGCCAACCGCAATCGCGTGCTCAAATACTTCATCAAAAAGAGCGTTGAAGAATCGCGTGAAGCCGCGAAAGATCAGAAGAAATAGCCCCTGAAATAAGTCGTCAAGGTTTGGCCGCCGGGCTTCGATAAGTTAAGAGATGGCCAACCTCGTTCGAACTATTGAGCAAATTTTGCCTAGATTCGCTTCGGTGCATGACCCGGTAAGCCTGGGTGCGGCCGCGCTCAAAGGCATTGAAGAGCTGTTTCCCGTTCATTCGGCTGCCATTTATCTGCTGCAACTTCGAAAAAAAAACCAGCTTGAGCTCGTGTTTGCCAAAGGCCTGAGCGAGCGCGAACGTGTCGACGCCGAGCAGGCCCTGATCGACGGAGCCCCTGAACGCTGCTTTCAAACACGTCAATTCATCATCGAAGGCGGCGCACGACCAAGCCTCTATCAGCCAATCCTCAGCGGCGACGTCTGCGTGGGCTGCTTCGCGCTTTTTGGAAATGAAACCATTCAGGTGTCTGACGAGCAAAAGCTGGGACTTTCCATTATCGGAGAAATTTGCGGGCTCACCTATCGCCAGCTCGCCCATGCGCTTTTCGCCCGCGAAAGCACCGAGGAGCGCTGCACGGCGGCCGAAACCAAGGTACGCGAGCAGCAAAAGGCACTCGTCTTGTCGTCGCGAATGTCGGCCTTCGGAAAAATGACCAGCGGCATCGGCCACGAGATCAACAATCCTCTTACCGTAATTTACGGCAAGGTGGCGCAGCTTACCGACCTTGCCGAAAACGATCAGCTTGATCCGAAAACGGTGCTCGCGGGCATGGAAAAAATCGACGCCATGGCTTCGCGCATTGCCAAGATTATCTCGGGCATGCGCACGGTGGTGCGCGAAGGAATCAACGACAGCTTCGCGCCCGAAAGCGTGCGGGGCATTGTCGATGACACGGTTATGTTCTGCACCTCCAAGTTCAAAACCCGGGGCGTGAGCCTGACCGTCAATGAGATTCCACCCACGCTTTCCATCGACTGCTCGGCCAGTCAGATCGCACAGGTGCTGCTCAACTTACTGAGCAACGCCTTCGACGCAATTCTGCAATTGCCCGAAAAATGGATCACACTGACCGTCGAAGACAAAGGCGCCACCATCGAGCTTTCGGTGCTCGACAGCGGCACCGGCATCAACGCCGACATTCGCG
This sequence comes from candidate division WWE3 bacterium, assembly GCA_038231515.1. Taxonomy (GTDB): domain Bacteria; phylum Bdellovibrionota; class UBA1018; order UBA1018; family UBA923; genus JACQAX01. The sequence goes on from JBBRLF010000101.1 coordinate 12,663, forward strand.
ACCGCATCTTCGACACGTTCTTCACGACCAAAGATCCCGGCGCCGGCACCGGCCTGGGACTCAGTATCTCGACGGGAATCATTGAAGGGCATAACGGCACCCTCAAACTCGATCAGTGCAGCGCGAACACCCGTTTTGTTCTGACTATCCCCAAGAAGCAACCCAGACTGGAGGCGGCATGACGGCAAAACTAATTCTTATCGTCGAGCCCGACGCCAAGGCCCGCACCCATCTGGAATCACTCCTGACCGGTGCGCAGTTCACGACACTTGCAGCCGTGGATGCCGCGACTGCGCAGCAGCTTTATGAGACCACTGCCATCGACGCGGTGCTTGCCGATATCGCCACGCCGGGAATGAAGGGCGTCGAACTGACCCGCGTTTTTAAGAAAATCAAACAGGTTCCCATAATTTTAATGACCCAGATCTCAGACCTCAATGAAACGCTCCAGGCCTATGAGGCGGGCGTTGACGGCTTCGTTGCCAAACCCGTGCACAAAGAGGAGCTTCTCGAGGTGGTGTCGGCCTGCCTGGGGCTTGAAACCGCCTGTGAGGGTGCGAATTTCAAGGACAGTGATTTTTGTCGCATCAACGTGCACGACTTCGTGGTCGGCACCCAGATCAAGTATGACGTCTATATCAAGCTGACCGGCCAGAAATACGTCAAGATCGCCCACCGTGGCGAAGACCTGTCTGCCGAGCGAGTCGATACCTACAAGGCCCGCGACGTCCAATACCTGTACATGCTTAAAAGTGATTTCAAAAAATACGTGGGCCATGTCATGGAACGCCACGCGGCCCGCTTTGCCTCGCTCGACGGGGCTGCCCGCACCAATCTGGTGAAGCACACCGGTGAAGTCATCATGCAGCAGCTGTTTGTCGACGATCTCACCGAAGAAACCTACGCCGGCGCAAAAGCTTATGTCGAAAACGCGGTCAGCACCATTACGCAGGACATGGATGCTTTCAAGCTGATCGCGGTGCTCAACAACCACGCCGATTTTATCTACGCGCATAGCGTAGCCGTGAGCTTCTACGGCACGCTGCTGGCAAAGCAGGTCCAATGGACGTCACCGCCCAATCTTTTCAAGGTCGCCATGGGTGGCCTGCTGCATGACATCGGGAAGAAAGAAATCGATCGTGCGATTCTGCTGAAGCCTCGGGTGGAGCTTACGGCCGAAGAGGCCCGCCTGCTTGACAGCCACACCCTGCACGGTCGCGACATCCTTTGCCAACTGCCGGGGATTCCAACCGATATCATTCAAATCGTGCTGCAGCATCACGAAGACTGTGCCGGCCAGGGGCGTCCCTTCGGCCTCAAAAAGGAACGCATCCACCCACTGGCCCGCCTGTTAGCGGTAGCCGACACCTTTTGCCATCTCGCCCTCAAAAACCCGGACAGCCCTGGCATGTCACCTAAAGACGCCATTGAACGCATGCTCATCCTTTACCGGGGGTCGCTGGATCCGGTTTTCCTGACCGCGCTGGCCGACGTTTTTGGCGTGGCCGTGCCTGACAGTCGGTCCCAATGGCAGGGCCTCCAGGTCAAAAAAGCCAGCTAGGAATCCCCGCGAAAACCCCCTTGAAGAGCGCCCCGGTCTTGGGTTACAACCAGTATTAATGAGCAAAAATCTTGTTTTTATCGTCGCTTATAATCACGAAAACAAAATCGAAAAAGTTGTCGCCCGCATTCCGGCCGAGATCATGGCAAACTCTGAAAATGAGGTTTTGATCATCGATGACGGCAGCCGCGACCGAACTTTTTTTCAAGGCGAAAGCATCAGAAAGAAACATCGGGGCAACGCCAAGGTCACCGTACTGCGCAATCCCGTCAACCAGGGTTATGGCGGCAATCAGAAGC
>JBBRLF010000102.1:0-14223 GCA_038231515.1 candidate division WWE3 bacterium
ATCATTGTAATAAACCGTCTCGACGTGGTCTTTGGCCGGCGAGCTGGGGTTAGTGAAACCGCCGCCATCCAAGGCATTTCGCGCAACGAAATCATAAGAAGCGGCCGGTACGTTTCCACCACCCAGATTCAGGTTCAAGGCGTGAGAATTATTTGCCACGCCCACCACCAGCAGCTGGTAATCAAATGACAGCAGATAGGCCGTAGCCGCAGTGCCGCTGAGGTACGTTGCATCAACATAGGTGCCACCGTAGCCATTGCGCGGACAAGCCAGAGTCGAGGCCCCCGTGCATAAATTGTCGGTCACGACGTGCAGCGACGTTCCGGTCAATGCCAGCGGGCCTGAGTCCATGAAAGTTCCGGCCGCTAATGTTCCGTCGAAGGTGGGCTGAAAGGCGCTCAGTCCCTGTTCAAAATCGCCACCCGCCACCAGATTGGTCGGAACCCCCGTAGCCGGCTGTACATTGAAAACCGTTCCGCCCGGAGCAAAGAGCGACATCGCCGGGTATAACGCCGCGTTGCCAATTGAGACGACTCCCATCGTATCGGTTCCGACGCCACCAATAGTCGCACTCGTGGTCTGCATGCGCGTGACGTTCTGATTGGCACCGGTGTTTGGCACCTGGAGCGGAGTATCAACCATGCCACCCGAAGTTTGCGTGATCGTACTGACCGCACCCCCCGGCCCCATGGCTTCACCCAGCGACACTGTGAGCTGACAGCTTTCGTTAAATCGCCTTTGGCCGGTGAACGTCACCGTCGTTCCAGCAAAAGCCGACGTTAATACCGTCACCAGATCCAGGTCACGCATGAGCACGGAGTTGTCGTAAGTTGAAGCTACTGAGATGCTCCAGCTTGGAGCGACTGCGGCAACAGCCGCTATTGCCTGTGGAATCGAAAGATTAGTCACATCGATATCAAATGCAACGGTAGAACCGCCGACGGTGGTCTCGTTACCCAGAAAATGCAAGACCGTCCCGGAATAAAACAGTTCAACGTTAGCGCCCGTCAAGACTCCGGCAGCTGGTCGGTTAACCGTCATCTTGCTCAACGTTTGCGTACCAGGCGAATCATCAAAACCGAAACGCAGCTGCAATCCCGTTGTGCTGCAAGCCAGGTATCGCGAACGGGAATTGCTCAGCTGCTGAACGGTGCGCGCCGTTTTCCAAACTCGCATCTCATCGAGCTCGCCATTAAGTGTTTCATTGGTAGAGGGGTTACCGCCCACATAAGCAACCGGTCCCGCCGTTTGAATGACACCCATGCTCCCGATAGGCACTACGATGTCCTGCACGCCATCAATGACCGTGCTGACCGTAAACCCGGTTTGATTAACAACCAGGGCGACATGATGCCAGCGCGCGTCGTTAATCGCGGTGTTACTGGTCCAGGTGACGCCCGACGCGTTTGAAGTTCCGCAAACAAACGATACCAGCTTTCCGTCCGTTCGCATGACGACGGAATAGCCGCCGCTCACACCGGCAGAACAACTGTTGAGCCTGCGGAATAGAGTTTGATTCGTGGCTGCGCCAGCGACTCCAGTCGTATTTGCTGCCGCGATTCGCACCCAGGACTCCACGGTAAAGTCGGTGGATGCTCCGCCATTCCAGGCCGTGGCATCTGCCGACGACAGCCACTCTCCTGCCACGCCATTTAAATGTACCGCACCGGCTCCGGCAATCCAGACATACTCACCGCCAGCCCCGTTAAATGAACTCGCGTTCACGACATTCATGGTGCCCAGAACCGACATGGCGGTAGGTCCCATTTTGCCAGTTCCCATCTGATAGCCTTGCACCGCCTCGACAGAACCCAAGGCTCCCGGAATTGCAAACTTGGTGTTGGCGTCAAAAATATCGCGAATACCCGTGGTGGCGCTCGTATGACCGCCATTGTAGGCCGCAAGAATTTCGCCATCGCTCCAGGTGCGGTCATCGAGCCGATATGAGGCAATCACGCCACCCGCCGAAAAACCCGTCGAGGCGGCAGTGCCAACATTGATGGACAACGCGGTTGCCGCATTGCTCGAGCTCCACGCGGTGGTGCGACCGTTCGTCGTAACATTATCGATCGTCAATGCCGAATGAACGCCGCCCGCGCGCACCGAGCTGCTGTTGTCCCAGCGATAAACCAGCTGATGCCAGCTCGAGGCTGTCCAGGCCGAGATGTCGACAGAAATGTCTTCTTCGGGATTCGGAGCCACTCCCAGCAAACCCGCATAGAGCTTGCCGTCGCCTTTGGTCTTGAGGACAGGGCTGCCGTTGAGGCCCGGAACATAAATAAGTTTGCGCGGCGTCGTGTCGGCACCATCCCAACCTGGCTTGAACCACATCGATACCGTTCCGTGATTCAGATCGATACCCTGTGCGACACTGGTGGGATAACGAAAATCCTGATTCGCGCCCGTCGGATAAATGAGGGAAGAATGTTCCGAAAGCAGGATGCCATTTTTTTGAAACGGCAGCGTTGCGTCGGGGGTGCCGCCCATGGTTGCAGGTACCCACGGACCGGTTCGAAACCCAAAGTTCGGCGTAAACACCGGCGTACCGATACCGTGGGCCGCCGCAAACGAAAAGCCGGCATCGAACGGCAGATACGACCACAACGTATTCTGATAAAAAGCACTCGCGGTATCGAGAAGCGCCGCCGCAATAATCGTGCTGCTGTCATTCACGTTAGAAATCGCTGGAGCGCCTGCAATCGGTGGCTCATAGAGTGTCGTCAACGGCGCCGGCGTTACGGCCAGCCACGGCGAAGCGGTAACAGTGGCGTGCAGCTTGAAGTAGCCTGGCGTCGTGGCCTGAAGATTCGAAACGTTGGCCACTCCATTCGTCATGGCAATCGAGTTATTCACGAGCAGGCCGAGACTCCCGTTGATGGCACCGAAATTCGTATTCTGATTTGCATCGGTGATCAGAATAGTGCCTGAAAAATAGGGCGTCGGAGTGCCACCGATATCGACCGCCTGCACGGTAGCCGAGAAATTGGAATTCAGCTTTATAGTGGAAGGGGGATTGGCTGGTGGACTCGCCACGAGGTTGAAGACAAGGTGATCCGTGGCCAATACCGAATCAGCCTGCAGCGCAATGGTCAGCGGCGCCGGATGCCCACCGATTCCGTCATGAAGCACCAGTCCATCATTATAGACAACCGTCAAGGTTCCGGTACTGGCCGTAGCCGGAACTGGCGGATTGAAATCCACCACGATATTGCAAGGCGCACCAGCCACCGTACCAGTCACGGCCGGCAGCACAATGCAGGTGCCCGCCGCGGTATTCTGAACCAGGGCCGCGGCCCCTGTTACCGTAATGCTGGTAATCGTCGCTGCCACCGTACCCGTGTTGGCAATTGAAAAAATCTGCTGGCCTGAGGGACCCAGAGGAATGGCCGGAAGTGAAGTAAAGGTAAATGGACTGGCGGGATTCGAAATCAAGCGTGCCGCCGCGCCACCAGTACCCAGGAGCTGGCGGGACTGGGTCTGTGCATTGCCGCCACCGGCGTAAGAGATTTGAAGTGAGGCATTGTAGCCGATAAGGGCCAGTGGCTGAAACTCAACACTCAATAGGCAGGTGCCGCCTGGAACAAGCAGCATGGCAAAAGTGCAGGTACCGCCGGTTCCCGGATAGGTACCGCCGACAAAGCGAAAGACCTTCGGCGAAGCCGTATCGTTGATAACGGCAACGATATTTGTGATGGGCGTGCTACCGATATTGGTCAACGTAAAGGTGTGCTTCAAATACGGAGGCGCACCACCCACCAGTGAGCTGCCATAATTATATTGAGGTGCATCGGACAAGAGGCCCTGAATTGGTGGCGACACAGCAACGGCGACCGAGGTCTGGGATTTTCCGCCGCTGGTATTGGTGCCGGAACCGGACGGCTGTATGCACGCAGTGACGGAAAGCGCCACGAGCGCACATATTCCTGCGAGTCTCAGTTGTTTCCCACATTCCGCAGTTTGAGCGGGCAAGTTTTCGTCTGAGATCGCGCATGGTTTCAAGTTGATAGCGTTTTTATGCGTCGCTCCAAGGAGCTTCTGCCAGCGCCTCCTGCAGTATCTTGTCGAGCTTTTCTTGTAGCGCGCGGTAGTTCTCGATTCGTTTCTCACACTCCTCGGCCACTTCCTTGCTGATCGTCTTGGTCGTGCGCTTGCCTTCAAGCACACCAGTCCACCGATAATAGGTCCCGTGCAGCTTCGGCGGCTTCGCCTTGCAGACGCAGTTAGGTTTTCCGCATTGGCTCCGCGCCGTCGAGACTGAGCCAGGAAGAATGGGTCCATGGGATACGATTGATATTTTTGTTCTTGACATCCTAATGCTCTATAGCATTAGGATATGGGTGATGCAAGAAAAATCCTTTCGACTCGTTCGCAGTGGGCTCGGCGCAATACCGATTATCGATTCGATAATAAAATCGATTGGCCTGGGAGAGATCTTGACAGGGGCAATGGGTAATTCGCGCTATGCCGACGCAATCGTCGTGCTCGTCAAGAACGTCATGATCGAGCGAGGCGCCCTCTATGCGATTCAGGATTGGGAAGCTCAGTATGATCCCGCACTGGTGTCCGGCGGAAAGTTTGGCGACGATGCTTTCGCCCGCGCCCTCGACAGGCTGTTTGAGACCGACCGGGCGACTCTTCTGACCCGCACAGTCCTGAGCGCAGTCAAAGCCCACGGCGTGGACCTGAGCGAGATGCATCAGGACACGACCTCGGTCACCGTCTCAGGAGCTTATTCCAAGCAAAATCCTAAGGCAATTCAGCTCAAGCGTGGCCACAGCAAGGATCACCGGCCAGATCTCAAGCAACTCGTCTACGAGCTTTCCGTGGCACACGACGGAGCGATCCCGATCCACTACAAATCCCATGACGGCAACCGCACGGATGACACCCTTCACTGGGACAACTGGCAGGCGCTTCGCGGAGTCATTGGTCGATCGGATTTTCTGTATGTCGCGGATTCAAAACTTTGCGTCAGCAAGACTCTGCTTGCCATTGATCGGAATCAGGGCAGGTTTATCACGATCATGCCCCGTACCCGAGCCGAGGTGGATGAGTTCAGGGCGAATATTGAATCGTCTTTTGTGCGGTGGGAAAAGGTTTTTGCCAAGCGGTGCTCCCGGAAGTCACAGCGAATCAATCTTTACGAGGTCGCAACCGGAATCTACCAGATGAGTGAGGGGTTCAAGATCTACTGGTACCGCTCGTCCGAGAAGGCACGCCGGGACTGGGATGCCCGCGAAGAAAAAATCGCGCAAGCCTGCGACCATCTCCGCGCTCTTGCCGACCCGATGCGCAAGAAAAATCCGAAAACGGAAGTGGCGCTTCGAAAAAAGGCCGACAAGATTATCTCGCGCTTGGACGTGAAAGCGTGGGTGAAGTTTGAAATCGCCTTGGAGCGCGTTGAGAGGTTCAAGCAACTCAAGCGAGGCCGGGCGGCGGCGGATACGGCGTATCGAAGAGTTGTTCACTTTGTCCCGCGCATCAGTTGTTCGCGTGACGAAAATGTCATCGCCAAGTCCGAGCTGATGGACGGAATCTTCCCACTCGTGACGAACACCGAACTCGATGCCTGCGCCGTCTTGAAGTCCTACAAGTACCAGCCGCAGCTGGAGAAGCGCCATGCATTACTAAAATCCGGCCTGCACGTGGCGCCGATCTTTCTCAAAAAGAACGATCGGATCGAAGCGCTAATGTTCGTCTACTTCCTCGCGCAACTCCTTTGCTCCCTCATGGAACGCCAGCTACGAAAGGAGATGAGCAAACGCGGTATCCGCCAAATTCAAGTCTTGCCGGAGGAGCGCCCGTCGGCGACCCCGACCGCCGAGCAGGTCTTTCGCGTATTTCAGACATGCGCACGCCACCACTTGCTCTCCAAGCGCGGCGTGCCCGTGCAGACCTTTGTGGACCCGCTCAGTAGGGTTCAGCGGCAGATCCTGGAGCTTTTGGCGATCTCCCCGAAGGTTTACGCGTAGCTCCTCAGGACCGGGGCCGGGCGAAAACTTGCGCGTTCAAACTGCGGAATGTAGGCTTGAACAAAACGACGAACACAAATGTGGATGCTGGTTAAATAAGGTTGATGCAAGCCTCGCCGCTGCTGTGGCCCGTGAAAACTGGAACGAGACAAAGGAAGTACTTGAGAAGTTGGACGACGTAGCCGCAATCGGCGCTGCATTAAATGCTTCAATTGTTTTTGATAAAATGTCGATTTTTGAAGCATTACTTCAATATCGAGTTTCAAACCTGAAAGCGTGGACAAAAAGTAACCCTTTGGCCGCCAAAACAGGCGACTTTGACGCGATCCTTTACGGCGCGCTTATCCAGGCAATTCAGCACGGGAATCAATCCGCAACTCAGAAACTTCTGGACCAGGGGATTCATCTTGATTCCAAGGAATACGCGGGCCTGTTCTTCTGGATTACTCAGGACGTTCGCGGCGACACTCCTTTTTTACGTCAATTACTTCCACCCTTTGAACTGGTTGAATTGCTGGCAAATCGTGGCATGCAGATGAACGTCGTAGACTACATCTTGCAACGAACCCCACTAATGGACGCTGTTTGTACAAAAAATGAGGCTCTGGTAAAAATGGTCCTTAGCAGTGGTGCCGATCCTAATATTGGCACAAATCAGTATCGGCCTAACGAAAATCGCCCCCTCGGGCGATCGGTAATTCCAGGATTACTAAATAAAAGTATACCGACGCTTTTGCTTGAGCACGGCGCAACCATCAACGATAGCTACATTAAAATTCGCTACCCTAACGTCAAGACAAAAGATGATCTAATCGGTATGTTGAAGCAAAACTTATAGTAAAGCATCCGACCCAACAACGCCTAGTACTCGCACCGGCGCACTGACATGTCATAGAGCCAACTTCAACTAATGACTACACTGCAAATTCGGATCGAGATGTTTTAGCGCATTGTTAAAATCGACGCTCGCCACGGCCGAAGTGGCGAAAATTTTCTGCAAGGGCTTGTAGAACGTGCCGCCGTAGCGCGTGAACTCGGACTTCCAGGCGGCGCAATCGCGCAGGCGCCCGACTACCGTACCCGTGCGGTCTTCGCCATGAGCGCAGTGGACGAAGACGTTGGTTTTTTCCTGGAGCCGGTCGCGAATGAACTGCGTTGCCATGTTCAGGGCGTCGAGGGTGGGCACGGTCACGTCGCGTACCTCGGCGGCCACGCCTCTATGCGCGGGGATGTGCAGGTGCACCTTGACCTTATCGGGTATCGGCTCCTCGGTGGTCATCGGAATGTTGATGTAGCCGATGCCGTTTTCGAGCAGCTTCTTTTCTTCGGCGGTCTTGTTTTTGGCACCTTCAATGCGCAGGTCGACGACGAACCCGATATGGGAGGCGAGCAATGTTTTTCGCGAATTGGGATTTGCGAAATCCGGTGCCCCGCCTCGATACAGTTCGCCCGGGCTCGGATTCGTACAACCTGCCAAAGCTCCGACCTGATCGTAATGGCCCTGATCGGTGGTTACGCCACCCTTGGTTTTCTTGCCGAAGCCGGGCACATGCACGCCATAGCTACCGTGCGACTCAGCAAGAGCCGGAGCCGAAGAAATAAGTAGAACAAACACTACGAGCAAGCCGGCACCCATATCTGGAGTTTAACACCAATCGCGACACCTGAAAACCAACGCACCGAAAATCTCACTCCGTCCGAGATCCCCGCTCCGTCCGAGATCCCCGCTCCGTCCGATTCCCGCTCCGTCCAATACACTGCCCCCGCCACTCCAGACGAAACCCGGACCCCCAGCACCCGAATTCCTAACCAAAATCGCGGAAAATTCCTTTTCTCCGTCACAAAGCAGCGCTAAGATTCCAACATGCTCGCTCTTCTTCTCCTGGCCGTTACCGCTACTCACGCCGCGCAGCACCCCACTAAGTTGGCGCCGCCACCAAAATCCTTCACCATGTATTCCAAAGTCAGCGGCCTGTGGCAGGGAAACAAAGCTCTTTACTGCGAGCCCGACAAGGCCATCGCGCAGACCGTCACCGAGATCAAGCTTCTGCGTGAGGTAAAAACCGCGGCCTTCGACGTACGTGCGGGCGAAATTCAAATCGTAACTCGCGATGGCGCCCAGGGCGCTATTGACGTCGAAGAGTACCCCAGGCACCAGCCTGGCGAATACTGCGCTCACTGATTGAAGACGGCGTCGAAGATCTGATTGAGCAGCATGGGATTGAACTCGGCCGGACGACCCGTGGCCGTGTTTTCCTCACCGATCTTGCGCATGGCTTCGTCCAGCGTGAGAAACCCCGGCTGGTCCGTGCGAATCAGGTGATCAAGGCGACTGGCAATAGCCACGAGCTGGGCGGGCTCATAGATGTCGGCGCCGGTAGAGTTCGAGGGATAGCCGCCGCCATCGAATTTTTCTTCGTGCTGATAGACGATGATCTTCACGTTTTCGCTCACGGGCAGCTCGAGAATCTCAAGCAGCTCCAGGCCGGCCGCGGGATGCTGACGATAGAGTTCGGTGTCGGCCGCCGAATAGTCCAGCTCGCGCGAACGCACGGGCAGATTGCAGGTGGAAAGTCCGATGTCGTGCAGATAAGCGCCCGTTGCGATGTCGCGCAGCAGCTCCTTGTCGGTATAACCGATGCTCAGCGCCAGCAGCGCCGACATGCCCGCGACATTGGCCGAATGATTCCAGCCCGAGGTTTCAATCGAGCCCAATATCGCCTTGAGCTTGTCTAACACGCCGGCATCGACCTCGAGTACCTCGAGCACGTCTTCGGTAACCTGGTTGATCTGGCGCTGCATCTGATCGGTCAGCGACGCCTGGCTGCCCGGATCGGGATTAAAGCCAAAGTGATTGAAGAGCACCTCGGCTGAGCGCTTTTGCAGCTCCTCTTTGGTGGTGGCGTTGGCCAGAAAATGCGGATTATTGGCCAGCGTTTTAGAAGGCAAAATATCTTCATCGTCGGGCGCGCTTTTGAGAAACGCTTCGAGCTTCGGCAGATCCTCGCGCCGAAAATAGAAGCGATCGCGAAACTCGTGCATGCGCGCGTGGCGTGCAGGGCCCAGAATGGCATCCTCTTCCTTATAGAGCAGCATTTTGCCGTTCATCGGCATATAGATATACATTTCAATGGGCACGACGCGGTTGGCCGGCAGCCGATCGATCGGCAGCGAGAGATAGCCTGGATGTTTTTCGCCCGTCCCGCTCATGCGGCCTGCCTCACTTTGAATTTATCGCTCTTGCGAATACGCAGCACGCTGTAGATCAAGGCCTGCGCAAAGATCGCAGCCTCGTTTTCAAGCGCCCAAGTCAGGATACAACACTCCAGTTCGGGAACCCAGGTGTAGCGCAGCCGCATATTGGCCGGCACGCCCAGAAAAGAGAACAACGCATGGTCGTTGCCCAGCACGCCCTCGCCCGGACCAGGCAGCAGCTTGCGATCGATGGGCCGCGTGCGGGTGGGCCCAAACGCGAGGACCTCGCTGGAAGAGACGATAACGATCTCACTGGCGTGGTACTCGCGCACGAATACGGCGGCCCGCTCGAGTGGATCTGCCGTATCGGGTAGCGGCAGCTTGGCATGATTCATCTCGTTTAGAGTGACGATGATACGTTCACGATCGTCATTGGAGAGCGTGCTCAGCACGGGGGAGGTTTTTTTGAAGGCCGGCAGCTTGAAATATTCCAAAAGCGACGGCTTGGGCAGTGGACCACTCTCGCGCTGGCCGGACTCTTCGGATTCCGCGAGCGCGGGCATTTCACCCTGGTCTTCTTTCGTGTTGATCATGATCCCGTGCAGGACCGCACGAGTAATGGCGTTTTCGTCAAACGTATTGATCACCGAGTGGGACTGCACGCCCGACTTAAAGCGTTTACCCTGGGACGACACCACGATCACATAATGAGAGTTGATCTTGTTCTGGCGATCTATTTTGAGCAGAAACTCTTCGACCTGCTCATGGTCTTCTTGCGAACCCGGACGCAGCACGACTACGGCCTGGGCCCGGCCCAGTGCGGTACGCAGCACGGCCGAAAGGTTCGGCGAGATGATCACGGGCGCGATTTGCTTGAGCGCGTCGTTGTGTTTGAGAAAAGTAAGCTCCTCGGCCACATGGGACCAGCCAAGAATCAACAATCTGGGTGCCGCCTGGCTGCTCATCAGCTGGCCCTCTGCTTCTTGCTTTGCTTGGCTTCTTCCACCAGGGCAAAGAACCGCTTCATCAAATCTTTCATCAGCTCGCGCTGCTCGGCAGAGCCCCCTTTTTCGGTGGCCTCGATGAGCGTCACATAACGCGCTTGCGGCACGCCGCTTGAGGCATCGACTCCTTTGAGGTAGGCCAGAAAACTTTCGTCGCTGCCCGCGCGATAGATGTGCGCCAGCTGCTCTTGCGCCTTTTCAAACATCGTTAGCCGGCCCCCGACAGAGCCAGCCGCTTCGCTCTCGACCGCGGCAACCTCGACCGTGGTCACCTCTTTGGGCTTCATGCGTTCAGGAAAGGGCGAATAGCGACAGTTCTGGGGGTTGAAATTAGCGGCAGTCGAGCGGCGACGCACCACGAAGGCGTCACGAAAGAACTGCTGCGGATCGACCAGCTTGGAGCCAAACACTTCGGCGGGACTGAACACCACGCCCATTTCGATGACGTTTTCAGCAAAGGTGGCGACTAGCGCCCCGCACTCACGTGTTAAAAAGGTATAGGCCAGCCCGTTGCGCCACGCCGACGATTCCTCGCGAAACTTGCTCAGGATAAGACTGGCCTTGGCCTGCTGCTTTTTTCCGACTGGAATTTGAAACACGATTAGCCAGTGCTTATCGACAAGCTCGGTGGCGTAAAAGGGCAGCGCCGGCGACGTGGGCAGCCTGAGCTCGGCCAGAATGCCAAGCGACAGCGTAGCCAGCGACGAGACCACCGTGTACCAGTGCAGCGCCGGGGCTCCGCCGATTTTCTTCGTCAGATAGTCGATGCGCACGCCGATTTCGTGGGGCTGGGCCAGCCTTGACGAAAAAATGGTCGGCGTGGTCATGTCGCGGTTGGCGACACAGTTCAAAAGACTGCCAAAATCGTTGCGATACGCGTCGATCAGGCAAAACGTCCAGTCCAGCTGCCGGGCGCTGAGCTCAACTGAGCTGCCATCAATTCCTTTGAGCTGGCAAGCCGTGCGAAACGCCGCCAGACTCTTTGCGTTCTGATAGATCAGATCAATCCACACCGGGGGCGCACCCGCCGTTTTAACGAACTGCTCAGCCGCCGAGCTGCCCCACTCGGCGCAGAAGATCAGCAAATCGGGTAACATCGCGAAACGCAGTGGCTTGGTGAGCTCGTCGTCGGAAAAATACCGGACACTCACATTTTGCATCGGAGCACGCGTGCTGGTGCCGTTTTCGAGGGCCGCCCGCAAGGCCTCGTTTGGCGCCTCTTTGGACTCGACCACCCAGATCGTGAAGCTACTGCTTTTTATGGTCACTCGATTTCCCTCGTTAACTGCATCGACGCCGCCGCCGGATCGGTTGAATCCAACTCGGTGCCAACGGCAAATTTTGCCGCCGGCGTCAGCCCCCCTTACCCGGATGGGCGCAAGCCCGCTACAATAGCAGCAAATGAAGCGGCTTGAGCGCGCGTTCCCGTTGCTCCTGTTTGGGGGCGTCTTTCTTCTCTACCTCGTCGGCCTGCACGGCGTGTTTATCTACGACGACTACGACCAGATCGTGAACAATATTGGGATTCATGACCTGCGCAACCTGAGCGATGTCGTCTTTTGTGGGTTAAACCAGCTGCGCCTGGTGGCCAACCTGAGCTTTGCGTGGGATTGGTTTATCGCGGACGGCGACACCTGGAGCTTTCACCTCACCAATATCCTGCTCCACCTCATCAACGGTGGGCTGCTCCTGGCCTACCTGACCCGCATTCTGCCACGGGCCCGTTTTACCGTCCTAAGCGCGACCGCGCTGTTTCTGAGTCACCCGCTCGGGGTGCAGGCCATCACCTACATCGCAGCCAGGGCCGTGCTGCTTCAGTGCACGGTGGTGCTTGCCGGTTTGAATCTTTATGCGCGGGGCGAAGTCAGATACCGCTGGTGGCTCAGGGGGCTGCTCGTCGCCTCGATGCTGGTCAAGGAAACCTGCCTGGTTTTACCCGCTCTGCTGCTCTTGCATGGCCTATGTTTTGAAGAACGTCCGTTCAAATGGGTGCTTCGAAAACAGCATCTGGTTTACCTTGCCGCGCCCCTGTCGTTTGCGGTCTTTTACTACATCTTACGCGACCCCAAACCCATGTATGCGCGAGCGGCGAGCTTCGATCTTTATCCAACCCTCGAGCATCTCGCAGCCCAAGGCTACTATCATCTTTACCATCTCTTCCTATTCCTCAACCCCTCGTTACAAAGTCTGACCCACGAGTATCCCGGCACGTCGGTACGCACGGTGGTGCTGGGTCCAGTGGGCTGGCTCTGCTATTTCGCGGCCGCAGCCTTTGCCGTGCGCCACCGCCGCATGAATCCGGTGGCATCGTTTTTCATCTTCTTCTATCTCGTTACACTGCTGCCAACCAATACGATTTTGCAGCTACCCGAGCCCTTCGCCGAATATCGTCTATACCAGGCCCATCTCTCGCTCTGCATTTTTCTGGCGCTGGCGCTGGACTGGGCTGTGGGGCGGCTCAAGAGTAAAGCCGCGCGCATCGGTCTGGTCACCGGTCTGGTGACCTATCTGCTGGTCTTTAACGTCACTCAGCAGTGGCTGTGGCTCGACTCGTTTGAGCTGGTCGCACACGCCATTGCACGCTATCCGGAATCAGCCACGCTTCAAGACTACCAGGCCTGGCAGTTTGAGCAACTGGGCGCGCTGACCGAGGCGGCCGCCGCTTATGAAAAGGCCGACATCAAACGCGCGGCCGCGGGCACCACCCCCACGCTGCGTTCGCAGTTCAATCGGGCGCGCATCCTGGCTCGCCAGAACCGGCTCAAAGAAGCGCGCGATGTTCTGGACAAGATGCCCATCGAGGAACTTGCGCGTGGCCGCACGCCCCTGCCCTATTTCCTGCTCTATCTCGAAATTCTCCAGCGGCTCAAGCTGCACAAGGATTTCAATGACCTGCGAATCCAGGCGCTGCAAAGCTATGCTCCCGAGCTGCTTCCGCATTGGACAAAATAAATCAGCCCAAACCACTTACTCGAAGCGTTCCTCGAGATTGGTCACGATTCGCTGCGAGATCTCGCGATAGGTTTTTCCGCCGATAAACGGCACGGGCGCCGTCTCAGACCAGTGATCGGCGGCATATACGCCCAGAGACTCACCCCAGGCTGCCGAGTTCACGCTGACAAAGCCGTCATTGTGCGGCTGGCCCGCGTCTTCCAAAATGCGATGCACGGCCCACAGCAGCGGCACCAGCGAGTGGCGCTCGACAGGCTCGGGAATAAAAAAGCCCATGCTGAAATATTGAATACCAGGCACATCGACTGCCCGGCCATTAAACCGGCTCTCGATTTCCTGAGTGGTCAGATCGCGCACGGCTTGCAGCTGGCCGCCGAAAAGATCCAGAATCCGGTGGGCCATCGCCGAGCGTGAGCCCAGATCGTCGAGGTGTTCGATCACATAATCGGCTACCGCGCTGCCATGGTGCGGAGTGCTCAACGTCGTGATCGAGGCGCAGCGAGCGGCAATTTCCGGATACCGGCTCACCACAAGCCGTGCATCCAGACCACCCATGCTGTGCCCGAGCAGATGAAACCTGCCCGAAGGAACCAGCCTCAGGATCTCGTCACGCAATACTTCAGAACGCTCATCGAGCGTACCCGCAATGGGCGTGTGCGCGACATAGAGGTCAAAACCCAGCTTTTCGAAAACCCGCTTCAGCGGCACGACTTTTTCGTAGAGCACCGCAGGCACGCCAATGCCATGTGCGAACACGATCGGCAAACGCTCGCCCGCGTAGCCCAAATTGACAAACAGCAAAAAAAGCGCGCATGCGCGCAAAGCTCCAACACATCGCATATGGTCCCCACCCTCGTCCGAAAACGTAGCGGTGATGGAAGCGAGTTGTCAATTCAGACGCTATTTTTTGAGCTTAACCCAGACATAGCCACGCGACTTCTCAGACGTCTTGTCGTGCGTAGCCATGCCCTTGAGCAGCGTGTCTTCCGAAACCCAGTAAGGCTCGTACCACTGGCGATCGGGATCCAAGACCAGAACCCGCCGGGTGTGCGCATCATAAGCGGCAATTGGCGCAATGTGACCGGCTTCGGCATCGCCCG
>JBBRLF010000103.1:0-14102 GCA_038231515.1 candidate division WWE3 bacterium
CCCTATGCTTTGGGCTCGGCGCTGGTTATGGATCATGATCCGACGTTGCTGCTGGCGGCGACGGCACTTTATTTTTTCCTGCTCGCTTTGCACGAAAAGCCCTCACGCGATTCGCAGGGCCGGCTGGTCATTACCTTTGGCGTGGCGCTCGCACTTTGTCTCATGGCCAAGGAAACCACGGCGCTGGTGTACCCGGCTGGCTTGGTTCTGCTGCTCTTGCCCACGTTTGGTTTTGCGCGCGCGTTTTTATTGGCAATGCTGAGCGGCATTCTGGGCTGCATGATCTTTCTCGCCACCACCGCGCTCTGGTGCAGCCATTACGGTATTCCGTTGAGTGCTGTCTTTGAGATGGATCTGCTGGGCCTGACGATCATGGGCCCGCATCCGTTGCCCTGGAATGTCCTGAGCCCTGGCGCCTCGCTGTGGGTCAAGGTTGTTCCGATGTTCTGGCTGGGACTGCCGCTGTCGTTTGTTTTTATGAAGCGCATTCCTCTGATGTTTCGCTCAGGGGGCGCGGTACGCGCCATTGCGCTGAACATGCTGATCGTGCTTTTCGTCTATACGTTCGGGCTTCGTCAGACGACCTATAACTTTCCAAAATACATGGCGCCATTGATGATCTGGATTCCTTGGCTGATTCTGGTGCCCGAGCGCGAAGGCACCGGACATTCGAATCTTTCGACTGATAACTTTCGCTACTGGGCGTTTGCCATCTTGCTTTGGTTTGTCGTGGTGCCGCTTGATCCGATGCGGGTGCTGTACGATCGCACGCTACACAGCTTGTGGCTGGCACTGGCCGTGTTTACCGTGCCTACCGTCATCTGGGCCGCCGTTCGCTTTCTGAATCTTTCAACGTGGTCGCGTGGCTCACCGCGGGCGTCGACGTTGGCGCTGCTTTTTTCGGTGGGGTTGGCTTTGATTTACTGTCGCACGGCGCTAATTTCGACCACCTCGATCACCTACTGGTACGGCGATGGCTCGGCGGCCGAGGCGCGTATCGCGGCCGAAGCCTGGCGGGCCAAAAATCCGACCGGCAAGATTCTGATTCCAGCCAAAGACCTGGCCTATGCCACGCGCGACTTAGGCTCGATTTACCTTTCTAAAAATTCCCTGGGTGCTGACGCGCCAGCGCTGTGCGCTGAGAAAAAACCAATGCTGGTGCTGACACGCATTCGCGAAGACAACTCGCTGCTGCGCGCAGAGGCCTATGATGCGTTACGCAAATGCCTCGGCCCCATAGGGCAGGGCGTGGACATCGCGTTCGCGTCGGCATATTCTCAGAACTAAGAGAGGTCCTTGCCATGCGTCCGTATCTTGATCTGATGAAAACCGTTTTGGAAAAGGGCGTGCGTAAGGAAGATCGCACCGGCACCGGCACGCTCAGCATCTTTGGCCATCAGCTGCGGTTTGATCTGGCCAAGGGCTTTCCCTTGGTGACGACCAAGAAGCTGCACGTCAAGACGATCATCCACGAGCTGCTGTGGTTTTTATCGGGCGACACCAATATCAAATATCTCAAAGAAAATGGCGTGCGCATCTGGGACGAGTGGGCCGACGCCAACGGCGATCTGGGCCCGGTATACGGTTATCAGTGGCGGTCGTGGCCTGCGGCCGATGGGCGCAAGATTGATCAGATCTCGAATCTGATGCAGCAGATTCGCACGAATCCCGATTCGCGGCGGCTAATCGTCAGCGGCTGGAACGTGGCCGATGTTGAAAAGATGGCGCTGCCCCCTTGCCACACCTTGTTTCAGTTTTACGTGCTCGAGGGCAAACTTTCCTGCCAGCTGTACCAGCGCAGCGCCGATATCTTTTTGGGCGTGCCGTTTAATATCGCCTCGTATGCGCTGCTGACCCTGATGATTGCCCAGGTTAGCGGACTTAAGCCCGGCGAGTTCATCCACACCTTTGGTGATGCGCACCTTTATACGAACCATCTCGAGCAGGCCCGTCTGCAGCTGACGCGCGAACCCTTTCCCCTGCCCAAGATGGTGCTGAACCCCGCGGTCAAATCGATCTTCGAATTCAAGTTCGAGGATTTCGAGCTTCAAGACTATCAGGCGCATCCACACATCAAAGGCGACGTGGCCGTATGATCAGCCTGATCGTGGCGATGGATAAGAAGCGGGTCATCGGCGTCGACAACAAGCTGCCATGGCATCTGCCCGCCGATCTGAAACGTTTTAAAGAGCTGACGCTGGGCCATCACATCGTGATGGGCCGAAAAACTTTTGAGTCGATCGGCAAGCCGCTGCCAGGCCGCACCACCGTGATCATCACGCGGCAGCGGGAGTACAAGGCCGAAGGGTGCCTTGTCGTGCATAGCCTGGACGCCGCCTTGCTGGCCGCGGCCAGCGACAGCGAGACCTTTATTCTGGGCGGCGGCGAAATCTTTACCCAGGCGTTGGAAACCGCCGACAAGATTTACATCACCGAAATTGATACCGAGGTGCCTCGGGGCGATGCGTATTTTCCGGAGCTTGATCGGACTCAGTGGAAGCTGCTCGAGCGCACGGAGTGCTCGCCTGACGATAAGAACCGCTTTCGCTATATCTTCCTGACGTATCTAAAAAAGACGTAAGCACGGCTTCGCAATCCGTGTTATCCAGGACCCATCTATGGGTGGCAGCAATCCTTACATCAAGAGCCCCACGGTTCAGGGCGCAACGCAGAAGTACTCGATCAAGTTTATGCCCGAGGGTAAAACCATCGACGTCGATCCCGCGAACATGCCCACGAGTGCCACCGGCCTGCCGGGCAGCATTCTGGATATCGCGCTGGCAAGCGGCATAGACATCGATCACGCGTGCGGCGGTGTTTGTGCCTGCAGCACCTGTCATATCGTGATTAAAGAAGGTTTCGAAACCTGCAGCGCAAGCACTGAAGACGAAGAAGACCAGCTCGACAAGGCTCCGGGCGTGTCGCCCAAGTCGCGCCTGGCTTGCCAGGCCGTTCCCAATGGCACTAAAAATCTGGTCGTCGAAGTGCCCAACTGGAATCGCAACCTCGTTCGCGAGTAACAGCTTCTCAGGCTCTAACGCCGTGGGCCGCGTTTCTGTTCGCGGCCTATGCTAAGTCAGGAAAATGCTGACCAAATCGTGGGTTTTGTTTGAAGGCGTGGGCGAGGTGACTGAGTCGAAGCTGTGGGCCAAGGGCCTAAGCGACTGGACTGATGAGCAGTGTTTTACGCGCGCGTGTGTGGAGTTTCCCAAGCTGGGAAATCAGCGTCTGCTGCGCGACCGCGCGGTGCTGGCGCTTAAAACCCTGGACGTCACGCTTTTCGGCCAGGCCCTGCCACGCACCGAGCACTGGCGACTGTGGGAAAGCTTCGGACACGACGCGCTTTATCTCGACATCGAGACTACTGGCTTGGGGCCGTCAGCCCAGATCACGGTATTGGGCACTTATTTCCGCGGAAAATTTCGCGCCTTCGTACACGGCCAGGATCTGAATGAAGCCTGGGATTTTATGAATCAGGCTTCGCTTATCGTCACCTTCAACGGTAAGCAGTTTGATGTGCCCTTCATTGAGCGACACTTCGAAAAATCACTGAATATTCCGCACATTGACCTGCGTTTTGTGACCGGCTCGCTGGGCTACAAGGGTGGCTTGAAGAAGATTGAGCCTGAGTTCGGCATAGTGCGCGGCGCCGACATCAAGGCCGTCGATGGCTATATGGCCGTGCTGCTGTGGCGCCGTCATCAACGAGGGGATGCCCAAGCGCTGAAGCTTTTGGTAGACTATAACCAGGCCGATGTTGAAGGTCTGCCGGTTATAATGAAGGGCTGCTGGGAACGCAAAGTCGATGGAATATGATGTTGAAGAGCTGATCAATGATTTGAATTTACCTCGGGATGTCCTGCAAGAGGACATGGCCAAGGGGCGCCTGCTCGTCTATCAGCACAACGGCGACGAGCGCTATTACGTCGAGGCCGACTTGTTTCTGGACTACATGGCCAGCCGGGTAG
The DNA here is from genome assembly GCA_038231515.1 of candidate division WWE3 bacterium. Lineage (GTDB taxonomy): Bacteria > Bdellovibrionota > UBA1018 > UBA1018 > UBA923 > JACQAX01. The sequence goes on from JBBRLF010000103.1 coordinate 3,969, forward strand.
TGGAGCTGCGACCCGATCAGCAGAAAGTTTTCTGGCTGGCCGTTAAAAAGATGATGATGGATCCCCGGTCGCCCCGGCCTCTTAGCCCTGAAGAAATCGCAGCGGTGATGGTAGCCATTGAGCGCGAAATCGCGAAGTGCTCTTAGAGGCGGCTCAAAGAGAGTTTAGGGTTGGAACGACTATCCTATCGAATATATTACGTAAGTGTGACAACACAAGCCACCCTCACTACACCCGAGAGGGAGCCGTTCCCCCGATTCAACCAGATAGACTCCTAATCAGGGAGTGACAACCGCGCTGTGTCTGAATACTTGACGCTTTGAGTCAATTGCGGTATAAAGAGGGCCGCATGAAGTGGCTTACTTTTACCGCAGCAATGACTCTCGCGCTTACCTCCACACTTGCCAGCGCCTCTGACCCGAAGCCCTATTACGATCAGCTTTTCGCTGGCGATCGCCTCGACATCACTGTGGCCCTGGGCTTTGAGCAGAAAAAAGGCGCACCCGATTTGCCGGCCGTCATCACGATTCTGGCTGATGCCGCCAAGGCGCCGTATCGCGACAACGAAAACACGCAGCGCGATGTCAACCTGCTCGAAGAAGCCATTCTGGGCTGCAGCGACTGCGGCTACACCAAAGGGCGCGTGCTGCCCGGTCAGAGAATCTATAACGGAAATTTTCAGTACGGTAAAAGAACGATTCAGACGCGTCTGCAGCTGATTTTCAGCGAGCCCGGCGTGACGATCGCCGGTCTGCGCAAGTCTTTCATCTGGGCCCTGGGTAACGACGCGGTCGTCGTGTATCTTGGTCACTCGCGCCATGGCGACGGTTTTCCCGACTTCGCCGGCCCGCTGGCCGACGCTGGAAAAGTTTTCGTCAACGATACGGTGCAGGGCTGGACAGGTTTTGAGAAGGGCTACTTTGCCCGCAAAAAATACCAGCTGCTGGTGTTGAACGCCTGCCAGACCGAGCGCTATTTTAAACAGGCGCTACGCACGCGTGTCTGGGAAAAAGATCCTTCGCTGCTGGGGCTGATCATGTCGTCAGACGACACCTGGTTTGAAGATTATCCGGATACGATGTCGGCGCTGCTCAACGGTTTGGTGCACCAGCAGTCGCGTGAAGATTTGCTACAGTCACTTGATGATGCGGCCAACTATTATCATTCGGTTCATCAGCTTGATGCCACGAAGCGACTGCTGTTCAATGGCGATGGACTTTTGGATGCGACCTACGCGAAAAAACCAGCGCCCAAGGCCAAGCAGCCCGCGGAGCCCTGGATGGACATGCCGTTTTAGTTGCCTGGCATCTTAGGCGGTTCTGGATCGCCTTCGGAAGTCGGTGAAGTCGGTGAAGTGGGCGGCGTCGGATCGGAGGTCACGCTGGATGTTGGTGCCTCAGGATCGGCTGCAGTCGGTTCGATGGCAGTCGTTTCGCCCGCCGGCGGACTAGGATCGGATTTTACCGTGGCTTCGGCAGCCGGCGCAGCCGCGTTGGGCGCCGCCTCGGTATGAGCCTGCACTGCGGGCGGAGTTTGCGGGCTTGCCGGATCACGCTGCTGCACGACCGGGGCATTGGCGTCGACAAAACTTGCGCCAATCGACTTGCTCAGAAACGGATTGAGTTTTACGAGCTGTTCTTGCATCGTCATCGACGAATGCTGTGCGGAAACGGTAAGGGCTATGGCTGCCGCGGTTGAGGCCGCAAACGATGCGATGGCGGGCAGCATGCCTACGTAATAAAGCCGGGTGGCGCCGAGGGCCAGCAGATAAAAGGTATAGGCCTGAAATAGAATCGTGAGAAACGGCCCCGCCTTGGGAAGAAAGCCGACCAGGTCCTTAACCAGATGAACCGCGCTGACGTAGCACAGAATGCGGACGGCAACCTTGAAGGGGCCCTTGCCACCCAACGCATGGCAGATCCAGTGGTAGACTACGGCGATAATCGGAAGCACGAAAAGACCCAGCAGCATCGTGAAAGCGATGGCAAATGGATTGCTGCCGTAGCCGACTCCCGGTGAGGTGGTTTTCCATACATACGTGCAGTAAAAGCTGAGCACCGCGCTAAGCACGCCACCTAGAATCCAGTTGAGCGCGCCAAACTTGAGCGCCTTTCGGTAAGCTTGATCGCCGTCGATGATCGCGTTTTCGCTCGCCAGAAAATCGAAGAAGCGCGTGGGGTGCAAAAGAATGCCGTAGAATCTGGAAAAGTAGCCGTAAAAAACCGAGGGGCCAGTCAGCAGATCCGCCAGGGAATAGCCACCGGAGGTGCTGGGACGTTCGGACACGACCTTACCTTGTGCCGCTTGCTCACTTTTGGTGGCGGCCGCCGCGGTGGCTGCAGTGGCGGCCGCAACGGCGGCGGCAACTGCATTGAGTGGCGCAGGTTTACCTTCGGCCTGTCGGGCCGCGGGTGCAGCCGGGCTTTGGGCTTCGGACGTGGGCGTAATTTGCGCTGCCGCGAAGTCGGGGCTCATGATGGCAACCGTCTCCTCTGCCGACGGCGGTTCCAGCACCAGCTCGGTGATGCCAAAGCGAACCCGGTCGCCAGGCATGAGCGCGCGTTTCTCTATTTTTTCGCCATTCACGCGAGTGCCGTTGCGACTTCTGAGATCTTGCAGAATGGGACAACCCTTATGCGCGTCGAAGGTAATTTCGGCATGCACGCTGGAAAGCTCGGTGTCGCTGCCCAGCACGACGTCGCCTTTCACACGGCCAATCACAGAGCGATCACGCTTAAGCGTAAATGTTTTTCCGGCTTCGGGGCCCGTAAGAATTTTGAGTGTCCACCAATTGGCCATTTATAGTCCTCTTCAACCTCCTTTTCGGTTATTTTGTACCAGGACTTAACATCTCTGACGCATCGTGTTAGCGAATCCCTCACTGAGAGGGACTCGTGAAAATACCGTTCAAAGTAAAGAGGGCTGGCCAGCTGTGGTCAGTGCTTGCAGTTGCATTTGTACTGTCGCTCGGAAGCGCCTCGGCCGGATCCCGGAAAAAGGAACGGCCGCTGATACCTGGCTCCGAGACGCGCAACCTTTGCGCTGAGCTTTTGACCAGGCCCGAACTGGCGACCTGGGTCGAGGTAGAAGGTGCGCCCGGTTTGCGCATTCTTGACACCGAACTCAACGGTGCGCGGCCCAGTTACAAGGCGCTGCTTAACGTCCATACCGATGCTTTTCATCCGCATGAGCTGGTTTCGAGTGCGCGCTATGCCCGGTATATCCAGGAAAAAACTGGAGAAACGGTCCTCATGGTGCCCGGTATCGAGCACAAGAGTATTCCCGGTTTTGACGGCGTGATTTTCAATGCCGAGGGCGTTGCGGTTGCCAACTATTCTCTTAAAACCCTGCTTACGGCTACCGGCGAACATACCGCCCTGGCGCGTGCCGAAGACGGCATTCGACAGGCCAAGAAGTTCTCGTTTATTGAGCGCTGGTTTCTTATGTTCAACCTGGTGCTTGCAGACGAGTCCGGACATCTTCGCATCTCTCATGACCTGAGCTCGCGCCAGGAACTCGAGGTTAAGATTTGGCTGACTAAGACCTTGAAACTATTCGGGCTTAAGCCTCCCACCGATTCCAAGCGCCCCACCCGAGTTGTGGTCGATATTCAGAGCGACGTGCCTTTGCCTGACGAAGCCGACGTGGCCAAGATGAAGGTAATGATTCAGAATTCCAACGGTCTGATCGAAAGCATTATCGTCATCAAGGGCGACGAGGTTATCGAGGTCCGTTAATAGTGTAGTGGTTCCATTTTGGAACTTTCTTCATGAATTCAAAAGCTTTAAATGTGTATCAATATTGACACATAGCGTAAATAAGAGTAATTCACGCCACCAATATCTCTCTGGGGAGTGTCGTGATGAAACGGTTCTATTCGATTCCATGCCTATTGGCTTTGGCTCTTGCCTGTAACGCTGGTGCAGTTGCCTCGGCCCACGCCGACGAAAAACTTTCCGAGCTTTCCGCAAAAGATCTCAGCTCACTCGTCGACGACCTCAATGGCTTTTACAAGCAATCCCTTGATTCGCTCTTCGCGCTGAATAAAGACGAAGACGAGCGTCAGCTTGGTCAGCGAGTTGGCGCTCAGCTGCTTACGAATTATGATTCGCGTGTTGCCGGCCGATGCACGAAGCTCATCTCGACTCAAACTTTCAACCAGTACCTGGCCGTTGTTCATGGCCGCATGAGCAAGTCGCCTGACGACGCCGCCAAGCTGGCAGCTGCCTACAACGCACTTCTGGCAAAATATGGACTTACCACGCCCGATCTGCGCAAGACCGAAGACTGCAGTGTTTTTGAATACGACCTTGAGCCATTGTATGAGTCGCCCATTACGGTTTTTGATCCGGGTTTCTGGTGGTGGCAGAAGGATCGTCAGATCCGCACCTTTATTCGCATCACCATTAAAGGCCAAAAAGCCGATGGCAGCGACGCGATCGAAGCGACGATCGACGCAGGCAGCCCCAAAGGGCACTACAGCGGCGTTGCCAAGCGCGACCTGCACAGTACGGTGATTCAGATCAGCTTGATGAGAGACGGCGATCCGCTGATGATCGATGGCGAGCTTTCGATGTCGGGCTCGGGATATAAAGATCCGCTGACGAGTGAGCTGGCTCCGAAAATGCCGGCCCGGGTGCTGAGCGGCTTTTTGGCCGTGCATGATGGCGACAACCACACGCTCAATAACGCGGTGATGTTGCTGGCTCGCGAATCCGATGCCGTTATCGGCAGCGCGCTGGAGGGCTTCAAGGTTCCGTCGAACGCAAGTTATGGCAGCTACCTGAATGTGGTGCTGGTCAGCTTCAAAGGTAAAAACGTGGGCAGCTCAGCCGCCAAGTTTGCCGCAATCGTCGACGACGCTTACAAAACGGCGCAAAAAGACAATCCGGTGCAAAGCTTTCACCCGACGCGTAAGCCGCTGTTCAGCGTCGAAAACGAAATCGCGTTTCTGGTTACCGATATCGCCAGCGACGTCAACGCACTGGCCGCGAAAGAGTTACGCTCGCAGGCTACCACGCAGGCTGCGCGCGCTTTGGGAGCCCAGGCCGTGACCGTGGTGCCTTTCTACAAGGTAAAAGACGGCAAGCTGCGCGTGCAGTTCCCGGGCCGGCCCGCGGCCGAGCTGAAGTTCAACGGCTTTGAGGCGTTGGCCAAATCCATCTTCACCATGTACGCGGCGCTGGGCCAGGAGCAGGAGCATCTCTTTAACAAGTTTGGCATCAAAGCGCTTTCGGACGAAATCAAAAGCTTTCAAAAAGAAACTCAAACCACCTACAAGGCGATGGGCCCGCTGCTTGACGGCGTACTTGAAGGCCAGGTTCCGAACGACGAGCTGGATAAGAAAATCGGCACGGGCATGGACCAGCTGCTGGTCAGCGGCCAGAAGATCGTCGAAAAGCTTTCGAACATTCTCGATACGCGCGATGGCGCGGGCTTCGCGAATATGATTGTCGACTATGTGATGCTGCAGCAGCTGATATTGGAGACCGCCGCCGCCGGTGCGCCCGTCGAAAAAGCTGATGCCGCCAAAGTCATGCTTAAAACATTCAACGCCATGGCGGTTGATCTGCTGGCGCGTGCCAACAAATTCGCCGACAAGCTGCACGATAGCGAAGCCGCGATCGAACGCACCTTGAATTACATGAATACGTTTAGCGTACATGTGGAGCTGCAGGGAACGTACGTCGCCCGCGGCGGCAAGCTGGCTACCTGGACCTGGAAGTGGGAACGCACCTTGCCGCGCGAGCTCGAAGCCTTTTTTACCGGAGAGAAGTATGACCCAAAGAAATCAAATACCAATGGACGTCGTGGGGACTGACCAATGAAAACTAACTTTATTACGAACTTTACCTTGGTGAGTTACACGGCCTCGATGCTGCTCTCGGCGGCTGCGCCCGTGCTGGCGGCTGGTTTGGACGACGGATTGCGCCCCGCGCCCGCAGTGAACGAGCTGCCGCTGGAACCCGATACGCAGTTCGACGCGACTCGCTGGTATGACGAGTGGTGGAGCACCTCGGTTAAAGGTCTGGGAAATATTCCGGCCGGCTTCGTCAATGACTTTGCCAATGTGGGCAAGGCACTCAAGACCGTATTCAAGGACGGCGTAAAAGTTGGCAACGTGCTGATCGTGCGCGGCGGGCCGGACACGGCAAAAATCGCGAAATACCATTTTGAAAAGATGGGCATTCACTATCGCGACACGATCACGATGTTCCCCGAGCACGCGGTTGCCGCGGGCCAGGAGTTTGGCAAAGCCGGCAAGCACATTGCCAAGGTTGCCGCGGCAAACGCCGCCGATACGGCTGCCGTGGCCCGCTATGAAGGCCACCAGATCGTGGAAGACGCCAAAGACACCGCTCGTCTCATGGGCGACGTGGGCAAGTGGATGGGTCGCAGCTACGAAAGTGCCGCGATCACCACGGGCAAAGATTTGAAGAGCGACGCGCTTCAGACCGGCCAGAACCTCGAGAATTCGGTGAGCTGGACTGCCCGTCAGGAAAAAGCCGCTGTAAGCGATACGGCGCGCTGGATGGGCGACTACTTCAACGCCGACATGAAGCTGACCGGCAAGCTGGCCAACTGGACGGCACGCCAGCCTATCGACGGATTCAACGACACGGTTGAGTGGACCGGCGACGCGGCGAAAGCCACGGGCCGTTGGACCAAGGCCGTGGCACAAGGTGTTGCTGCCGATATGTCTGAGACGGTAAGCAATGCCGGCAGCGACATTGCGGCTGAACATAAAATGGTGGTCTCTGGCGTAAATGCCGTAAGGCACGCCGTGGTCAACACCCTGGATGCTGAAGGAAAGTTTTTCGACAAGGCCATGCGGGCTACCGCCGACGCGACTTTCGGCAACGTTCCTGCGCTCGTGAAGGGTGAAATCAAAAACACCAAGCATGATGCGAAGTGGCTTTGGAAAAAAGGTTATCAGGAAGGTGTTAAGGACGGCTTTGAACTCGCGGGCGACAACTACTTCGCCGGCGACGTCGAAGGTATTGCCGTTGGCACCTTTTACTCCGTGGCTGCCGTGGCACAGGGTGTGAGCTATGTGCTCGTACTCGAGCCACTTGCTTTCACGGGGCATGTCGGACTGGGCGTGACGAAGACGGTTGGCCTTACGGCTGCGGGCGTCGTGGGCACCGGTGCGGTAGCTGCGACAGGAATCGCTTCAGAGGGCGCCACCGCAATTGGCGGTGCGGCTATGACGGTGGGCGCAGTGGCCCTTGGTGGAGTCGCGGAAGTTGCGACGGTTGGTTACGAAGGTGGCCGCATCGCGCTTCACGGCGTGATCGACGGCGGTCTGGTTGGCGGTACGGCAGTGGTGGGCGGCATGGCTACTGCTGGCGCGGCAACGGTGGGCGTAGTGCGCACGGTTGGCGGCACGGCAATCGGCGCTGGTGCGACGATGACCGTGGCAACTGCGGGCTTGCTGGGCGGCGAATCGCTGCTGGTGGGTGCAGGTGCCTTGCGTATGACGGGCATTGGAATCGCTGGTACGGCGATGACTGCGGGCTCGCTTGCGCTGGGCGGCTTGAGGATGACTGGCGACGTTGCGTGGGGAACCACGAAGATGGTCGGCATTTCGGCGGCCGGTTCAGTGGGCGAGCTGCTCATTCCGACGGTGGATGGCGTAATTACTTCTTATAGACTGGGAAGAATCGCCGGCACCGCGGTTGTCGAAAACGCGATCATCACGCCGGCAGTGGCCACGTGGGACATCTTGTCGGCGCTGACTCTGGGCGGCTGGCAGCTGACGCGCGATCCGGTATTGGGTACGTTTCACCTCGTGGCAGGCGCCACGGGCTTTTCGTATCGGCTGGCGGCACTCAGCTCGACCCTCGCGGTTACCGCGGTGGCGGGTTCGTTGTATGCGCTGGCTCATGCGCCGCTGTCGCTGGTTTTTTACGGTGGTATGTGGACGATTGCAGCAGGCGGAAAATTGCTCGACGGCATCACCGGACCGCTGGCCTTTGGCCGGCAGAACAAGTGGAAGAACGAGCGCAAGCCGCAGCTGGAAGAAATTCTGGGCGTGCAGGACGAAAGCATCAAGGCCGCCATCGGCAGCAAGGTCACCTACATCCGGGTGGTCTTCTCGGGTGAAGATCGCGGCAAGGTGAACTTCTTCACGACCGAAAACGAAGGTCAGACCTATCGCTTCAGGCGCAAGGTATTGGAAAACTGTCTGGTCATTTATAAATCAAAAGACACGCACATCGAGCTGAACTCCAAGCTCTACGACAAGCAATGCGTGGCGGGGTTAGCACAATGAAAACGAATATGACGAAACTTCAGGGAACGACCTGGCTGGTACTGGCCTCACTTTTTGCTCCCTACGGCAGTGCCTTGGCGGCGCCGGGTTTGCGGGATTCGATTAAATCCGAAATCTCGTCGGAGTTCGAAAAGCGGTACGAGCTTGAAACGCCGGGCATCGGCCCAAGCGTTTCTGACAAGCTGCTCGCAAGCTCGTCGAAGGCGATCAAGGAAAACATCGTCGACATGCTGACCGATTTCAAAATGGGTGTGGTGCGTGGCGCCGACCTTGCGGCCAACGGCAACGGCACGATCGTCGTCATCGGCGCCAAGCAGGGCTGGAAGCTGTTCAAGGAATACGGAGCCGCAGCTGGCATTCATTATGTCGACAGCGTCTATCTGCTTCCGAAAAAAGCAGTGACGATCGGCAAGGGCTTTGCTCAGGCTGGCGAAAACATCGCGCACATCGCTGCGACCGAAGCTGGCGATACGGCGCAAGCCTGGCAGCACACCGCACGCGACATCCAGAATGACGTCGAAGAATATGGCGTCACCGCAGTGGGTATCAATCAAGCCGCGGGCGACGCCTATCAGGGCACGATGAAGACGATGGTCAACGGAATCAAACACGGCGGCAACGATGCCGTGAGCTGGTCGCAGGACGTTTTGTCGTGGACCAAAGATGCCACCAAGGACGCCTTCGTCGATCTTACCTTGGGAACCGTGAACAACGCGAAAGCCACGGGTCGCTGGACCTCGCGCGTGGGCAAGTTCTGGGTTGATGAAACGGTGAATGCCGCGACGTCAGTAAACAGCTGGTCGCGTGCCGCGGCCAACTGGACGGTTAACACAACGGGTGACACCTGGCAGGGCACGACTGCGGCGGGCGCCAAGGTTTTCGACAAAACCATGAGTGCCGCCAGCACGACGGGCGAGTGGGTTGTGAACAACACGACGACGCCTGCGCATCAAGCCATCGACGCAACCAAGAGCTATTCGAAGTGGAACTGGAAAAAAGGTTACAACGAGGGTTTGAAAGACGGCTTTCACACGGCAGGCAATGCCTGGAATCATGACGACAAGCTGATGGCCACGCTGTGGACCATGGCTGGCGTGGGCCAGGCCGCTCTGCACATCTTGCTGCTTGAGCCGACCGTGGTTCCACTGCTGGCAACTTACGGCATTGCGGGCACGGTGGCGCTTTCTGCTGTGGGTTACCCAAGCGTGGGCGCCATGTACCTGGGCGGTCTTGCGGCTACGGGCCTGACTTATGCCGGCGGTACGCTGGCTACGGGCGCGGTAGCGACGACTGGCGCAGTGGCCACGATAGTGGCTGGCAGCGGCGGTATTGTTCGCACGGGCGCAACAGTGGCTGTGGGCACCGGCGTAACCGCAGCTACGGCTGTGGGTGGCGCGGCAATAACGGTGGGAGCATTGGGAATAAACGCGGTCAGAACCGTGGGTACTCCCATCATTGGCGGAATCGGTATGGCTGGCACGATGGCGGCCGGTGGCGCTGAAATTGTGGGCTCGGTGGCGCTGGGCACGGTTAAAGCTGCGGGCATCACCGCGTTGACAGCAACCGGTTACACGGTGCTGACTGCAGTTGAAGCGGCCAAGATGACGTATTCCGCAGTGCGGGCTACGGGCGTAACCGTATTCGACAACGCAATCGTAACGCCAATCGGCGTGGTGGCAAATCTGGCGCAGGCCATTGGCACGGGTGCCTGGACCTTGTCTGAAGACCCGATCACGGGAACCTTGGACGTGGTTGCGGCAGGCGGCATTGCCGTAGGCACGATCGCCACCTCAACTGGCGCTTTCAGCTACGAGCTGGTCAAAGGCATCGTCAAAGGGCTGGTTCACGGCGTAGTGGCG
>JBBRLF010000104.1:0-14052 GCA_038231515.1 candidate division WWE3 bacterium
GATTCGAACCGAAGATGGACGTATTGACCTGGGAGTGCAGAAGTTGCTGGTCGCCGCCGGAGGTCATGTCCAAAAATAGCCAGTCAACGCGGCTGGAATTGGGTAGGGTCCCGGTTATGGACGCAGACCAGATTTTTTATCGTGCGCTGGTAACGAAGGACCGCCGCTTTGACGGCAGGGTTTTCTTTGCGGTGCGCACGACCGGAATTTACTGTCGCCCCGGTTGTCCGGCCCGGACGCCGCTGCGGAAAAATGTGAGTTTTTTTCCAACTGCGGCGGGCGCTGAAGAGGCCGGGTACCGCCCCTGTTTGCGGTGCCGCCCTGAAACCAGTCCGGGCACTCCGGCGTGGATTGGAACTTCGGCCACGGTTACGCGCGCACTTCGTCTGATCGATTCGGGCGTAGGTCATCACGGCCAGGACGGCCTGAGCGCGCTCGTGACCCGTCTGGGGGTAGGTGAGCGGCAGCTGCGACGGCTTTTCCTGGAACATCTGGGCGCTTCGCCCCACTCGGTGATCGCGATTCGGCGGTTGGATTTTGCGCGCAGGCTTGTGGATGAGACTCGGCTTCCAGTGACCGAAATCGCCTTTAGCGCGGGGTTCGCCTCGCTTCGCCGCTTTAATGACGCGTTCAAGGCTCGCTTTTCGAGCAGCCCCTCGCAGATTAGAAAGTTGAAAAAATCGGGCGCGCCCACGGTGACAACCCAGGGTTTGCGACTCACTCTGCCTTATCGGCCGCCACTGGACTGGCCGGCGCTTTTGGAATTTCTGCGCGGCCGCGCCATTCCGGGGGTCGAGTTCTGTTCAGCAGACAGCTACAGCCGAGCGATTTCGCTGGGCCGCGCCACGGGCTGGATCGAGCTGAGGTGCAAGGAATCCACTCACGCACTGGAGCTTTCGATTCATTTTCCAGGTACGGACCAGCTCATGGAGCTGGTCAGCCGCGCACGAAGACTTTTTGATCTCGAGGCCGATCCACTGTCAATTGCTCAGCAGCTCAGTCTGGATCCCGCGCTTCGACGGCTGGTTCAGGCGTATCCCGGACTTCGTGTGGCTGGCGCTTGGGATGGATTTGAGCTGGCAGTTCGCGCCATTCTTGGGCAGCAGATTAGCGTGAGTGGCGCGCGTACGTTGGCCAGCCGTATCGTGGAAAAATTCGGAACCCGAATCGCGCTCACCACTCCGCACCCGCTGACTCATCTTTTTCCCTCGCCCGCCGTGCTGCGCACCGCGGATCTGACGAAGGTGGGCGTGATCCGGTCGCGAGCGCTGGCCATTCGCAGGCTGGCCGCGCTGGTCGACGACGGTAAGCTGCAGCTTACGCCCGAAGCCGATCTGAAGCTGGTCGCACAGCTGTTGCTGGAGATTCCCGGTGTTGGTCCCTGGACCTGTGAGTATATTGCCATGCGCGCGTTGCGCGACCCCAATGCTTTTCCGGCAACTGATCTGGTGATCCGCCGCGAGCTGGCGCGTAATCAGAATAGTGGCGCGCCCGCGTGCTGGGAGCCGTGGCGGGCTTACGCCGCAATCTATCTTTGGAAAGAAGGAGCAACGCGTGCAAAAAGTAAAAAATGAAATTCAATATCGGTTTGAGATCGTGCGTACGCCGGTGGGCCCGCTTACCGTGATTGTCGCGCCAGCCGCTGGCGAGTGGCAGCTTTGCGCGATTCTGTGGGCAGGCGCACGACTCGGAGTACGGCGAGGACGCCCGCTTCGGTCACGCGGCAATCCGCTGATCCAGGAAACCCGGCGTCAGCTCAAAGAATATTTTGCGGGCACTCGCCGGCAGTTCGACCTGCGACTTGCGCCCGAGGGTACGGCGTTTCAGCTCAAAGCCTGGCAGGCCCTGCGGCGGATTCCCTATGGGCAGACGATCTCGTATCAGGAACAGGCCCAGGAATTGGGCGATGCGCGCAAGGCCAGGGCCGTAGGCGCGGCGAATGGCCGAAACCCTCTTTCCATTGTCGTGCCTTGCCATCGCGTGGTGGGAAAAAGCGGGAAGCTGACCGGTTTTGCGGGTGGTCTGAAAGCCAAAGCGTTTTTGCTGGCGCTGGAGGGCGGCAAAAATCGCCTGGCCCGGACACACAGCTAGTGGCGCGTCCCGCTGCGAGCCGCTAAGCTAAAGACTGGGGGCGCGCTTTGTGAAGAAATTTGTCAGAGATTGGCTGGAAGTGATTGTGGCGGTGACGTTTCTGGGTGGCATTTGCGTGATCTGGGCGGTTGCCGATACGCAACGCCATACCGAGGTCGCGGTTGCAGCTACAGCCTTCAGCCCGGCCACCATTGATTCGGATCGTTCGCCGGCGAGCGACGGTACGCAGGCAGGTGACGACGTAGAGTCTGACGACGCAGCCTCGGAGCCCGACGCCGTCGAAGCCGCGCCACCGGCCGCCCAGTAAAAAGCGTCGCAGGGCCACGCGATCCCGTCCTAACGATTTTCGTTCCTATGGTATTCTCGACTCATGGTTCGCGCTTCGAATTTCCTGGGTTGCTTTGGAGTTCTGCTCGTACTTCTGGCCGCCGGCTGTGCGGAAGGGCCGCGGGTAAAGTCAGCTGCCGCGCCGTCGCGGGCGGAGTCCGGCGCGGGCGCTCCGGCCGACGTGCTCGCACTTTTGCAGAAACGGTTGAGTTGGACCGGGGTGCCTTTTCGGGTTGTCGTATCCAAGGAAATGATTCGCGCGGAATACGTGCTGCCGCGCTTCTACAAGCTTCGCGGCTACCGCGCGGCCTGGCTCGGACCCCATGGGCCATTGCCGCTGGCTCAAGCGCTGCTGCGCGCGATTCGCGCGAGCGAAGAAGATGGGTTTAGCGCCGCCACGTTTCATCTCGTGGCCATTCAGACCTTGCTCGAAGATGTCGATCGACGCCGGCAGCTGGATATGACGGTTGCGCCCGAGGTACAGGTCGATCTTGAGCTGCTGCTTACGGACGCTTTTCTTACGTTGGGCCGCCAGCTGCAGTTCGGACGGGTAAAGCCGAAACTGCCCGGCTACGAGTGGTTCATTCCTCAGACCGATCGCCGAGATTTGCTGCAGCTTCTCGAGCAAGCCATCGAGACCGGACAGATTGAAAAAATTCTGCACGAGCAGCTGCCCGCTCAGGGCGGCTATGTCCGGCTGCGTGCGCAGTTGGCGGAGTACCGCGCAATTGCCAAAGCCGGCGGCTGGCCCGTAGTTACGCCAGGCCCTTCCTTGCACAAGGGCGACCGCGACAAACGCGTGGCCTTGCTACGGCGGCGGCTGCTGCTCTCACACGATCTGCCTGAGGCGTCCAAAGTGGCAGCCGAGCCGCGCCTGTTTGACGACGCGCTTGAGGCGGCGCTCAAGCGTTTTCAGGAACGCCATGGTTTGAGCGAGGACGGCGTGCTGGGTGGTGGGTCCATTCCGGCGCTCAACGTCTCGGTGCAGAAGCGAATACGGCAGATTGCGCTCAATATGGAGCGCTGGCGCTGGCTGCCACGCGAGCTCGGAAGGCGCTACCTGGCGGTGAATATCGCCAACTTCAGTCTGCGTATTGTCGAAGACGACCGCGCGATACTGACCATGCCCGTGGTGGTTGGTACCCAGTATCGGCACACGCCGGTATTTACCGGGCTCATGACGCACGTGATTTTAAATCCATCCTGGTTCGTACCCAAAAAGCTCGCCGTCGAAGACCTGCTGCCCAAACTGAAAAAAGACCCCGCGTACCTCGAAAAACATGGTTTCTCGGCGCTCCGGAAAAAACCTGGCGGAAAATGGGTCGAGGTTGCACCAGCCGAGATTGACTGGAGCACGCTCGATGAAGAAAGCTTTGATCTTACCTTGCGCCAGAACTCAGGGCCCAACAATGCGCTGGGACGCGTGAAGTTCATCTTCGACAATCCGTTCAATGTTTATCTGCATGACACGCCGGCAAAAGAGCTGTTTAAAAAACGGATACGTACTTATAGCTCGGGCTGTATCAGGCTGGGACGCCCGCTCGATCTGGTGCGCTATCTTTTTCCCGCCGACTCCACCTGGAAGAGCGAGACCGCAGAAAAGAAGCTCGTGCTGCCCGAACCCATCGCCGTTCACATTCTTTACGAGACCAGCTGGGTCGACGGTCAGGGCGTACTGAATTTTCGGCCCGACCTTTACGGGCGCGATGAGCTACTCGACCAGTTTCTATAACGGGCCTGGCGCCTTTGCGTGCGCCGCTGCCGCGAGTCACGCCGGGGTAATCTTTGCCTCTGTGAACCTTTACGGGGCCGCGCCGTAGCGGCCTTGGAAGTGCCGATTTTTAGGCGTATACTCACGGCATGGTTAAAATGTCGGGTATCTATCAAGGTCAGTTTCATTGCAACCTCGTGCATGAGCCCTCGCATTCGGAGATTGCAACCGATGCGCCCAAGGACAATCAGGGCAAGGGTGAGCTGTTTTCACCCACCGATCTGCTGGGTGCGGCGCTGGTAAGCTGCGTGCTGACCACGATTGCCATCGTGGCCGAGCGTGACGGCGTTTCAGTGCAAGGGGCGCGCGCCGAGCTGGAAAAAGAGATGAATCCGAAGCCTCGTCGGGTACGTTCCCTGCGCACGAAGATCACGCTGCCTGCGGCGATTCCGGTGGAATACCGTTCGAAGCTCGAGCATGTGGCCCTGCACTGTCCGGTTCATGCCAGCCTGCACCCGGACGTGGACGCAGCGCTGTCATTTGAATACGTTTAGTCGGTCGTCGAAGGCAGCAATTGCCGTGCGACAGCGCTGGCAGGTCATGAGAGAATCTAGGTCATAACTCATGAGAACAAAATTTTGCCTTGTCGCCTTCGTGGTGGTTATCGGTGTGTCGGTTGCCGGCTATTTCTGGACTCCGGCGCTGCTGCTCTTCACGATTCTCGGTCCCGGCATTGCACTGGGTTTGTTTGACATGTTTCAAACCCGTCACGCCATTCGCCGCAATTTTCCGCTGCTGGGTCATGGCCGTTATCTGCTCGAGATGATCCGGCCCGAGATCAACCAGTACTTCGTCGAATCCAATTCGGACGGCAAGCCGTTTAGCCGCGAGGACCGGTCGGTGGTTTATCAGCGCGCCAAGGGCGATCTTGATACGTTGCCGTTCGGTACGCAGCGCGACGTCTATGCGCCGGGCTACGAGTGGATCAACCATTCTCTGGCACCGGTGCATGGCAATCTGGACCATAGCCGCGTGCAGGTTGGTGGACCCGGCTGCACCAAACCCTACAATGCCTCGATTTTCAACGTCTCGGCGATGAGCTATGGCTCGCTTAGCAAGAATGCGATCATGGCGCTTAATCGCGGCGCGCTGATGGGAAATTTTGCGCACAATACCGGCGAGGGGGGCCTGAGCCCGTATCACCTCGAAGCCGGCGGCGATATTTTTTGGCAGATCGGCACGGGATATTTCGGCTGCCGCGATCGCAAGGGCCAGTTTGACGTTGAGGAATTTACCAAACGCGCGATTTTGCCAGCGGTAAAAATGATTGAGATCAAACTCTCGCAAGGCGCCAAGCCCGGCCATGGCGGCATTCTGCCCGCAAAAAAGCTGACCCGCGAGATTGCCAATATTCGCGGCGTCGTGATGGGCGAGGACGTGGTTTCGCCACCGGCCCACTCAACCTTCTCCACTCCAATCGGGCTATTGCAGTTCGTCGCTCAGCTGCGTACCGCATCGGGCGGCAAGCCTACGGGCTTCAAGCTGTGCGTGGGCAAACGCCGGGAATTTTTTGGAATCGTCAAGGCGATGCTCGAAACCGGGATTTATCCTGACTTCATCACGGTCGACGGCGGCGAGGGTGGCACCGGCGCGGCACCGCTGGAGTTCTCGGACTCGGTAGGCACGCCGCTAAATGATGGTCTTTCGTTTGTGCACAACGCCCTGGTTGGCGCCAATGTGCGCCAACATATTCGCCTCATTGCAGCCGGAAAGGTCAATACGGGTTTTCAGATGGCCACCAAGGTGGCGCTGGGCGCCGACATGTGCAATGCGGCTCGTGCGATGTTGTTTGCCCTGGGCTGCATCCAGGCGCTGCGTTGCAACTCAAACGCCTGTCCGACGGGCGTGGCCACTCAAGACCCCGAACTCGTCAAAGGGCTGCATGTCGGTGACAAGTCGCAAAGAGTCATGCGTTTTCATCGCGAGACGGTGAAAAGTTTTTTTGACGTGCTGGGCGCTGCCGGACTGGCCAGCCCCAGCGACCTGCGTGCCTGGCATATCATGCGACGGGTGAGCGCTACTGAGACCCGCAACTACAGCGAGATCTATCCCCTCATCGAGCCCGGCGCGCTTTTAACCGGTACGCCGTCGGTGGTGTATGAAAGGGCCTGGACGGCAGCGAGAGCTGACCGGTTCCAGTAGCCGCGTGTCTAGCCCCGGGTCTGGCAACGAAAGCCCGCTCATCCCCGTGCTTTCGGTGGGACTTGACGAAGCTTTTTATTCGTCGGCCCTGGCGCCGCTGCGCAAGCGGCTGCGCATTCTGGAGTCGGTCCATGATCTGGAGCTGCTGCGCAAACCACTCGAACCAGCACCACGGATCATCTTCTGCGGGCAGCCCACGACGGACGTCAGCGTACGTGAATTCGCGGGTTTGTTTCGGCAGCAATATCCGGCTGCGCTGATTTTTTTTGTCGGACAGGCCCAGGTGGGTTGTGACCGCAAGGCACTGCTCGGGGACGGGTTTCACGACGTCTTTCTGCTGCCGCTTGACGAGAAAACTCTGCGCCGAGCCGTGCTCGAAGCGATTGGGGCAAGCGGTCATCAAGAGCTGGCCTTTCGCTCGGTCAAGCTCATCGACATCGGTCCGGATTCGCGACTTGAATTTGATACCTATGTGTTTCTGCCGCTCAATCACAAGCACATCAAGTTTTCGGCCGCCGGCGATATTCTGGAAAAGGAGCGCTCCGAGCGACTGCGCCAGCATGACGTGGGCTCATTATATGTTTTGGCCGAAGAGTTGAGCAAGTTCTACGAGTATACGGCAGCGCGGCTGCAGGCCATTGCCGGTGACGCCACGCTAAGCCTGACCGAGCGCACTGAGCGACTCGAACACGCGGTGCGCGGCCTGGTCGGCGAGCTGTTCACCAGCACTGAAACTTCAACTGAAGATGCCCAACGAATCGTCTCGGACTGTCAAAACGTCGTGCGCACCTATATTACGAATACGGCCAGCGGCAATCTTTACGAAAAAATACTCACCGTCAACGACACCAGTACCGACACTTATTCGCACGCCGCCAATGTCTCGACCTACGCGGCGCTTTTTGCGGTCGCGCTGGGCGTGGAACATGTCGAGGATCTTGCCTTGGCCGGGCTGCTGCACGATATCGGACTGGCCCACGTCGCAGACGAAGAGCTGGAACCTCACCCCGAAATGGCCCTCGAGATTATCAGGAAGCGAAAGCTGGTTCTCTCTGAGCTGGTGGAGCAGATTATCCTGCAACATCACGAAAAATTCGACGGCTCAGGCTATCCCAGGGGGCTTCGGGGGGTGGAGATTTGCATTGAAGCGCAGATTCTTTCGCTCGCCGATCGCATCGATGAGCTGACAGCGCCAATTGACGGACAGGCGAGGGTTACCCCGCGCGAGGCCATGATGCAGCTGCGAGGCCAGGCGGGTTTCGACGCGGGACTTGTTGAGAAGGTTTGGGCTTTGTTTCAAGTCTGACCGCCGGCGTGTCCGCAGCCCGCTTGTCACCGGTAGCCTTCGGCCTGCATCTCAAATAACCTAGCGTACGATCCTGTTTGCGCGACAAGCTCCGTATGCGAGCCTTGTTCCTCGATCTTGCCGTGCTTTAAAACCACAATTCGATCCGCCATGCGCACGGTGCTAAAACGATGTGATATCAGAAACGCGATTTTGCCTTCGGTCAGCTGCTTGAAGCGCCGAAAAATTTCATATTCTTTTTCGGCATCGAGCGCTGAGGTGGGCTCATCAAGCACGATGACCTCGCCGTCGCGCATGAAGGCACGGCTTAGAGCGACTTTTTGCCACTGGCCGCCCGAAAGCTCGCGACCCTTTTGAAACCAGCCGCCCAGAGTCGTCTCCCAGCCTTCTGAAAACGACGCGATCAGCTCATCGAGGCCGCCCTTTGCCGATGCGCGATTCAGGCGAGCCAGGTCGCCTAGTTCGTCGACCGAGCCAAAACCCACGTTTTCGCGTACCGTAAGCTGGTATTTGACGAAGTCCTGAAAAATAACGCCGATTTTTCGGCGAAGCTCGTCAAGCGGCCAGTCTTTCAAATTTCGGCCCTGATAAAGAATTTCTCCAGCCGTTGGCTCGTAAAGGCGCGTGAGCAGCTTGATGAGCGTGGTCTTGCCCGAGCCATTTTCGCCGACCAGCGCAACTTTTTCGCCCGGAAGAATCGTAAGTGTGACATCGCGTAAGGCCCAGCTTTCCTGGCCCGCATACCGAAAAGATACGCCGCGTACCTCGATGCCGCGCGCCGGCTCGAGTGGGGAGAGGTTCGAGGTATTGACGCGATTTTCCACCTCGGGCAGGTCTAAAAAGTTAAAAAGATTTTCCATGAAGAGGCTGTTTTCATAAAGCCGGCTCAAGCTGTCGAACAGTCCGGTGAACGTGCCCTGGCTTTGTCTGAAGATGGCCAGGTAAAGAGTCATGCTGCCCAGGCCAATCTCGGCGGCCAGCGTGCGAAAGACCACCCAGGCCGAACAGGCGTAGTAGCTCGCCGTGCCCAGCAGGCCCCAGCCCAGACTCGACCACGAACGCTTCCAGGCCAGGCGAGTGTCTTCGCGAAAAACTTTCCAGAACAGCTCTCCGTAGCGCGCCAGCAGCGGTTCGCCCAGGCTGAAAGTCTGGATCTCCTTTGCGCTTGAGTCGACGGTCAGCAGATGTTCGTAGTAGCCCATGCGGCGGGTTTCGGGCGCCTTCCAGTTTTGCAGCCGAAAGTTGAGTTCGCTGTAGCGGTTCTGGGCCAGAAAGGCGGGAAGAGCCGTGCCAAAAAGCAGCAGCGCCACCCAGGGGCTGAACGAAAGCAGCAGCGCGAGAAAGGAGCCCAGCGTAATGACGCTTTGAACGAGCTGAAAAATCGCGGTAACGATAGCCATCGCGCGGTACTCCGATTGTCTGCGCGCATTTTGCATCTTGTCGTAGAACTCCGCATTTTCGAAGTAGTGCAGCTCCAGGCGGAGCGCTTTGCGAATGATGCGGGAGTTGATGAGAAAACCGATCTTGTGATCCAGAATCTCATCCAGGAGCCGCCGAAACTGGGCGATCAGTGCTCCGACGAGAAAAAGGCCGAACTCCAGATAGAGATAGGGGGCCAGCCCAAAGAACGCCTCGCGTGGGATTTGGTGGGTTGAGATCGCATGCGTAACGGAGTCTATAATGAGTTTGGCAATCCAAGCCTGGGCTACGGGCAGCAGGCCGCTTAGCAGGGTCAGCCCCGCCATCGCCAGGGTGCTGCGCGGGTCGGCTAGCCAGACAAACTCCAAGGCGCGTCGCAGGGGCTGGATTACCGATTGGTAGGAACGCTCAGATTTTGGCATCTCGCTATAAAATGTAACCTCTTTTGGAGCCAAACGAATTAATATATAGAGAGGTGAGGGATATGCTGAAAATACTCGTTATATTCATGGGTTTACTGAATTTCCTAAGTTTGACTCCGGGGCAAGCCGCCGGTCATTCCACGATCGAAACCGCTACGGTGGCCGCAGGTTGTTTTTGGGGAACCGAAGAGTATTTCAGAAAGCTTCCGGGCGTACTCGAGACCAAAGTTGGTTATACGGGTGGCACGCTAAAGAACCCCACCTATAAGGATACAACCACGGGCACCACCGGTCATGCCGAGGCGCTCGAAATACGTTTTGATTCGAGCAAGCTCAGTTACAAGGATCTGCTGATTCATTTTTTCAAGATGCACGACCCCACCACGTCCAATCAGCAGGGCAATGATCGGGGCACTCAGTATCGTTCAGCCATATTTTATCATGGCCAACAGCAGAAAAAAGATGCCGAAGCCGTGATGAAACGCGTGGAGGATTCCAAGGCGTGGAATGCCAAGCTGTCTACTGAGCTGGCGCCGGCTGGGACCTTCTATCCGGCCGAAGACTATCATCAGAAGTATCTGGTAAAAAATCCGGGTGGTTACGACAATCACTTTGTTCGGGACCTGTCTTTTGACCCGAAAAAGTGACTGAAACGTGACCTTCACCGAAACACGCTGGGGAGGCTGAATTTATTAGTTGACCCAAACAGTACGCTAATGTTAATGCGGTGCATCATAAATTGATTTTGGAGATTTTAGCGATGCGTCTGCCTAACTTTTGGACAGGTCTGGTTCCGGTTCTTGTGATCACGGTTTTGAGCGCCACGGGCTGCGTGAACCCCACGCCCAACCCCGATCCAGATCCAAAGCCTTCGCTCAAGCCAGCCAAGCTCACCATGAGCGGCAACACCGTTTACGGCGGCATTACCATTGGCCAGACCCACGAGTCGATCTTCACGGTGAGCAACACGGGCGAGGGCGACGCGACTTTGGATCAGTCCATCCTCACCAACTTCGGCGTAGCCGGTCCTTATACGATTACGGGCGGCACCTGTGCCACCACGGCCATCATCCAGGCCAACTCCAAGAACAGCTGCACGCTCAACATCAAGTTTACCCCCGTTGGTGAAGCGCACGCTTTCCAGGACGTGACTTTGAACTATACCGATCCGACCCTGGATCCTTCGCAGGATGCTGCGGTTCCCTTCAAGTTCACCTTGGATGGTTACGGCATCCTCGACTGCACCAACTTTCCGCAGCCTCAGTGCCCGGCACCAGCCGCGGTGCTCTCCATCTCGGACGGCGCCACCGACAACTACAGCACCGTGACCCTCGGCACGAGTGCCGATCACATCTTTACGGTCACCAACACCGGCCGTGCTGCTGCCGTGCTGGGCGACATGACGGCCGCCGGCCTGGGTCTCACCGGTCCCTACTCGGTTTCGACCGAAACCTGCGCTACGGGCGCAAGTGTTGCGGCCTTGACCGGAAGCTGCACCATCACGGTGCACTTCGCGCCGACCGCGGTGCCTGGCGCAACCGCGACCATGGTTCTTGCTTACTCGAGTCCGGCTGGCAACGCGCAGACCTCTCGCGCCATGCAGGGTGCTGGCGTACTGGATTGCGTGAATCACCGTGTGGCACTCTGTCCGCCACAGGCACCCGCACTCTCGATATCTGATGCGACAACTTTTGACTTCGGCTCGGTGGCCATCGGCGCCGCCGGCTCTCACTCGTTCACCGTGACCAACACCGGCGATGCGGATGCTTCGCTCGTGGCCATCACTTCGGCAAGTATCGGGCTGAGCGCTCCCTACTCGCTGATCGACGGATCGTGCGTTTCGGCGACTTCGATCGCGGCAAACGGCGGCAGCTGCACGATCAACGTCGGGTTCACTCCAAGTGCAGTCGGACAGCTCAATGAAACGATTGACGTGAAATACTCCGGTCCGACCATCACGGGCAACGCTGATCTTACGCGCGCCATTCGCGGAACGGGTTTTCTCGACTGCGACAACTATCCCCAGCCTCAATGCCCGGCCGTGATGCCGGATTTTCAGTTCACCGATACCTCGGCAAACTCTTATGGCAATGTTGCCATCGGCACTTCGCGCGAGCTGACCTTCATCGTCACCAACCTTGGTCGCGCTGACGGCACGATCGGCAGTGTCACCGACGGCTCACTTGGGCTGTCAGGTGCGATGTCGGTTTCGGGCGGCACTTGTGGTGGTGGCTCAGTATTGGCCGCACGTGGCGGCAGCTGCACGCTTTCGATCCGGTTCACGCCGGGCGATACTTCCACGACAGCTGAAACTTTTTCGCTGGCCTACGCCGGAACGAACGGCTTCGCCAATCCGCTGACTCGGCAGATCTTCGGCACTGGCATTCTCGACTGCCTGGCCGCCAACGATCTGTTCGCTGCTTACCTGAGCGGCGTCAGCACGGCACAAACCCAGAATCAGTCCGAAGCGGACCAGGGAACTGCCGATGGCGAGTTGATCGCATTAACCAATGGCTATAACGACGGGTATGCCGCTGCTTACCAGAGCGCTTACACGGCGGCTTATAACCAGAGCTACAATAACGCTTACAACAGCAGCTACTCCGCTGGATTCAGCTCGGGCAGCAGTGACCCGCAGTCGTGTGTTGACGGCAGCAATGCCGGCGGATCTGCTGGAACCAGCGATGGCAGCTCCAAGGCTTATGGTGACGGGCTGAGCAATGGCAGCATTGATGGCTACAACGCAGGCAACAGCGCTGGCTTCAGCGATGGACTGGCTTTGGGTCAGTCGGCAGGTAACAACGCCGGCGGTAACAATGGCTCGGCCGATGGTTATACCGACGGGTACGGCAACGGCTACGGCGGCGGTGTCTCCAGCGGTCATGCCGCAGGCTACAGCGTCGGCTTCGATGACGGCGCAAACTCCTGCCCGACCACCACTGCGGCGAAGGCCCCGGTTCTGCAGCGGGTGATCCAGCTGCGTGCGGCCAGTGCTTCAAGTCATAGTGCCGGTACCAGTGCAAAACTCGGCTCAGCCAAGAGCATGTTTGCATCCGTCGCTTCGACTTCGGATTACACGGGCGTGTGCAATCAGCAGGGTTACGACGTGACCTACGATTCAAACTCCTACCAGAACGCTCTGTTCTCGGCCTCGCACAGTGGCACCACGTATAACGCAAGTTATGCGACGGGCGCCGCCGACGCGACCACCGATGCAAGCGCTGCGGGCAGCACGCTGGGTGTCTCTGACGGGAATTCGTTTGGTAGCACCGACGGGTTGGCCGCAGGTAAGCAGGTTCAGTACAACACGTGTTATGCCTCGGCTTACAGCGCGGGCTATACCACTGGTTACAACGACCAGTATACGACGACCTACAACAGCACCTTCGACAGCTACTTCAGCGGCGGTTATGATGACGGCCACAACAGCGGCTACAACAGCGGTTTCAACGAAACCTATGGTGGCGCTTATGTCTCGGCTTACAACACCTCGTACTCGGACGGCTTCGCGGCAGGCGATTCCGACGGCTACAGTGTGGGTTATAGCGCGGGTTATAGCGACGGCTATCAGGCTGGATTGGATTCCTGCCCAATCCCGAACGCCAGCTCCAAGGGCACTGTTCTGGCGATGCGCACGCAGCTGCTGACCACGTCGGCGGCACCGAAGCTTTTCGGCAGCGGTCAGAAGTGGGCTAAAACGGCTCGCAATGGCGTGAAAGTTACCGCGAAGGTATCTCGTCCGATTCGCAATGGGGTGCGCGTCAGCGCCAAGGTGCAGATGAACGCACGCCTTAAGGCACGCCAGCAGCATCGCCCACGGGTACGCTCCGCGATTCTGAAGTAAGGTTCAAATTTGAGAGAGCGAAACTGCTCCCGGGCCAGGATGGCTCGGGGGCGGTTTTGCGTTTTACGCTACAAGGAGTTGAGCAGCTCTAAAAAGCGCCCGCGCATGGCCGGCGCGTCCAAGGCGAAGACGCCGATATGATGGCCGGCATCGAGCTGCCAGAAATCTTTTTTTCCCGGAGCCAGCTCGAAAAGTTTTTTGCCGTTGTCGAACGGCACCAGGGGATCGCGCTTGTCATGAATCACGAGTAGTCGCGTATTCAGACCTTTGACTGCGTCTTCGGTAGCGTATTTGTCCGAGACCAGTATGCGCGCCAGCGGGCTGAAGGCCCAGCTCAGCCAATGACTCGCGAGCATTCCCTGAGCCACATCGCGGTAGGACATGAAGGTTGAATCCATTACGACGAGCGCAACGTCCTTCTTGTTTTTGAAATCGGCGAAGCAGCGCATGGCGACAGCGCCGCCCAGGCTTTGCCCGTAAACAATGAGCTTTGCCGCACCCGAGGCTCGGTGCAGCTCCAGCACTTTTTCCAGCGCGGCCCGGCCATCGTCATAAACTCCCTCGGGAGAGGGGTCGCCCCAGGATTCACCGTAGCCGCGATAATCAAAGACAAAGAGCTGATAGCCCAGGCGGGTGAGCCAGACCAGCGACGCGTAGTGGCTGCTCAGATTTTCGCCGTTGCCATGGAACAGGACAATCGTCCCCTTGGGTTTGGGCGTTTTAAAGAACC
>JBBRLF010000105.1:0-13968 GCA_038231515.1 candidate division WWE3 bacterium
ATCGGCAAAGCGCGGCAGCGAATTGACGAGCTGGCTTACACGTTTTCACATAAAGTTAACGAGATCCACAGCCAGGGTTTTGCGCTCAACGGCAATACCGGAGTCGATTTTTTTAAGGCGCCCGACAAAATCGAAGGTGCCGCCGAAGCCCTGGCGTTGAGCAAAGACGTTCGCGCCGACTCAAATAATATTGCCACGGCACTGGTTCCCGACGCGCCCGGCGATAACCGCCTCGTACAATACATCGCGCGCCTGCAACACCAACGCATCATGAGCGGCGGTCGCAGCACGTTTGACGACCATCTGAATGCCACGGTTGCCGATCTGGCCACGGTCAATTCCAAGAACAAAGAAGTGTTCGAGCATCAGGGTCACATTGTGGGCCAGCTGGAAAAATTTCGTGAAAGCGTGTCGGGGGTGAGTCTCGACGAAGAGACCACGAACTTGATTCAGTTCCAGCATGCGTTTGATGCTTCGGCCAAGGTAATTAAAATTGCCGACGAAATGCTCGAATCGGTTTTACGGATGAGGGGATAAGTTAGCTTATGCGGGTAAGCGATAATACATCAGCAGCCGCCGTGGGTGATTCGCTCAAGCACACCCGTAGCAAGATGGAGCGGCTGCAGATTCAAAACGCGACGCAGAAAAAGCTTCTGACGCCCAGCGACGACCCTGCTGCGAACAGCAAGATCATGGACATTCGCACTCAGGCATCGGTGGATGCTCAGTTCGAGAACAATGCCGTGCTGGCCAAGAATCGCCTTTCGATGACAGACACGGCGCTCAATGAGCTGACCGATCTGTTCGTGCGCGCCAAGGAAATCGCCATCAGTCAGTCGAGTGATGCCAGTGCGTCGCCAGACTCGCGCCTGGGTGTGGCGCAGGAAGTAAAATCGCTCTATCAGCAGCTCATCTCAATCGCGAACCGACGCTCTGGTGCGCATTATCTGTTTTCCGGCTTCAAGACGCAGACGCCGTCGTATACGGCCGAGGGTGAGTTTCGGGGCGACCATGGTGAAATTCCGGTCGAAATCCAAAAAGACGTCTTCATTGCGACTAATGTCGTGGGGCCCGAGGTTTTTGAGGTCAAAAAATACCGGACTGTGGATTCCAATCGAACCCCAGCCGCGCTGGACCGTACTGATCCGGCCGCAGCCGGTAATAAAGACGCCAAGCCAGGTCCAGAGGGTTTGCAGCCCGCCAAGGCAGCGGAAAACATAAATATTTTCCATGAACTCGATTCCTTGCGAGTCGCCTTAATGACTAACGACACGCCAACTATCCGCGACACGATGGAGCACCTGGATACGATCATCCAGAACGTCGTTACGACGCGAGCCAAGATAAGCTCGCGAGTGGCGGGAATTGACAACGCAATTGGCTCAACGCAGCGAACAGACACGCAAAATGCAGAGTTGATGAGCCAACTTGAGGACGCCGACTATGCCGAACTTTGGTCAAATATGGCAAAAGAGGAGACTGTTTTGCGGTCATCCTTACATGCCGCACAAAAGCTTATCACACCGACATTGTTGGAATTTTTACGGTAAGGATTAATATCGGTTGATTAAGGGTATTTCTATCGATAAGTAGGACTCCCGGTAACGGATTACTTAAAGTAGTTAGGGAGATGGAGAGCATTAAGTCATGTTAGTATTAACACGGAAGCTTGGAGAAAGTATTGCGATCGACGACCACATCAAGATTGTTGTGGTCCAGATCAAGGGTAAGCAAGTGCGCTTGGGAATCAAGGCACCTAAAGAGACAAAGATTCACCGCGAAGAAGTATACATGGCCATTCAGGAGCAAAACAAAGAAGCTATTTCAGCTTCTCCAGCTTCGCTTC
This sequence comes from candidate division WWE3 bacterium, assembly GCA_038231515.1. Classification (GTDB taxonomy): domain Bacteria; phylum Bdellovibrionota; class UBA1018; order UBA1018; family UBA923; genus JACQAX01. The sequence goes on from JBBRLF010000105.1 coordinate 1,847, forward strand.
AGGATGTTTCAAAAGCCATAAAGGGGTGACGGATGAGCTGGTTGTCGTCGGACAAGGCTTATGCAAGACAAGGAGGTCGAGCATGAAAATCAGTACAGTAAATTTTGGCGCTCTCGAGGTTGGGGGCGAGGAAATTATAACTTTTCCAGAGGGAATCCTCGGATTTCCAGAACTGCAGCGTTATTGCCTTGTAGATCCAGGCGATGACACGCTCATTCTCTGGCTGCAATCGCTCGACGATCCAAGAATAGCTTTCGCTGTTCTTGAGCCAAAAGTTTTCAAGACAGATTATATTGTGAAGCTTTCGGCGCAGGAACTGAAGCTGCTGAAGCTCGACAGTATCAACCAGAGCATTGTGTTCACGATTCTTACCATTCCGCGCGGCGACGCCACGCAGATGACCGCGAATTTAAAAGCGCCAATCGTCGTGAACCTGAAAGAGCAAGTCGGACGCCAGGTCGTACTTCAGGAAAACGAATACACCCTGAAGCATCTGATGTTCCGCGAACTCAAAGCACAGCTTGCGACGATTGAAGCCACCAAGGCTTCACAGGCGAAAGAACAGGCCCGTATGGCCACAAGCCTACCGATCAATCTGCGCTCAATGGTACCCAGCTCACAGGTAAAATCCCTGTAAGCAGTTAAACACTGGTCTCGGTGGCCTGCTTGGCCATTTCAAGATACGTTTGGATTTCCGCGTTCACGGGGTCCTGTGCACGAGCTTTTTCCCATTCCAGCTGTGCGTCGATGACGTTTCCCTGCGAAAAATACATGAGACCCAGGTGCACGCGGGCCGCCAGGTAGTCTTGATGTTGGTGGCAAAGCTGCTGCAGCTCTTGAATCGCGCGAGTCGTAAAACCTTTTTTCGCATAAACCTTGGCCAGCTTGATGCGAATATCGAGCTGGTTGGGATCCAGGCGTGCGGCCCGCGAGTAGTCGTCCAGCGCGTCGTCATAGCGATGATACTTGAAATACAAATCACCCAGCTCGATGTGCTTCAGTGCGAATTTGCGATCAAGCAGGTTGTCGGTGCCCGCCCGTTTAAGCTGCAGGGACTGATTTGCAATATGGTAGATCTTCTTCGCTTCATCATACTTGCCCACATCGTTGTAGATGATGCTCAGTGAGATGGCGGCGTCGGTATGCTTGGGATCGATACTCAACAGCTTCTTGAAGCACTCAATGCTCTTGGTGAGCTGGCCCTGAAGATAGTGGCAGGTGCCCAGCAAGTGCAGGGCAGCTTTTTTCTGGATCTCGGTTGCGTCAGCACTGGCAAGGCACAGCTCGCAGGCGCGCTCGGCATCAGAAAACTTTCGGTCACGAATCAGAGCTTGGACCGCCTCGGCACTGAAATAATCCGAGCTCGAAGCGCTCATCGGCCGCCCGCCGTGTCCAGCCAGTCACCGACACGCTTTGCGTAGGTGCCGCTTGGGTAGCGGGCCAGATAGGTACGATAGACATGCTTGGCTTCGTCCTTTTTTTCCTGCTTGATCAGGCTCTGAGCCCATTGCCAGTAGGCATACTGTTCGGACTCAGTGTCTGGAAAGCGCGCGGCCATCTTTTCGTAGCGGCCTGCTGCGCTGTCGTACATTTCGCGGGTAAAATAAAAGTCAGCGATATACTTCTCTTTACCAGCCAGTTTTTCGATCGACTCCGACAGATGCTTCTTTGCGGTGTCCACATACTCTGATTTTGGATAAAGACCGATGAGTTCGCGAAAAGCGTCAATTGCTTTCGTGGCCGGCCCCAGGTCGCGGTCAACGCCACTGGGCAGCTGCTGATAATACGACTCGCCGATACGGAACATGACGTAATCGGCCTTTTCGTGCTTGGGATGCATGTCACGAAAACTCTCGTAGGCTGCGGCGGCTTCAATGAATGATTCTTCTTCAAAGTAAACATCGGCAATGCGCAGCTTGGATTGAGTGGCCAGATGGCTGTAAGGAAATTTGTTTTTCAAAGCCTTGAGCTTATCGAGCGCCATCGCATAGCGCTTGTCGCCGATATCTTCCTCGGCGTCTTTATAAAGATCCTGAGGGTTGCTCTCGTCAATTTTTTTGCCCGAGCAGGCGGCAAGCTGCATGGCGGCTACCAGAGCCAGGAGAATGAAAATGATTTTCGACGTTTTCTGACTTGGCTTCATAAAGGTAAGAGATCTTTTTCCATAATCCAGCCCACGTTGCCTAGTGAAAAGCGTATCTGCCTCCATCCTTCGCGCTTTTCTCCGGTTAGTTCCACCGTGGTGCCTGCAGTGACCTTGAATAGTTCGGTAAAGGTATCGCTTGGCCCGCTGCGTCCGACGCCCACGTCGGCAATGACGGCGGCAAGCCGGGTGCGCTGGCCAAGGGCCGTGGCGACGGTTGCCGAGGCCGCCAGAAGCCAGACTACGGCTATCAGTACAAATTCCGGCTGTTGCACGGCTCTAAAAAAACGACGGCCGCGCTTTTTTGCGCGAAGGGCAGTCCAGCCCAGGGCAACTGAACAAAGAGCGAAAAAGAAGTCGACCGCCGCTTCGGGAATTCGCTGCAGTAGTGGTACGATCAGGCCCGTCCAGTAGGTTTGGTCGCGATTCAGTGCGCCTGCTTTCTGCGCCAGGCCTTCGACCAGCCGTAGATTATAGCGAATATCGTCATCGCCTGGAGCAAGGGCGCTGGCCTTTTCAAAATATCCAAGAGCCTGCCCCACCTTGCCCATGCGGTAGTAGCAGTTGCCGACATCAAAATAATCGGCAGCAGTAACCAGACCCACCTGATTCAAGGCCTCGAGCGCCTCTTGAAATTTTCCAGCATCATAAAGCGCGCGCGCATTGGAGTCTGCAAAGCCGTGTGACGAGCTCAACAATAACAAAACCATTGCAATCACTAGGGTAGGCCGCATATCTGGCATCATCGTAATAACCCCGTTTTCTTGCAACAAAAAACCCCATGTGCTAGTTTTCGCGCCACGATGCCAACAATTTATGAGGCTGTTGTGCGCTCACCGGCGTACCAGTCTGCCAAGAAACAGCTCATCCACGCACTGCAGCAAGAGCTGGCCGCCATAACGCAACCACGTCCGAGCGCCCCTGAACTCAAGGCGCAATACGAAGAACTAGTGAAGCAGGTCGCTGACTTGCGCGGACGCGAGCTGTTTTATAAGTTCCTGGGCTCGGGCGCTGGCAACGGGCCATTCATTGAGCTGGCCGACGGCAGCATCAAATACGACCTCATTACTGGCATCGGCGTGAATTTTTTCGGGCATGGCAACCTTGAGCTCTTTGAGTCCCAGCTCGACAGCCTCTGGTGTCACGTCATGCAGGGTAACCTGGGTCCGAATCCGGAATACGGCGCGCTGATGAAAGATCTGCTGGCGCTGGTTGGCGTGAAGTCGCGCTTGAAGCACGTCTGGCTTACGACCTGTGGTGCGACGGCCAACGAAATTGCACTGAAGATCGTGCGGCAGAAAAAATATCCTGCTTCGAAGATCATGGCGTTCAAAGAGTGTTTTGCCGGCAGAACCACCGCGCTTCAGGAACTTACCGACAACGCCAAGTATCGCGAAGGCCAGCCTACTTACGGCGAGGTTCATTACCTGTCGTTCTTCAACCCAAAGTCCAAGGCTACGGCAGCCGAGCAGGCCGCCGCCGTCATAGTCGACATGAAGGAAGAGTTCGCGCGTCAGCCTGGCCGTTTCGCGGCCCTTGAGTTTGAGATCGTGCAGGGCGAAGGCGGCTTCAATGCGGCACCCCGCGAATTTTTGCTGCCGATTATTGAAGAAGCCAGAAAGAATAACCTGGCCATCTGGGTCGACGAGATTCAAACGTTCGGCCGTACGGGCGAAGTATTCTGCTATCAGCGCCTGGGCCTCGATGAGTACATCGACGTGGCCACCGTGGCAAAGCTTCTGCAAACGGGCGCGGTGCTCTACACTCAGGAATACAATCCGAAGGCTGGTCTGATATCGGGCACCTTCGCGGGCTCATCGGGCGGCCTGCGCGCGGGACGCAAAGGTTTGGAGCTGCTCAGAACAAAGCTGGCGGGCCCCGAGGGGCGCATTCGCCAGCTCGAAAAACTTACGATCGCCGAATTTGAACGCATGAAGACCGGTCCCAACGGCAAGCATCTGGTGGACTACACGGTTATTGGCGGCATGATCGCCTTTACGTTGTTTGACGGCACGCTGGACCAGGTTAAGAAATATCTTTTCAAGCTCTGGGACCTTGGCGCCATCGCGTTTTATTGTGGTCACGGACCTTATCGCATTCGCATGCTGCCGCCCTTTGGCGTGATGACCGACGATCAGCTGCGCTACGTGTTTTCGCTTTTCGACGAGGCCATTACGGCTACGGCCAAGGAGCTGAAGTCATGATTAATTTCATCGAACAGGCTGAAAAGCTGATCGGCATCAACTCGGTTAGCCAGGAAGGCAACGAAGAGATTGCCCTCTATTTGCAGACGCTGATGACTCGTATGGGTCTCAAAACCTGCATGCAGGAAGTAACGCACTCACTTGAGGGCGTAAGCAAGCGTCAGTTCAACGTGCTGGGCATTCTGGGCGATCCGCTGGTGGACAGCAAGACCCGCAAGGGGCTGCTGCTCAATACCCATATCGATACGGTAAGCCCGGGCATTCGTACGCACTGGACCGAGACCAATGGCGACCCGTTCAAGGCTCAGATCAAGGAAAACCGCATCTATGGGCTGGGTTCGGCCGATGTGAAGCTCGATATTCTTTGCAAGCTCAAGGCATTGGAACGCTATCGCGAGCGCAAGCTGAAGATGCCGATTTATCTGGTGGGCACGGCAGGCGAAGAGATCGGAATGATCGGCGCGAAGTTTCTGATCAAGTCGCTGGCGCTCAATCCGAAGTACGTGCTGGTGGGCGAGCCAAGCGAGCTTGCAGTGATTCACGCGCACAAGGCTTACGCCGTTTATCAGGTAAGCGTTGGGTACAATCAGCTCGAGCGCGACGCCAAAGGCTATAACACCCGCATCGAGCTGCATTGCTTCGGCAAATCCACGCATGGCAGCTATCCGCACCTGGGTGACAACGCCATCAAACGTATGTTGTCGGTCGTGCGCAAGATCAAGGAAGCCAACTTTCAGATCCGCCTGACCAAAATCGGCGGCGGCGACTCCGTCAACAAGGTGCCTGACACGGCCTCGGTAGAGTTTTACATCTCGTCGAGCAGCTTTGATGATTTCAAGAAATTTTACCGCGAGCACCTCAATCAAAAAGAAGTGAACGTCGAGTTTGGCGGCCTGGGCGAGAGCGGCATGAAGTTCATGCCCGACAATATTCTCGACTCCATCGAGCAGGTACAGGCCTGCCTGGAAAGTCTCGAGGGTAATCTGCTCGCCGACCGCGACGAGACGTTCAACCCACCCAAGTCGACGATCAACTTCGGCCGCATTACGCATAAACCCGGTGGCATCGACATGCACTTCGACATCCGCCTATTGCCAAGCGTGACTGCTGAAGCTTTTGACGGTCGTTTCAAGAGTCTGGTGCATGAGACGAATACCAAGTTTTCGAACCTGATCATGAAAGTCGTGCGCAACCGGTTTAACCCCTCGCTGGACATGAAGCCCGACAGCGAGCTGGTGCTGGCGGCGCGTGAGGCGCAAAAAGCGGCCGGCATCGAACCCAAGCTCGATAAAAAGGCCACTAGCACCGAGGCGGCGCAATACTTCGCGGCGGGCTTTGACTCCATCGTTTTCGGCCCCGGCCGCAGCATGGGTAACAGCCACACGCCCAATGAGCACAATCTGGTCGACCACCTGGACAAGGCGGTGCATTTTTACGACCGGATGATCGAAAGATTCTGTCTATGATCATCCTGCGCGAGGTGAACGAGCGGGACATCGATGGTCTCGAAGCACTATCCACGATTGCGGCCGAACGGCATCCGGGTTTTCTGAACATTGCCAACGACCGCGACCAGTGGCGCGATAAAGTTAAAAACTCGATTGATTCCTTTGCCGACAAGATCACCAACAAGATGGACTGCAAGTACGTCATGGTGGCCGAGGACACGGAAAAGAAAACCCTTTGTGGCGTTTCCATGGTGGCTGCGCAGCATGGCACGGAAGAAACGCCGCACTTTTTTTTCGAAGTCGATAACGAGCAGAAGTTCAGCCAGACGATCAACACCGGCTTTATTCACGGCACGCTCAAGCTGAAGTACGACACCAATGGCCCCACCGAAATCGGCGGCCTGCTGGTTGATCCCGGCTACCGCAACTTTGAAGAGCGCGTGGGCCGGCAAATTTCTTTCGTTCGCTTTCTTTACATGGGGATTCACAAAGCCAAGTTCAAGCGTCGCGTGCTGGCCGAGCTGCTGCCGCCGCTTACGAAGAAGGGCAAGTCACCGCTTTGGGAAGCCGTCGGTCGTCGCTTCACCAACATGGACTACACCGAGGCCGACATCCTCAGCTCCAAGAACAAGGAGTTCATCTTCTCGCTATTTCCCACGGGCAAGATTTACGTCACCTTTTTGCCGGCCGAAGCCCGCAACGCGATTGGCAAGGTAAGTAAAGAAACCGAGCCCGTGATGCACATGCTCAAGAAGATCGGCTTTGAATACCGCAGCGAGGTTGATCCGTTTGACGGTGGCCCGCATATGTCGGCCAACGTGGACGAGATTTTGCCGATTAAGCACATTAAACCGCTGGTTTACGGCGGCGAGAGCGGAAAATCGACAGCGACCGCCCAGGCCGGTCTTGTAACCCCACGGCAGGCTACGCCTTTTCGGGCGATGTCGGTAATGGCGACTATAGATGCCGGCAATGCTTTCTTCTCGGCCCAACGAGCAGACGCCATTGGTCTGAAGACCGGTGACCCGATCTACTTCATGCCGTATTATTAGCTTAGGAGGTCTTGCGATGACCGAAAGAACTAATGCGACGCCAAATTTGATCGAGCCCAGGGGAAATTATATCTCCGGGCGCTTTGTGGAAGTTCGCGATGCCAATGGCGAGATCGTGGTGCGCAGCCCAGCCGACCTGAGCGATCATCTTGGCACCTATGCCTATTCTTATCGCGCCGTCGAAGACGCAACGGCCGCGGCACGCGAAGCTTTCGTCACCTGGCGCAAAACCAAGCTCAGCGACCGCATGGATTTTCTCAGAAAATATCGCGACGCCCTCAAAAAAATGGAAGCGCGTCTGGCCGAAGTTATCGCGCGCGAAGTTGGCAAGCCCCTGTGGGAAGCTCGTCAAGAAGTGGCTACTATGGTCAACAAGGTGGACGTCACCTTGGCCGACGGCCTCAAGCCGGTAACCGACATCGAGCTGCCCGGAATCATGGACAACACTTTTGGTGCGTGCCGCTATCGTCCGCACGGCGTGTTCGTTGTAGTTGGTCCTTTCAACTTTCCCGGCCATCTGGCCAATGGCCACATCGTGCCGGCGTTGGTTACGGGCAATACGGTGATCTTCAAACCGTCCGAGAAAAGCCCGGGCGTAGGGCAGCTCATGGCCGAGGCGATGCACGAGGCGGGGCTTCCGCCCGGCGTATTTAATCTGGTGCAGGGCGAACGTGAAGTTGGTCGCCGCCTGGTGGTCAGTGAGCGAGTGGACGGCGTGCTATTCACGGGCTCGTACGAAGTTGGCTTAAAAATAAAGCAGGATACCCTTCAGCAGAGCTGGAAGCTTTTGGCGCTCGAAATGGGCGGCAAGAACTCGGCGATCATCATGGGCGACGCCGATCTGGAGTGGGCGCTTTATGAAACTTTGACCGGCGCCTTCATCACGGCCGGGCAGCGCTGCTCTTCCACGAGCCGCATCATGGTGCACAAGAGCCTCTATGATGCCTTTGTGCAAAAGTATCATTACCGCGCCAAGGCGTTTTCAATCGGCCATCCGCTCGATAACCCTTTCATGGGCCCGCTCATCGATGGCGCGGCTGTTGAAAAGTATCTTAAATTTCTGGGCATCGCCTCACGCGAAGGCTGTGAGGTGGTAATGCGCGGCAAACAGCTGGAGCTGGATCAGAAGGGGCATTACGTTACGCCTTCGATTTGTCTGGTACGCGATACGAATCTTGCGAGCGTCAAGAAGAGCGTTTATCAGCAGACCGAGATCTTCGGGCCGAACGTGGCGATTTATCCGTTCGAAGATCTGCGCGAGGCCACCGAGCTCGCCAATGCGACTCACTATGGTCTGGTCTTCAGCGTCTTTACCAAGAGTAAGGAAAATTACGAAAAGCTTTCAGACGAGCTGCGCGCGGGCTTGATCAACTGGAACCGTTCAACAGTCGGCGCATCGTCACGACTGCCATTCGGCGGACTGAAAAGGAGCGGAAACCACTTTCCGACAGCGGTTTCCGCAGCCTCTTATTGCATGTACCCAGTGGCTTCGTTGGAAGTTGCCGAGCCCAAACCAATCGGCAATCTACCACCAGGACTAAACTGGACATCACAGTCGTGAGACCGAGGGGCTATAAGACCGCGGTCGGTTACTGACTTTTCGTTACGTTGGCAGCCTGCGGACCCTTTGGTCCGTCGATCAATTCGAAGTCCACTTTTTGGCCTTCAGCGAGAGTCTTGAAACCGTCGCCTTGAATTGCAGTATAGTGAACGAATACATCCTTTTCGCTGCCATCCTGTTGGATAAAACCGTAACCTTTAGCGTCGTTGAACCACTTAACGAGACCTTGTGCCATAAAACTTAAACCCCCTCTAAGTCGCAAGTACGCGAACAGCACCCGCGCAAATCAATGTTGACCTTTCCGATTTATCGAACGAGTGGCTGGGGTGTCAAATTCAAAATCGAAAAAGCCCCGGAAAAGCCTGGCAATGTGCGTCATTTACGCGCTGCCACAAACTCTTCCGGGGCTTCAATTAGGATTAACTAGTATCTAGTGGAAACTTTTAGAAGCGTCCATTCTGTCCGCCGTACGAACTGCCGCCTTGGCTGCCGTAGTAGGGGCTCTGTCCGCCGTACATTGGATTGCCAACCGAGTTCGCGCGATAAGCGTTGAACTCTTCCTGCATCGAATGCGTAGCTGCATTCTGATCCAGGGTTTGGCCGTAGACTGCTTTGAGCCAGTCGCGATCCTGGCTGGCCAGACCGCCCTTTGCAACCTGAGCTGCGTAGGGCTTGACGTTGGCTGGCATGTCGTTGATGTAGTCGGTCAAAGCGCCGCGGGCTTCAGTGCTCTTGCTGGAAGCTGCCCAGTCAAGCACGCTGCCAAAGCCGTTGATGGCTTCTGCGCGAGACGTTTCGTTATAGCTGCTGTCCGACGACGTTTCCTTCGTGCGCAGGTGCCTGGTTTTTTCGTAGGCGGCGCGCAGGCTGGCGTTCTTGCGGTCAAGGTTGTGGGCAATCTTGAGCGCACGTTCAGCAAGCTTCATCTTCGCGATATTCAAGCTCTTGAGGTCTTTGCCGTCGGCATCGAGTTCAATGGCCTTCTTGGCAATGCCGTCGACGAGAAACTTGACGATCTCACCCTTCATGTCGGGGTGATCTTTGGCGAAGTCATTGGCTTCGTCGATCAGCCGGTTCAAGGCTTCGATCGTTTCGGCGCTGTCGAGCTTCGCTTCGAAGTCGGCCAGTTCCTTGTCGTTTACTTTCTTTTCGAGCTTGGTGATCAGCTTCGCTTTGTCGGCAAGGCCTTCTGAACCCAGCATCTCTTTGAGATTCTCGAGATCATCGCGGCTACCTTTTTCGGCGCCCCGGCAGGTTGCGACGAGCAGCTCGTTGCGTTCCTGAGCGCGCTTCTTGTCCATTTCAGCGCTGATCGTTTCGGGAGTCTTGTAGTCCAGTGGTCCGCCCATCGCTTTTGAGATGTCGCGAAACTGGATTGCAGTCGACAGATCGGTATCTTTTTCGTTGTCGACGCGAATCGTGATCTTTCCGTCCTGGTCCAGGGGCGTTGCTTCAACAGCATTCAAGCCCAGATCGCCTGCCAGCTGGCCCTGATTGATCGGCACGCAGCCGCTATCAGGATCGCGTGAGCAATTTTTGGTTTTGTTCGCATCGCAGTCGTCATCGGCTTTGGCAACTGTGCCGGCGCCAGCCCAGACGTCGCGCTTCGTAAGTCTGAAGGCATATACGCCGGTATCGTTGTCCTTGGGTGCGTCCAGATCGATATGCACATGACGAAGGCAGCTGGCCAGGCCCACACCGTAAACGGTGAGATGCGTGGTGCCGCTGCTGTCGGTGATCTTTTTAACTTTAAAGCCCTGGACGAAACGGCTGATGTCCGTGTCCATGATCTGCTTGGAGGCTCCGAGCTTCGGTGCTTCAACTACCGGAGCGGCTGGTGCCACCACTGTGGGCGAGGGGGTCAGGGGAACGGTATCGTCAGCGCGACTTTCCAACGTGGTAACCACGAACGGCGAAAGGGCGGCAAGGACGAGCGCAAATGAATAGAATTTCTTGTTCAACAACATACAACAACTCCTTGGGTACAACTCAACTGATTCTCTGGACTCAAGTAGTGCAACCGACGGGCCAAAAAGTTTTTAAGCAGGGGCCTGCGGAAAGGACGAAAAATGGCGTCAGGGTTTTACGAAAGTGCCTAAACCTTTGACAGCGGGGGGGTAGCTTTCTTGAAGGAATTTCAGGGCCCTGGCAGTAGATTCTCCGTATTGCCCCGGGGTGGGCCCCCGGGGTATAGGACTTAAGCGTTTGAGATCTATTAAATTATAGAGAAAAGAGAGGGCATTTCCCCATGTCGACTTCCATCCAGATCCAGTTGTATGAACGGACAAAAGATGAAGAATATCAACAGGTTGTGTTCTGTGAAGACCGCAAGGTAGGCTTGAAAGCTATCATCGCGATTCACAATACGAATCTCGGTCCGGGTACCGGCGGCTGCCGTATGTATCCTTATAAGGACACGACTGCCGCGGTTGAAGACGTCCTTCGCCTGTCCAAAGGCATGAGTTATAAAGCGGCCATCAGCGGTCTTAAGCTGGGTGGCGCAAAAGCCGTCATTATCGGCAACCCAAAGACGGACAAGTCGCCAGCGCTGCTGAAGCGTTTTGGCCAGTTCGTCGAAAACCTGCATGGCCAGTACATCACGGCCAAAGACGTGGGCATCACCGGCGAAGATTTGATGATGGTGCGCGAGAACACCCGTCACATCCTGGGCATCGAAGGCCTGGCCGGCTCAAGCGGCGACCCTTCACCCATGACGGCATTCGGCGTTTTCAACGGCATGAAAGCCGCAGCCAAGCACGCCTTTGGCGACGCCTCGCTCAAGGGCAAGCGCATCGCTGTTCAGGGCCTGGGTTACGTCAGCTACTCGCTGGTTAAACAGCTGGTGGCAGAGGGCGCAAGCGTCGTAGGCGCTGACCTCGATTCAGCCACGGTAGCCAAGTTTCAGCGTGAGTTCGGCATCGACATCGTCAGCCCCGAAGTGATTCTGGCTGAACAGTGCGACATCCTGTCGCCCAACGCCCTGGGTGCGGTGGTGAACATGCAGACCATTCCGCAGATCAAGGCAAAGGTTATCGCGGGTGCCGCCAACAACCAATTGGCTACCGATGAAGATGGGTTTGAGCTCATGCGCCGCGGAATCGTCTATGCGCCAGACTACGCAATCAACGCCGGCGGCCTGATCAACATTTACCACGAGCGTGGCGGTTACGACGCTGCCCGTGCTCTGGACCACACGGGTGGCATTTATCGGACGATCGAAGAAGTGCTTGCGCGCGCGGACAAGGAAAAGGTTCCTCCGCACCGCATCGCAGATCGCATCGCCGAAGAACGCCTGGCTGCTGGTCCCGGCGCGATAAAGGGATAGTTGATGGCGCGTGCGAACGGCGATCGATTCGGAACACACCGTGTGCTTTCGCCCAAGGGTGTGCTGCCCCAGCAGGCCGATCGTCTGGACGCAGCGTTGCCCATCTACGATAATGAGTTGCTGGTCGAGGTCGAAGCTTTAAACATCGACTCGGCCAGCTTTCATCAGATCAAGGAAGCTTGCGGCGCTGACGCCGCGAAAATGACGTCGCACATTCTTGAGCTGGTGCGTGAGCGTGGCAAACATCAGAATCCGGTGACGGGATCTGGCGGTATGCTTATCGGAACCGTCAAAGAAGTTGGCGCGAAGTTTCTCGAGGGTCGCAGTGCCGCGGAACAGGTGAAAGTGGGCGATCGCATCGCCACGCTGGTTTCGCTCACGCTTACGCC
>JBBRLF010000106.1:0-13937 GCA_038231515.1 candidate division WWE3 bacterium
CAAAACACGATGAGTAAACCGCTGCCACCCCAGTACGAAAAGAGCAGCTGGAGTCCCAGGCTTGTACCAAACAGCCCAACAGCCGGTCCGAAGAAGCCGGCAATGAAGCCTTCCTGGATTCGTGCGCCCAATGATGGTCCTCGTCTGTTTCTTACCGGCCCCATTAGGACATTAGACGCGAAAGGGCAGGCACTAGGCAAGCGCCCTGAGCATCACTTCGTGAACAACACGGAATCACTGATAGAATTGGTAGTGGCTGCCGTGGGTTACGGGGTGCTGACCTCGGAGTTCGCAAGGCCTTACCTTGCCCACGGCTGCCTGGTAGCCGGCCCTAAAGGCTGAAGTATTTTGCTGAGCTGGTCGCAGCGGTGTGTTAGACCGCTGCCATGGAAAGACTTATCAGTACCCCTTCGGTGGGCGGTGTTATCAAGAAGATGGTGGCCATCAATCCTGCCCTCACGGCCCAGGATTTGATCGGAATCGTTAGAATGTGCGTCGAACGCAAAGACAACAACCCCAACGACGGCTTCAGCAAGCTGGAAATTGTAAATGAAGCCATGGCGCTGGAGCTGACTCGCGAGACGCTCAAGCAATGACGAACACACCACCAAAGCCCCCGAATTCTTTTCGCGTGACGCTCAATCTGTCGTCACCGCAGCCGCGCATCGATCAGGTGCTGCTCGAAGAGCTGCGCAAGCAGAGCCGCAATCTGGATCTGCGAGAAATTTCGCGCGCTAAATTCAAAGTGCTCTTCAAAGAAAAACGCATCCAGATCAAGGGTCAAAGCGCAGTGCCTTCTTCGGCGCTGGCCCAGGGCACCACGGTCGTGGACATCATCGGATTCGAAGATCTCGAAACGACCTGACCGGCCAGTGGCATGAACAGCCGGCGCCAGCTGATGTTGAATGCCCCAAGCGCGACCACCAGCGAGATTAAAAAGCTGACGAAGAAATTCAGAAAGCCGATTGCAATAATTCCGAGCGCGGCGTGGCCCAGCCCCGCAAGCCAGGCGGCTTTGAAGCCCAACGTATAAACCGAAAGGGCCAGCGCGCCACTTGAGAGCGTGAAGTGACGTACGTCGAGCGGTACCGCGAAGTACTTGCCGACGTAGGGAATGACACAAAGCAGGAACGCGAGCGAAATATTATAGCCAAATCCGGCTGCATGTTTCAGCACGGCAGCGCCAGGCCGCCGTTTGCGCGCCGTATGACTGGCCAAACCCGCAGCCAGGCTCGCGAGCCAAAGCAGGGCGCCGGTCAGGGCGGCAAAGGCCAAGGTGCTGAACTGGAACGGATCCAGGCTGCTGATCGCGTGCACGGCCGCGTCGTCAGACAGGAACAGCTTGCCCGTGCTGTAGGTGAACGTGATGTGGAAACACAGCGCGCCCAGTATGACGAAACCGAAATTTCCAGCAGTTGCCGCCAGCTGTGAGCGCAGAATCCGTCTCAGATGCGTCCAGGTGCATCGATGTCGCCGGCGTCGCAGCAGCGTAATGGCCAGCAGCGAGGGCTGCTTGGTAGCGAGCCGAAAGCCCAGCCCCTGCATAAGCAAAAAGCTGCCGGCATAGTTCAAGCCAAACAACGAGGCTTCGGCCAACAGGGGAAGTCTGAGGTAGATGATGAGATATTTAAACACCACCGTACTTGCGACGATGGCGCCACCACCACTGCCGGCACTTAGAATTCGGAAGTATTCTTTGCGCGTGCGCGCCAGATAATGTTCACCGTAACGACCTACGCAACGAAGGATTCTTTTAAATTTCATTCCTTCCACTAGAGCAAGATCTGAACCAGCCAATGTGCAGCGAAACCAATACAACGCGAAGCAGTTGAGCCTAAGCCCGTCGTTCGGACGACCCCAGGAGTATCCCTGGCCACTGGCCAGGATGCTTTGCTTTTCGCAGCTGGCGAAACAATGCCGCCCAGTAGTTGAAAATTTCATACACCAGACTGTGTTTTGCTACGATCGTTTTGAGTCCGTAGTCCAATTCGCCTTTTCCGGGCTCGGCCCGGTACGTGCCAAACAGCTGATCGAAGAGCACGGTGATGCCGCCTAGATTTTTGTCAAAGTAGCGGGGGTCGCTGCCATGGTGCACGCGGTGGTTCGAAGGCGTGTTGAAAATCTTCTCGAGAAAGCCAAGTGGCGGGATGAGTTCGGTATGCAGAAAGAACTGATAAAGAAAGATGATTCCCGCCATCAGCGCCACGTCGGCCTGGTGAAAGCCGAGCAGGATCAAGGGCAGAAACAAAACCCACGCCAATGAAAAGGCGCGGGTCAGGCCCAGGCGGTAGCCCATCGTCAGATTGTAGCGCGTGGGCGAGTGGTGAATGGAGTGCGAGGCCCAGCCCAGGTTGGTCCGGTGGTTATATCGATGCGCCCAGTAGTAGACGAACTCCACGGCAACAAAGGTGACGAGGCTACCTGGCTCATCAGGCGGTCATCACGCAGGAAGTGCTGCTGTCGACGATTCGCGCTTTTGCCGAACAGCTCATGACGTTCGAGCCCGACACACAGTGGCAGGCTTATATGACGTTCTTCGCGATTCCGAGTCCCGCGTTGCTTTGGCCCGTTGAAAACAAAGGCGACGGCGTCAAGCGGCCCGACCAGAGATTTTACGTCGAAAACGACCTCGTGGATTTTCTGGCCACCGACGTCTATCAGGCCCTGGGCACCGCCATTAAAAGAATGGCCAAGCTCAAGACCACCATCGAAATCAACGGCAAGTCGACGCCGCTGGTTTTTGACGGACGCATTCGCTTTGGCGAAAATGCCTTCAACCAGTCTTATGATGCCGTGGATCGTTTCGCGCTCATCGGCGAGTCCGAGAAGTTCGCGGCCATGGCCCGTTTTCATCGTCGCATGGCGATGATTTCGCAGCTTGTCGCTTACAATATGAACGGCAACATCGCCTTGCGCAAAGAGATCGGAAAGAAATACGGCGTCGATGCCACGCTTAGCGGAATGCTCAGCGACGATGCGCTTGGTGTTGACGGTCTGGTGCGTTCCGAACGCGTCAAGATCGCAAAAGGCCATCCCCGGCTGTTTACCTTGCGCAATAAAGAGTGGATGAAAACCGCTTATCTGCACCTGAACAAATGGGCGGAATATCTGGGTCGGGCCTGGGAAGGTCTGCAGACCGAACGTGACAACTACGACATGCTACTCGATCCAGACGTCTTTGCCGGGCGTCACGAGCAGATCGACAAGTCGATCGCCAACCTGAGACGCATGCTGCCCAGCCCCGCCAAAGGTGGCGTGGCCGCAGTTTACGGCTCAGTCAGTGGTGACGAGCTGAAAATCGATCTCAAGAATTTCTTTTTCAATCCGCCCACCGACTTGAAGGCTCTTATGCCGATCAAGTTCAACCAGCATCAAGACATCGAACCGCTACGGCATGTTTACGGCGTAAATAATCTTCGCCTGGGAAACAAGAGTACCGTGCAGATGCGGATGGACGTTGCAGGCCACAAGCGTGAGGTGGAGTGGCGAAATTATCTTTTCGGCCGCGCAACAGGCTGTTGAGCAGCCACAGATCGCCCACCAAGGCTGCGAGCAATCCGGCGGCCAGCATGATGCCAAACGTCTTGGGCGGATTGAAATATGAGGCGAGATACATCAGCGCCGTAAGCGCCATCAGCACGTTGGTGATAATCGAGGCCCCACCGCGCCGGTTTACGCCGGTACGAAGGTCTGACTTGCCGGCCGCGAACAGATATTGAACGGCATTGTCGCCGGTCAGGCCAACCAGCACGCTGGCAATGATGCACTTCATAAAATCCATCGGAATGTGCAGCAGGGCCAGTACCAGCACCAGGCTCAAGGTCATGCTTTCGATGAGGGTCTTGGGTACGAACGTGGAAAAGTCGGAGTATGCAACCAGGTCGCCGCCCGCGTGGCATTCCTTGTTGGGGCAAAGTCGGGCGACGTCGGTCTTGAGGGTTTGCAGGTCAAGAATCGAAATATCTTTCAGGTAAAGTAGCGCACGCGGTGCTCCCGACGGATCGACGAGCTGCTTATATTGTAAGGTCGATTTGTAATCACTGACAATGACGTCTCTGGTCAGCACGTTGGGTTTGGCCAGCCAGTCCAGAATCGCGTTGGGACTTTCAACCGCGACCACGCTGGGGTTGCCGGCTTTGAGCTGCCCAGCGATGGCATCGAGTTTGTACGTGTACGGATCGGCGTGGTAGTTCTCACCCGTGGCGTCCCAGATCAGCGAGGCCACGCCCAGCCAGCCCTTGGACTCTTTGAAATCCTGAAGCCCCAGGTTGTAGGGATGCGTTGCCGGAAAGACTTTGGTGGGATTGTCGTTTACGTTAATTTTGGAAAATGAAAGCAGTGCCAGCGGAAAAACCAGCATGCACGTGCGGCTGATCCAACGAGGGGTCGAAAGTCCGCCCCAGTTGTTGAAGCTCAGCCCAAGGGCCCTGGCCGGGTTAACCCAGCTTCTCTTCTTATAAAATCTGTCGAGCAGTACGGGCAGAAACGCAAAAAGCATCAGCCATTCAACCACTGCGCCCAGGGCGCACCACAGGCCAAAGCGGCGAATTACGGCAAGGTCGGACGTACACAACGAAAGAAAGCCGATGATGGACGTCAGCGAGGTGAAAAATGACGGCACGATCAGCTTGCGCATCGACTGACGCCAGGGCGCGCCCTTGAGCTGCTCTGAAGAAAGAAAAGTGAAGTCTTCAATGGCGCTGACGCCCAGAATCAGAAAAAGCCCCGACGCCAGCACGTCGTAGGGCGACCCCATCATGGCCTTGGCGCCGTAAATCCAGATGCCGTTGAGCACCAAGGTTGCGCTGAACATCAGGCCGGCAAACCAGGTTCCGTACACGACACGCACGCAAAGAATGAGAAACACCAGCATCAGAGTGTTGACGACGCTCGAAAACTGGAAACCTTTGCGCACTACCACTGGTAGTCGGCCATGCCCACCCAGTGCATTTTGGCCGTGAGAATGATTTTTGTCAGATCGGCTAGCGCGGTGTCGCGCAGCGGTTGTACGGTGCGCGGGTCAAAGCTTCCAAAGTTGGCATTGTGGGCGTCCTTGAAGTTGAAGCTGAACACCAGGCTTAGTCTGTTCTTTTTGTCCTTCAAGGCAGCCCACGGCGCATCATCGAGCAGCTCTTTGACGTGGGTCAGGGCGTTTGCAGACGTGTTGGTAACGCAGTCGAGCTGCAGCACGTTTTGATATTTGACGGTGTGGGCCGAGGTACGCACCGGCCATTTGATGTCAAAGGTCGAAACGGTGTTTTTCAGCTCGGGATGCAGCAGGCGGGTGACCGAGAACCACTTTCTGATGCCGCAAAGCTCGGTGGGAGTAAACGAGAACTGGCCTTCGGGCGGGGTAATGAACAGAATCGAGCTCGTGCCGTCTTCGTAGCGGTCGCGAATCGAATTCAGCTCGTCGGCGCTGGGAATACCCTCGCCCACCATGTCCTGGGCCGAAAACAGAAATCGGGTCTTGGGCAGGCTGGCTGCCGAAACCAGGGTTAGAAGGGCAATACTAAACGCGGTGAGCCGTGGACGCCGCCACACCGCCCGGCAGAATCGAATTAAAAGTAGCGAAAGAGCCAGTAAGCCGGTTCGGCAAACGGTTGCGATTTTGCGCATGCACTGTGTAAAATGATAGTTCAAATGAGGGGCGCGACGAAGCCAATTCTTATTATCTCTTTTACCCTGGGACTTCTGGCCCTGGCGCTTCTGTTCGTTATCGAAACCGAGCCGCTGGCGACGGTCGAGGGCGCTAAAGTAGCCGAGCTGCTCAAGCCTTTTCCTTGGGTTTCAGCCACCAATGAGTCGCAGCTTGCCGGTCACAGCTTTTCGCTGGTTCGCGACGAAAACTTTCCCGAGCTGGCACTGCAGCCCGAGGTTCCATTCAACCCCGAAGCCGAGCAGGGATTGTTTGAAACCGATATTGCTCAGTTCATCCGGCGGCAGGGCTCGCGTACGCTGCGCGACGCGCAAGCGCGTTATTTCTCAATGCAGGAATTCGATTACGACGAATATCGCTATCGTAAAGAGGCGCCGGTATTCAAGTCGTGGGGTCCGCTGCCCTATGCTCCGGTTCACAAGCTTCCGGCCGAAGCGCACGGGGCGCCGTTTGCGCAAAATTTTCTGGCCGACGCCGGCTTTCAAGCCGACCTCGATGAGCTGAGCCACTCCGAGCTGACGCTCAATGAAGAGGTGCAGCTCTTTCAAAATGGCCAGGCCCTGGCGCCGATGAAGGCCCTGGTAGAGCATGCAAAAAAGTTTCTATTCATCAATATGCTGGCCGTGGCCTGCGATGGCGCAAGCGAAGGGTTGCTGGAAAGCATTGAAGCCAAGGCCCGAGCTGGCGTTGACGTTCGCCTGATCGTGCACACCAACTACGCTCTTCTGAGTATTCCTTGTTTAAGACGGCTTAGGCTGGCGAAGATCAGTATCGTGAAGACCAAGACGCATTCTTCCTATCTGGTCAGCGATCAGGACGAGGTGCTGATCGGCTCCGAGAGCCTGGCTCGCATGTTTTTCAACTCCACGGGCTTTAACTTTCTCGATCGCGACATGATGCTGCGAGTGAAGGGCCCGATTGCCACCGAGGTGATACGAAATTTTCTTTCGGTTTGGGACGAAAACCGAACCACAGAAGATGGCGAGATCGGTGACTACGTTCAGTTCTATAAGGCCAAGCTCACCTATGAGCTGCGCAAGGGTTTGCGTGGGCAGCATAATTATCGCAAGTGGCTTGGCGATGCCACACCTCGCGCATTGTGTCGCTTCGCAGCCCAGCGACCGGGTGGGAGGCTTACGGGCTTGTCTGACCTATTAATGGCGCTGGTAAAAAAATCCAAAACCCGAATCACGGCCAGCGGCGTGTCGATTGGTCGAATTCCGCTGACGCTGGCCCTGCGCGATGCCGCGGCCGCAGGCGTGCAGGTCGACTTCCTGGGCAATGGCTGGGAAGGGGGTAATGGCGAGCTGACCATGGTGCTCGACAAGGCCATTCAAGACAAATTATCGAGGGGT
This sequence comes from candidate division WWE3 bacterium, assembly GCA_038231515.1. Lineage (GTDB taxonomy): Bacteria > Bdellovibrionota > UBA1018 > UBA1018 > UBA923 > JACQAX01. Next base: position 7,015 of record JBBRLF010000106.1, read on the forward strand.
AGTCTGGGCTTTGCCAAAGTACTGAATCTGCTTCGCTCCTCAGACATGCACACGCAGGCCCGCAACCGCTTTCATTCGTATCAGGACTTTGTCAGCGAGCCGCGTTTTACCGTCTGGAACTATTTCAACTTTCTGCACTACAAGGCGTGGTCCTTTGATCGCTACGGCGTATGGGTGGGCAGCGCTAATGCCAATGAGCAGGCCTTTACAAATTTCAACGAGTCTGGCGTTTTTTGCATCGATGCCCAGCTCTCCAACACGTTTGCCTCGCAGCTTGCGCTGGACCTGGCCAATTCCGTACCACTACCTAAGGGAACCATGAAACGATGAGCACCCATGGCTAACCCCGGGCAGTCCGACATCGCCTCGCTTCCCCTGGCTTTGACAGCTGGCGCGCGGCTGCCCGCCAGGCTTTTGGCAGAGATTCACGAGGCAACTGCCCTGGCGCGCGCGTTTAACGCCGAGGTGGTACGTCCCCTGACGCTTCAAATCGATCAGCGCGTTTTGGATGAGCCCGACTATCTGCCGCACGAGCTGGTTAAGGCCGCCAATGACCGCGGCTTCTATTCGCTCTGGCTGCCCAAGGCTTTTGGGGGCGGCGGCTTTAGCGCGCTTTCGATGTTGGCCTTTAGCGAAGAGCTGGCTTCGGAATGCCTGGGCATTGGAAATCTGATTGGCTCGCATTATGTGGGCGTGGCGTTGGTTTCGGCAACGTTCAATCTCGGAGTTTTGCGACGCCTTTGCCAAGATGTTGTGGCAGGCGAAAAAAGTGGTGTTGCGTGCCTGGTATCAACCGCAATAACCGAGCCTGACGCCGGCACCGACATGGAAGACGTCGAGCTGATTGATCGCGGCCGCGTGCGTACTCGCGCCGAAAAAGTCGTCGGTGGTTATCGCCTTACAGGCAGTAAAATTTTTATCTCGAATGCACACCTCTCGGCCTGGCATATTGTTACGGGCTATACAGATCTGGATAAGCCTTCGCAAAGCTCGGTAATTCTGGCGGTAAAAAGCGGCTCGGCTGGATTTTCGCGGGGTCGCATCGAGCGCAAGATGGGGCAGAATGCGTGTCCGGCCAGCGTACTTAACTTTGAGCAGTGCTTCGTGCCCGACGACTGCGTTTGTCTGGAGCCGGGTGTGGCCGTGGCCGGTGCCACGCACCGCGACCTTTGCGAGATGTTGGTGGACGACGTGCTGGCCATGTCGCGGCCGGGCGTTGCGATTATGGCGGCGGGTGCCGCGCGCGGTGCTTACGGTGACGCGCTTGAATATTGTTTGAAGGCTAAATTCGGCGGACTGTTGCTGGCCAATCAGGAGTGGGCGCAAAGCCTGCTTGCCGAGATGTACAAGAACTTCAAAGTCAGCGAGTACTGTGCCTGGGAAGCCGGCCTGCACGTGGCGCTGGATGGGCCTTTTCGCATGCTGAACAGCCGGTTGGTCTTCTGGCTGCTCAAGTGCCTGCCCAAGGCTTTGGCCCAGTCGCTGCTGGGCTCGGTGATGGCGAATCCCTCTGGCCGGGTCAAGATGATCAAAGACCGCCTCATGCTAAAGAGGGACGGGCGCGATCGCCGGTACTCGGCAGTGGCATCATTGGCGAAATTCTCGGCCAGCGACCTTGCCATCGAAAACTGCCGAATCGGCTTACAGCTCATGGGGGGCGCGGGTTTGCGCAGCGAAAACCGCATCGAAAAAATCCTGCGCGACGTAAAGCTGCTGCAGATTTACGAGGGCACCAATCAGCTCAATCGGCTAAATTTTTTCAAGCAGCATATCGGTCATGGAATTTCTGGGATTTCGGTTTTCAACGAGTAAGGAAGGCAATGGCGGACTCTCAACTGCTTTTACAGCTGGTGCAGGACTTTTCAAAACGACAAGCTGGGCGTTCGTTTGATGAAAGCCTGGGCAAGATGCAGGAGGTCGGATTCTTTAATCCGGATATGTGCGAGCATGGCATGTCAGATCTTTGCCTGGTGCTGACGGGGCTGGCGCAGTGTGATGGTGGACTGGCGGTGGCGCTCTTCGCACATTGGGCGGCGGCTGAGACTTTGCGGTGCGCGCATTCTGACTTCAAGGCGCAGTCGCTGCTGGCGTTTCCCGCGTTTCAGTCGCCTGCGGAGTTTCAAAATCTGCTCGCCACCGAACGCGCCGGAAAGGTATTCCTAACCGCAAAAATTGAATCCGTGGTCGCTGCGGGCCATCCGAGCTATCTGGTGGTGGCGGGATATCTGGTGGCGTTGGCCGGGGCCGCGGTAACTTTGAGCAAACCGATACGCACTCTGGGGCTGCGAAGTTGTCCACATGTGGATATCTTGATGAATCAGGCGCCCGCTACTCGCCTTGGCGGCGCCGAGCTTTTTGAGCAGATGTCCGAGCGAATGGCGCTGGCAGCTGCGGCCATCGCGTTGGGACTGGCGCAGGGTTCGCTGGATGAAGCCGTGCGCTATGCCAAAACTCGCAGGCAGGGCGGCAAAGAGATTTACCGCTGGTCTGAGGTGAAGATGCTGCTTGGTCAGATGCTGGTTCAGCTTCAGACGGCCACTCTGGCTTTGAGCCGTGCCTGCGCTGCGGCTGACGCGTCTGAAACCGGGTGGCAGCGCAACGCGGCTGCGGTTCTAATTTCTCTTCAAGAGATGGCGTGTGCGTTGACCTCGGATGGTATTCAAATTCTGGGCGGAGCCGGGTACACCACCGAGTTCGCGCAGGAGCAGCGATTTCGGGATGCGCATCATACGCAGCATCTTTTGGGATTGCTTCCGAGACGAAAATTACAACTAGCCGAGCGATACCTCGCTTAATGGGTGGTCAGCGCTTTAGCTTAGAGTCCAATCGAAAATAATCTGCACCAGCTTGTGGGCGTCGGCCAGCTCGACGTTGGCATCGCCTTTTATTGCGGCGAAATCCGAATTCGAACCAATCCAGGCAACTCGTGTCGCTTGCGGCGGCAGCTGGCTTCGAAGAGAAGCAAGGCCGGCCTGCGAAATATTTAATAGAGGAATGAGCACAATCAGACCTGCATCAAGTATCAACTGAGCCTGAGCGGCGATTTTCAGAAGAGCTTCGGTCGGTATCGCACCGCTAAGCACTGGCAGCTGATATATCGCACGACCACGATCAGACAAGGCGTCTTCGAGGCTGAACTCCTGCAGGCCACCAACGCCGGTCTGCGCCAGAAAAACGATGAGGGCTTTCTGCTGAAACCTTGCCGCGCGTCCAGTGCTGGCGTCGACGGGCAAGGTTTCACGAATAATCCCGCCCCCAGCAATCTCGAAGTCATCAACCAGCACAAAGCGGCTGGTGGCCGGCGTGAGCTGCTCCAGATCAAAGGCAATCGGCCGTGCGAGGCGAAAAACACATTCGGCAACCTCGTGGCGCTCCACCGTCAGTGCGTCGTGGCGCGTGGCAAGCGACGAGGCATCCAGCACCCGGTCAATCTTTTCCAGCCAGGCCTTTGCGCGCGTGCTGCCGATTTTTAGGAAGTAATCCTTTCCGGCATGCAGCGGTCGTTTTCCCAGCCAAAAAAGGCTGGTTTTAAAGCGACTGCTGACCTCGGGGGCCTTTTCGACGGCGCGCGTGGCAAGCTCACCGCGCGACACGTAGATCTGTTCCACCAAAGTAATTCCACTCGCCATGCCAGCCGACAGATGCGCTTTGCCGGGCCCAGGAAAGTCTTCGATGCTGCCCAGGCGGCTTTTCTTGCCTGACGGATAAAAGATCAGCTCGTCACCCGGCTTGGCCGACCCACTCTCCACCGTGCCCGCAACGATACGACGAGTATCTCCTTGCGCCGTAAATTTATAAACGTCCTGCACCGGCATTCGAAACGGAGTGTCGTTTAGAGATTTGGCTTCAGTAAATCCATCCAGCACCTCAACCAGCGTGGGGCCCTGGTACCACGACATCTTCGCTGACCGAGTCGTGATATTTTCGCCAGCGTAGCCAGCCACGGGCAGGTAGCAGGAGGGCTTGAGCCCAATCTTCTGCAGATATTCACCAAACTCAGAAATAATGCCCTGATATGCGCTCTGGGAATGTTTCAGCAGATCCATTTTATTCACCAGCACGGCCACCTGCTTGATGCCGAGCATCGACAAGAGATAGGCGTGTCGGCGCGAATTTTCTTTGATGCCTTCATGGCCGTCGATGACGAGTAGAGCTGCCTCGGCCCGTGAGGCGCCACTAACCATGTTCTTCAAGAACTCAATGTGCCCCGGGGCATCGTTAACCACATACGGCCGCTTTGCCGTCTTGAAAAATACCCGCGCAACGTCAATCGTGATTCCCTGGGCGCGCTCGTCGCGCAGGGCATCGAGCAGAAAAGCATACTCAAAGGGCTTGGAGTTTTTTGCGCAAAACTCCTGAATCTGCTCAAGCTTGCCCTGGGGCAGCGAGCCGGTATCGGCCAGCAGCCTGCCGATGATCGTGCTCTTGCCGTGATCAACATGCCCGACAATGACAATATTCATCACATATACCCGTCGCGGCGCAGGGTTTCGAGACCACCACTGTCTTCTTTATCTTGAGCCCGGCCCGAGCGTTCGGCCACGTTCGCAAGCTTGCCCGTGCGGAGCTCGGCGATGATCTCCTCCACGTTTTTTGCGGTGGAATCGATGGGAAACGTACAAGGGTAGCAGCCTAACGACCGGTAACGTTTTCCGCTACCCTGATCGTAATAAAGCGAGACGGTGGGAATCTTCTCGCGGCCGATGTATTCCCAGATATTGAGCTCGGTCCAGTCCAGCAGCGGATGAACGCGCACGTGGGTGCCGGGGGCAAAGTCAGTCTTGTACTGATTCCAAAACTCGGGTGGCTGATCGCCCACATCCCAGTCATTTTCGCGATTGCGCGGCGAAAAATATCTTTCCTTTGACCGGCTCCCCTCTTCGTCGGCACGAATCCCGGCGATAATTCCCGTGAAGGGCTCGCGTCCAGCCGCGTGCAGTGTTGCCTGAAGCCCTTGGGTTTTGAGCAGCTTGCAGCAGGTAAGTCGATCAACCTTGCCGGCCGGATAAGTTTCACCCGCCGCCAATGCCGCCTCGTTGCGCCCGACGATCAGTTGTAAACCCCATTCCTTGGCCAGCTTGTCGCGATAGGCGATCATCTCGGGAATTTTAAACGAGGTGTCGATGTGAATCAGCGGAAAGGGCACGTGACCGAAGAACGCCTTGCGGGCAAGCCACAGCATGACCGTACTGTCCTTGCCGATGGACCAAAGCATACCCAGGCTGCGAAAAGACGCATAAGCTTCGCGTAAGATGTGAATGCTGCGATTCTCGAGGTCATCGAGGTGCTTCATAGATAGGCTCGCAGCTGGTCGACGATGGTACGGGTGGCCTCTTCGATAGACAGGCGCGAGGTATCCACCGTAATTTCGGCTTTGAGTGGGGTCTCATAGGGAGAGCTGATACCGGTAAAATTTTTCAAGTCGCCTGCCCGCGCGCGGCGATACAAGCCCTTGGTGTCGCGTCTTTCACATTCCTCGACGGGGGTGGAGATATGTATTTCGACAAAATTCTTGGCCAGCTTGCGCGCAAACTGGCGGCTCGCCTCGTACGGCGAGATCAGCGACACCACGACATAAAGCCCGTTGCTTTCAAGCCTGCTGGCCAGAAACCCCACCCGCTTGATATGTTCCTCGCGTTCCTCGCGCGTGAAGCCTGTGTTGGGAAAAAGATCGCGAATCGTATCGCCGTCGAGGTGCTCGGTATTGAGTTTGCGGGCTTCAAGCTCACGCACGACTGATTTTGCCAGTGTGGTTTTACCTGCGCCCGAAAGGCCGGTGAACCAAAGTACAGCGGGGGTGATCTGTCGCTTGCCATAGTGCAGATGGTCCCAGGCGCGTTCGTGCAGGTAATAGAGGACGATTTTAGAGACGGCATCCACGCCGCCAGTGGCCAGCGCCAGCTCCCAGCGCCTAAAAAATGCAAAGACGATTGCCGCCGTGGTCAGGCTGCCCAGCGCTCGCCACGAGAATGCTTTCATCACTGATCGACTGTGGGTTTCTTTATACATGGTTAGCTATACCGATATTTTTTAAGCGTCGAGCCCGCGATTTTTTCCACCATTTCAAACTGGCCATATTTGTTCACGTGCCTGACCTTGCCTATACCCTCGAACTCTCGCTTGAAAAGCAGGTTGTCGGCTGAAGGCCAGGGCAGGACGACAAATTTGAAAATACGTTTCATCTCGCCGGACGGATCTGCAAGCAGGTCTTCGTAACGGACCTCGGTAAAGTTGCTCAGCTCGCCCTTCACGGCGTTTACCGCAGAAATGGAGTCCTGCCAGACGTGGGCGGTGGTGCGAATGTCGTCGGCCCCATATTCCTTGATGTACTGCTCCAGCTTCGGAACGCGGGGGTAGGGCACCAGATGCTTGAGGTCGGGATGCTGAATTTTTGCCAGCTGCTCGTTGCAAAGCTTGTACAGCTTGACCAGCGAGTTGGCCACCATGCGCCCATCGCGGATGATGTGAATGAAATGCGCGTCGGGAAACAGGTCTTGAATCATGCGCAGCCCGGTTTGCAGCACGGGATATTTCGTAATAAATCGCTGGCCGTTGCCGCCAAAGCAATGCAGCAGCCGTTTGATGTCGTTGTAAATTTCCCGCTGCTTCGCGGGCGAAAAGTCTTTAAGGCGTTTCTCGGGCCAGAACAGGCTATCGGTGGTGCGGCCAATCCATTTGCCCCAGAACATGGCAGGCTCCGAAGGGCTCGAAAAATCGGCGTCAATGGAGTCTTGCAAAAATCGTTCGCCGCGAATATTCAGCGCAAATTTCTTACGAGCCCATTCCATGGTGCAAATCGCGGTTGGAAACGAGTTTACGGCCGTGGTGACATAGGCCGCGCGCTCGTGCGCGCACAGTAAATTATAAAGCACCGTTGTGCCCGAGCGTGGCAGCCCCACGATGAATACCGGCCGGTCAATGCG
>JBBRLF010000107.1:0-13661 GCA_038231515.1 candidate division WWE3 bacterium
CAGCAAAATCGGATAGCCCGCTGGACGATAGAAGTTCAAAATCACTCCAAGGTGGCCCTGGCCCAGCTCGTCCGCGACATACTGATAATCATGCGTATCGCCCCAGACCACTGGCGTTGCCCGGTGCAAGACCAGGCCAAACCACAACATCTGTAGGAGTGCCACTGCGACGAGCGCGATTCGCGCCCGCTTCAAGGTCACCATGTGCGCAGCGCTCTGGGCTTGCCGCCGGTGTCGAAACTCTGCAGCGAATGCACCACCGCATCAAACACCACGGGGTCGCCACTCGTCAGCAACGCGCGCACGTCCGCTGAGGTGTTCAGCAGACTTTCGCCATCATATAAAAAAGCCGCGTCCGTCAAAAGATGAACGCAAAAATCCGGCCGGCCTGCGCGTCGCCAGCAATCTCGCTGAAGCGCCAAGCCATGGCTGCGATATTTCTGCTGCGGCAGTCGCTGCTCTTTTCCAAAGATGGAATCAAAATACCAGGCACCCGACCCCGCAGTTCCGGTTTCCGTCCACAGCACTTGATTTGCACCCGAATCGGCAATTTCGCGGGTCAAGGATTTGAGCCGATGCAACGGCTGATCCACAAACGGCGCCTCGCCATGAACGTAGGCTGCCCACGGCAGAACTGAAGCCGCCACATTCAAACTCCAGCCCAGCACTAACGCCGCCCGCCTGACGGAACGGCGCCTGATCAGCGCCAGCAACCCGTCAAAGCCAAGGGCCGCAGTGGCCAATACGGCGACAAGGCCGCCGACGATCTGCCGTGGTAAAAACATATAGCCGCTGGCTTTCGAGGCCAGCATCGGCGCCAAAATCGTCGCCGCCAGCAGCGCCAGAACCCAGAAAAACTTCCTGGGATCGCGGCGACCCAGAAAAACCAGGCCGGCCAACGCGAGCGGCAGATAGAGATAAGCTGCCTTGTGGGGATTAGTCAGCGTGCCGCCGGTCTGCCTTATTATTTCAGCCAGCGGGGTAAACTCGGCCTGCAAGGGCCCAAAGGGGCGGCGAATATAAAAATGCAGAACCAGGATCGCCACGACAACGCCGACCGCCGCGGCCACTCCCAACCATTTTCGCCGAAAAAACTGCGCCAAGGCGACAAAACAAATGCCATAGATGTGACCAAACAACAGATTGAACCACGCCAGCCGGCTCAGCACGGGGTTGCGCGACTTTTCGTCGTAGAGCAGCTTGAACGCGAGCGCGCCACCAAACATCATTGCGCCATAGGGCTGAAACTGGGTGACAAAAGAAGTAAGCGATACCGAAAACAACAAGGGCAAGATCATGAAGCGCAGCCGAAGGCTCAAGCCCAGGGCAACCGTACCCGCTCCAAACAGCAGCGCCGGAAGGCGGGCCCAGATCTCGTTCGAAAGTGTGCCCCCAAACAGATATTTGCAGGCGGCGCCGATGAAAATTTCACCCGGGGCATAGGGTGCCAGCTCGCTCAGCTGCATGTGCAATGCATTTTTCAAGCTCAGCGACATGTAGTCGAATTTTGGCCATTCGTCGCACGAAAGCGAACGCTGAGATGCGAGATAAAGGTTTACGAAAAACCAGGCTCCCACGAGGAGAAATCCCCAGCCCAAGGATTTTTGCATTTTACGCATAGAGGCGACGAATCTTTGCACGGGAAGCTACCCGTGTCAATTTACGGTGCGCGTTATCCCGCGACTTTCAGGTATTGATGGAAAATGGCGTAAAGTCCGTATTACGGTCATAAAAATCTTCATTCTCGGCCCGCTTCAAAAAAGAAACAATGCGGTAGGTAAGTGGCGTATTCAACACTTCCCAAACTACTTTGAGCGCATAGTTGGTCAGCATCACCTGCACCACGAGCGAGTCTGGCCATACTCCATAAAAAGCTGCCGGATAAAAAACCAGTGAATCAACAAATTCACCGGCCACGGTCGAACCCACGATGCGCGTCCAAAGATGGCGCCCGCTGGTCCAGACCTTCATCTTGGCCAGCGTGTAGGAGTTCGTGAACTCACCGACACAAAACGCCAGCAACGACGCCGCCACGATACGAGGCGTGGCGCCAAAGCAGGTTTCATAGGCCAACTGGTTTTTCCAACCCTGCGCGGCTGGGATTTTCACGACAAACCAGCACATGATTGAGGCGAAGATCATGGCGGTGAAGCCGGCCCAGACCACCTTGCGTGCGCGCGCGTAGCCGTAGACTTCGGTCAGGATATCGCCAAAGATATAGCTGATCGGAAAAAAAAGTACCCCGGCGCCAAACGTGAAGGGCCCGAAGTAGGGCAGCTGAATGGTCGCCACCTTGCCCGCGCCGATCAGATTTGAGCAGATCAGCACGGTAACAAAGGCCACCATGACGAGGTCGTAATATTTAAATATTTTTCCTGGTTTGGACATGGCTAGCCAGGAGCCTAGCACAACCTCAGGCAAATTCCGCTAAAACCGCAAGCACGTCGGCCCCTTGGTGGGCGCGCTCAAGCAGCAGAGCGGAGCCAGAGGCTGAGACTGAGTCTCCACACTCTTCCCCCCCTAGTGCGTCCCCATAATAACCCGAGTCTCCTCAAGAGTAGCCGGCCGGTGTCCGTACTTCTCAACCAGCTTCACCGCGTGCTCGACCAGCTCGCCATTGCCCTTGGCCATGGTCTTGCCATCGGGCAGGTAAAAATTATCTTCAAGCCCCACGCGAATGTTCCCGCCCAGCTTAAGTGCCTCTTCGCAAAGCGGCCACTGCTCGCGCGAAATTCCGATCACCTGCCATGTCGCACCACTCGGCAGAATCTCACTCATGAACTTCAGATGCTTGGGCGTCGCGGCGATGCCCCCGGTCACGCCCATGACGAGCGAAAAATGATAGGGCGGCGTGAGCAGCCCCATATCGATAAGCGGGTCCGCATTTGAAATATGGCCGGCATCAAAACATTCCATCTCGGGCATGACCCCCGCCTTCTTCATGCGCGTCAGGCAGGTGATGATGTCTTTAAAGGGATTCAGAAACAGCTCGTCGAAGTAGAACTTTTTATGCTTCGACGAATAGATCGCGTAGTTCATGCTGCCCATGTTCAGCGCGCCGATTTCGGGCACGGCATGTTCGATCTGCTCGGTGCGCTCTTCGATCGTGTTTCCGATTCCGCCCGTCGAGAAGTTGATCAGCACCGGGCTGCGCTTGCGCACCTCGGCCTTGATGGCCTGAAATACGGGCAGGCGCCAGGTCGGCTTGCCGTCGTCTTCGCGGGCGTGGATATGAACTATCGTCGCGCCGGCGTCATACGCGCGTTTGGCTTCTTCGCCGATTTCTGCCGGGGTGTAGGGCAAAACCGGACACTGTCTACGATCAGTCGCGGCACCCGTGAGAGCACAACTTACTATGATTGGTTTTGTCTGAGACATTTTGTATTCCTTTCCCGGTTGTGGAAGAGGGGCGTCAGGTAAGACAGCCATTCCCGCCGTCCGACCGCCGCACTGACTGCCCGCGTGTCCGACACCAGATACCAGACGTCCGAAACCCGATCTGCGTTAAACAGGAATGACTCCATGTTTACGACGCGCCCGAGGCGGCCGCTTATTGTGAGTAAACTGCAACCCACGAAATAAAACCGCCCTGGTCTCGCGCGGGTCGATCAGATCATCGATATGCGCCAGCCGCGCCGAAATCAGTCCGCCGATGTTGGCTTGGTACTCTGCCACTTTTGCAATCTTGGCATCCTTGTCGGTGCTGTTCTTCATCACGATATTAGCCGCTCCCTGCGCGCCCATCAGCGAAATCTCGGCCGTGGGCCAGCCCACAATAAGGTCAGGCTTCAAGCCCTTGCCGCACATGACGTAGTAGCCCGCGCCGTAGCTCTTGCGCACGACGACGCTGAACTTGGGCACGGTCAGATTGGCCACGGCGTGCAGCATCTTGGCGCCGTGGCGGATGATGCCCATCTTTTCCACGCGCGATCCGACAATGAAGCCCGGGCAGTCATGGAGAAACACGAGCGGGATTTGAAAAGCGTCGCAGGTGAGGACGAATCGAGCCGCCTTGTCGCTGGCGTCGACGTCAATGGCGCCGCCCATGAACGAGGGCTGGTTGGCCACGATGCCCACGGGGTGCCCCATGATGCGCGTGTAACCGACGATGATGTTCTTGGCGAAGTCGGGTTTGATCTCGAAAAAATCGCCGTGGTCGCCAATCAACGCGATGATCTTTTTCATGTCATAGGCTTTGCGGGGCTCGTCGGGCAAAATCGACAGAATCTCGTCGGGGATCTGTAAACTCAAACCCCGCACGTCGCGCTTTACCGGAGGCTTGTCTTTGCCGTACGAGGGAAAGTAGCCCAGGTACTTGCGAACGGCTGCGATACAGGCCTCGTCGCCGTCGTACTCGCCATCGCCCACGCCGCTGATCTGGCAGTGCACCTTCGAGCCGCCAAGTTCTTCGGTGGTGATGTCTTCGCCGATGGCGGCTTTTACCAGTGGCGGCCCGGCCAGCGCCATACTGCCCACGCCACGCACCATGGGGGTAAAGTCGGCCAGCGCTGCGATATACGAAGTGCCCGCCGCCGTGGGTCCCATGACCGCGGCGACTTGTGGCACCACGCCCGACATCTCGACCTGTTCGAAAAAAAGATTTCCCGTGCCCGCAAAATGCGCGCCCGCCACTTCCTGAATGCGCGCGCCGGCCGAGTCGAGCAGCCACACCATCGGAATGCGCTGATCCAGCGCCAGCCTGCGAATGCGCTCCACCTTGCGCTCGCCCACCTCGCCCATCGAGCCAGCCACGACCGTAAAGTCGTAGGCCGCGACGGCAACCGGACGTCCCTCGACCAGGCAGGTGCCGGTCACCACGGCATCGGCCGGTGTAAGCTTGCCGGCCAGCTCGAGATTCGACGGCGTATGATCGGCCAGCAGGCCGAACTCCAAAAACGAACCCTTGTCGGCGAACAGATCCAGACGTTCGCGCACGTTGAGCTTGCCCTGCAGCTTCTGCTTGGCAATGGCCGCCTCGCCGCCCATGCCGCGGTTGCGCTTTTTTTCGGCCGATAGTTTTTCGACGACTTCAACGTTCATATGAGTGCTCCCGGCCGGTTCAAGTATTCCTTGACCAGCTCTTTTGCGATTACAAGTTTTTGAATCTCACTGGTGCCACCGCCAATTTCGTAAAGCTTCATGTCGCGGTAAATACGTTCGACGCGATACTCGGTCATGTACCCGTAGCCGCCCAGAATCTGAATGGCCTCGTCGGCCGCGCGCACGCCCAGCTTGGAGAGCAGCAGCTTGACGACCGCGGCTTCTTTGGTCATGCGTTCGCCCTTCACGAGCTTCTCACGCACCACCTTGGTGTAGGCCTTCATGACGTCGAACTCGGCGCCAATCTGCGCGATCTTTTCCTGAATAAGCTGGTACTCGAGAATCGGCTTGCCAAACACGTTGCGCATGGCCGCGTACTTCACCATGATGTTGAGCAGCTCGTCGATGGCGCCGATGCCGATGCCCGAAAAGGTGGCGCGTTCGAAGTCGAGCGACTTTTTCATATCCAGAAAGGCGCGTCCCTCTTTACCCAGCAAGGCCGAGGCCGGTACCGTGCAGTTTTCGAGAAAAATTTCGCCGGTGGGCGAAGACTTATGGCCCATCTTCTTGAGCGGCTTGCCCGTGGTCATGCCCTTCGTGCCCTTTTCGATGATAAAGGCGCAGCCGCCTTCGATGCCCTGGGCTTCGGTGCCTTTGAGCCGCGTCAGCACGATGAAGTAATCGGCGACCGGAGCATTCGTGATGAAAGTTTTCGAGCCGTTAATGACGTACTGGTCGCCTTGCTTTTCACAGACCGTCTTGATGCCGACGGCGTCGGACCCACCCGTAGGATCGGTCAACGCCCAGCAGCCAATCTTGCTGCCATCCATGATACCAGGCAGATACCGTTGCTTCTGCGCATCGGTACCCAAGCCCAGCACGTTCTTGCCGAAAAGCACGGCGTTGGCCATGACCGAAAGCGCAAAGCCCAGATCGATGCGGCCCATCTCGGCCGCGATATCGAGATAGTTCAGAATGTCGCCATCGCCGCCCCATTCCTCGGGCATGAACGAAGCGCCAAAGCCGGCTTTGAAAAAGCTGCGGAAAACCTTCTCCGGAAACACGCCGTCTTCATTGATCTGGTCCACGATCGGAAGAAGTTCAGCGGCCAAAAACTTGCGCACCTGTTCCTGAATCAAGCTGGGCTTTTCAAAACTGTCGGACATGGGGTGCCTCCTGTTTGTTTTGAGTTAACTCTAAAGAAGGTATTCGGAACCGCCTAGTGAAATTTCGATTCATGTCGCAGCGCACAGTCACGAAATGGCTTTAATTTTCCCCCTCGTCTGAGCTATCTCTGGTTCATGAACGCACCGGGCAAAATCGTGGTTTTCGCAGGCACTCGCCCCGAGATTATCAAGGTTGCGTCTGTCGTGCGCGAGCTCAAGCGCCGAAATCTGCCTGATCTTCAAGCGCACTTCTGCTTCACGGGTCAGCATCTTGAGCTGGCACTGCCCTTTCTGAAATATTTCGAAATCGAGCCAGATTCGCGACTGGATCTGATGTCACCGGGCCAATCCCTGGGCCAGCTCACGGCCAGAGCGTCCACGCAGCTCGACGAGTTTCTGGGCCGCCTGACCGGCGTGCGCGCCACCCTTGTTCAGGGCGACACGACCACTGCCTTTGTGGCAGCACTGAGCTCGTTCTACCATCGTCTGCCCGTGGGCCACATCGAAGCCGGGCTGCGCACGAGCACCATCGAGGAGCCATTTCCCGAAGAGCTCAACCGTCGCCTGATCACCCGCATCGCCTCGTGGCACTACGCCCCCACGCCGCGCGACTACGACGTGTTGCTACAAGAAAAGGTCGCACCCACGCGCGCCCTCATCACGGGCAATACGGGCATCGACGCCTTGCTTTGGGCCGTGGCCCGCAACCGCGCGCCCGAAAATGCGGTTGTTCAGGGCCTTAAAGACAAACGCTTTGCCCTGGTCACCTGCCATCGCCGTGAGAATATCGGCGAGCCGCTCAAAAATATCGTAAGCGCCCTGGCCCGGCTTGCGCAAAAACATGCCACGGTCGAATTCCTGCTGCCCGTGCACAAGAATCCGCAAGTCGCCACCACCGTACGCGAGGGCCTCGCAAGCCTGGGCAACGTGCACCTCACCGAGTCGCTCGAATATCCTGATCTGGTCTGGGCCATGAAAAACGCTGAGCTGATCTTGAGTGATTCGGGTGGCATTCAGGAAGAGGCTACCAGCCTGGGCAAGCCCGTGCTGGTTTTGCGCAATGAAACGGAGCGTCCCGACGCCGTGGAGTACGGAACTTCGGTTTTGGTGGGGTCGACACCCGAACGCATCGTGGGAGTGGCCGACGAATTCCTCACTGGTGGACGTAAAATCAAGCTCAAAGGCGCCCACCCTCCGTACGGCAATGGGCAGGCGGCGGTAAAAATCGTCGATCATCTGACCTGCGCGCTTCAAAGTTGAATCCCCGCCAAGTTGGTACTAGGGTGCTTGGCATGCAGCTGTGGATTGTTCTACCCGCCTATAATGAAGAGGAAGCGTTGCCGCTCCTGCTCGACTCCATCGTCGAGCACCTGTCCGAAGATCATTGGAAGTTCTCGATCATCGTCGTTAATGACGGCAGCAAAGATCGCACGGGTGAGGTTGCCGAAAATTACGCCAAAAAAGCCCCGGTCATTCCCATTCATAACGATGGCAACAAAGGGCTGGCCGAAACCATGCGGCGCGGCCTGATCGAAGCCGTCAAACGTGCATCGGCCAAAGACATCATCATCACCATGGACGCCGACAACACCCACCCCGCCGGGCTGGCCCTGCGCATGGCTCGCCTGATTCGCGAAGGCCACGATGTGGTCATCGCCAGCCGCTATCGCGAAGGCAGCCAGGTGCTGGGCGTTTCGCTGCATCGCCGTTTACTGAGCCTGGGCGCGGCCTGGATGTTTCGCCTGTCTTTTCCGATTGCCGGCGTACGGGATTTTACCTGTGGCTACCGCGCTTACCGCGCCGACGTCATGAAGCAGCTCATCGATCGCCATGGCACGGAGTTCATCTCCGAGCGGGGCTTCTCGTGCATGGTCGATATCCTGCTCAGGCTTCGCGAGAATCACCTCGTCTTTGGCGAAGTGCCACTCGTGCTGCGCTATGATCTCAAGCCCGGCTTGAGCAAGATGAAGGTTTTTCAAACCGTTATCGACACGCTCAAGCTGATGGTCAGGCGCCGGCTGGGCGGAATCTAGATTTGGGACTGGCTGCGCGCTAACGGCGTTTGCCGATATAGCCCAGCACCAGCTCGCACAGCTCGTCAACCAGGCGCGGCTTGGAAAGCCAGTCCGGCGTTTCCAGGGCATAGAGCTCCAGCACGCCCGAAAGCGCGTTGACCAGAATATAAGACTGGGTACGGGGATTGGGCAGATTTAAATCAGCCTGGCGCGCTGTCAGAATTTTTTCCAGCTCACCTGCCAGCACCGCCCGCAGCTTGACCTCGGTTTCGTAGCCGCGAATCTGAGCCGCCTTTTGAAAAAACGCCCGCAGCAGCCGCTGGTCCTGCACCAGCAGATCGACCATGTGCTCAATCACGATGCGAATCGCATCTTCCACCGGAAGCTGGCCGGCATCGCCCAGCTTCTGCGTGATGCGCCTCACATTACGATCGGCAATAGCCTGCATGACCTCGGCGTAGATCGACTCTTTCGTGGGAAAGTACTGATACAGCGAGCCCACGCTGACGCCCGCGATTTCGGCGATCTTTGTAGTGGTGATTTTTTCGAAATCCAGCTTGTCCATAATGCGAATGGTCGCGGAAACGATGCTGCCCACGACATGCTGGGAGCGCTCTTGTTTCGGGGCTTTTCGTGGAAAAAGGCTGAGTTTTTTTCTCATTTTTTTCTTATTGGGAAACGCGAATCGCGTGGCTGAGTCGAGTGTGGCATTTTTGGCGATAGGAGTAAACGCAGATGAAGGTCCTCATGTTCTTGCTGGGAATTCTTGCAACCGCCAACCTGGCCCAGGGCACCGTAAAGGCCCGCGACTTGAGCGGCAGGCGCTACGCGCCGTTGACCGCTCAAGTATTCTCGAAGCCGGCCGACTGGCTACCGCACCTCGTCTGCCAAAGCCCACACCACTGCCTCGAGGTTATCGAGATCCGCTACCCGGAGTCGCGTCCCCTCAAAGGTGTGGCGCTGCTTATTCCCGGCTTCACGCAAAACGCGCGGTTCTGGGACCTCTGGCCAGAGCACCGCATTTCCTATGCTCGTCATCTGATGGACGAGCTGGGCGTAAAGGTCTATCTCCTGAACGTGAACGGCATCGGAAATTCCGATCGCACGCGCCAGGGCAATATGGACAATATCGCCATCGACGACATTCCCGCGGCGCTCGAGTACGTCGCCGCAAAAGAGCAGCAGAAAGTTCTTATCGCCGGACACTCCCAGGGCGGCATCACTTTGCTGGCGTCACTCAGCGGGCTGACCCGCAACGCGCAGGGCTTGCCGGAGTTCTCGCGCGCGGTTGCCGAGCAGCGCCAGTCGCTTGTTCGCGGCGCGCTGGCCATTGCCTCGAACGTGACAATGCGCTCGGAGCTTCCGTGGACCTCACTCTTTCGCCGCGTGATTCACACCCTTTACCGCCTGCGCGGTTTTCTGGCGCAGCATTTTGATGGCCTCAAGCCCTCGTCGCTGGGCGGCGCGTTTTTTCAAAATCTGGTGCGGGTGCCGCAATGGGGCGCCTGGGACTTTCTATACAGCGTCAAGCGGCTGAGCCCCGAACTCCGCCGTCGAATTCATCGCGATTCCGTTGACGGCACCTCGAGTGGCATTCTGAATCAGTTTACGGCAGCCATGGTAGCCAATCGCGCCGACCAAGGCGTGCAGGCGGCGCGGGGGCCCTATTACTGGGAAGGGTTGAATAACCTGATCGACGTCAAAATCGCGACGGTCTTTTTCGAAGACGATTCGATGGCACGACCGCGGGCAGGCCTCGAAGACACGTTCCTGCGCATTCCTGCGCGCCTCAAGTACTATCGCGCCCTGCCCGACCAGCGTCATGAAGATTTCGCCTTCATCCCCGAGCTGCATGCCGAGCTCGACGACGTCTTGTCGGCTTTACTGCAGTAGTGCTATGCTCGCCCCATGCTGGTGAGTCTTTCAAAGTTGCTGACCTTATTGCTGCTGCCGTGCACTGCGCACGCGTTTTCGCTGGCTTACTCGAGCGATGGCTCCATCAAAGGAGCGCATCTGCGGGACATGGAAGAGATGGTCGCTCTTTTCAAAAAGACTCATCCGGAATGCGAGATCACCCTGCGCACGAGCACAAGCTTTGTCGACGGGTTCATCAAGTCAAATCCCATGAACGAGCCCGACGACGTGCCCGATGTAGCCGTACTTTATCGCACGACGTGGCCCCGCCTGGCAAACCGGGATAAACTGCATCTGTTGTCAGACTTTTTTACGCCAGCCGAGCTCGCCCGGCTGCGCCGCTCCATCCGCCCCGAGCTTTTCGCCGACTACTATGGCAAACACGCGCCCGCCGGAAAATATGCTTTGCCGCTCGAGCGCTCGTTTCCCGCGCTACTCGTGAATCTTGCGGCGCTGCCGTCTTTCCAGGGCCGCGAGTCCTTTACCTGGGACGAGCTTTTCAAGGCTCTGAAACCCGGCACCACCTTCACGCTGCCCAGCGACCACTGGACGGTGACTTATCTTCTCTCCAACGCGATCGGCAAGCCGATCCTGGCCGGCACCACGGCCACCCTGACTGATCCGCGGCAGCTTCAGCTGGTGGGGCAAATTGCAGCGCTTAAGAAACAAGGGGTCGTCGTCACCGTGCCCATGCACCACGACGCAATGGTCAGCTTTGCCAACGGCGAAACCGCGGCCGCTCTGGTCACCACGTCGAGCTTTCAAACCGCGTCCAAGCTCGCGCACTTTCCTTTTGTCATGCTGATGCCGCCCTATCTCAAAGAACATCGCCTGCAATCCGGCGGGGCGGATCTGGTGCTGCCCGCGCGCTCCAAAGGCGACAACCGCCCCGACACCAAACGAGATATCAAAATCTTTCTGACCTGGCTGCTCTCGCCTCGTATCAACGCGCTCTGGGCCGTAAAAACCGGCTACCTGCCCGTCATCAAACTTGCGGTCAATGAGCCACTTTTTAAAGCCGAACTTGTACGGCTGGGCCCCGTCAGCAGCATCGTGCCCGTGAATCGGGCGCATTGGACCACCTACCCGTTTCACAAGCTTGAGGAGTTTTGCAACTACGACCCACTGTCCTCGCTGGTTTCGGCGATTTTCAATACGACGCTGGACGCGCCAGACGCGCAGGCCACCCGCGACGAGTTAAGAAAAGGCGAAGAGGCCTTGCGCAAACTTCTAGCCAAGCAGTGTGTAGACTAGGTTCTGATCTTCAGAGAACTCGCCTCAGTGGACGTCGTGCTCGACGGCCCTGGCAGCAGGCGTTGCCTCGGCAGCACTTTGCTGTCCGCCGCCCGCGTTCTTGGTCGAGGTAACATCGCCAGACTCGGCGCTTACTTTTGAATCACTGGCTTGCCCATTCTTGGCCGCGTCCGCGCAGCCGGCAGCAACCGTCGCCAGCTGGGGCTTGGCCAGATCGGGACTGCCGTTTACCACGCGGCTGCTCTTGATCGTGGCAAGATAGCCGTCCGCAAAGCCCTTCTGATCAGGCGTCGAGCCCGGCGTCACGGTTCCGCACGCAAACGACACGCCTTCTGGAATCGGGCGCAGGTCGTCGATGCAGATTTCAAACATTGGATCGCCGTTGGCGTCCAGAGTCAGACTCTTGCCCTGGCTCGTGCCATCAGGGGCGACGTCAGTCTTGATCAGCGGATTGACGGTCAGTCCCAGCTTTGGATATTTGCGAGCCAGCTCTTCTTCAGTAACTCTGGCAAAATAGTTGGCCGGATTCGTGTCATACTTCTCGGTCGCGCGTTTGTGGGCGGCGTTGACGAAGGCCTGGGGCCACTTGTCTGAGATCGGTTTCCACGCCGTGAAAAGAATCGCGGCATGGCGGCGCAGCGCAGCCTCGTCCTTGGAAAATTTGGCATTGAACTCTTTCCACGCCGAGTTGTATTTATCCAGCGCAGTGGTGTTTTGCATGGTCACCACCATGCGCTCCATGCGGCAGTCCACCGCGAACGCCGTGCCGACCTGAGCCACACACAGCAATGCCACGAACATAGTCAATGAGCGCAAATTCATCTGAAGATCCCCCGTTTCTGGAATTTTAACACAGAAAAGTGCTTAAAAAACTGCACCTGTCGAAGTCTTTTACAGCGTTTACCGCGGCCCCAGGTGCCCTGAATATGGCTCAGGGGTTGCACCTTATGGCCATTATGATGAAGCGATTGGCTGTCTCTTTTGCCATGTTGTCCACGATTTCCGCTGCCCTGGCCCAGGAGGCACCGGTGATTCCGGTCTCGTTTCAGGCCTATCAGAACTGCGTCCAGGACGCCGCCAAGGGCCACACCATCGATCTGCTCAAGCTGCGCCCCTTGGATAAGATTCGCCAGGACACGCTGACCCAGATCGACAAATGCGACAACCTGCTGCCGCCTGAAGCGCAGCCGGACAAAGAGCAGCTCAAATCCACCGTAATTTTAATGACCCAACCCACGCCCCGCTCGGGTGTGGAAAAAGGTCCCACCTCGGCTACGGCCGGGGTAATCTTGCAGACCAAAACGGGCGCAAGTCTGGTGCTGTCGACCGACACCAATATAGATCTTCCCAAGCAGTCTATTTTTTCGCTCACCGAGGGTTATAAGCTGCGCGCCGCCGGCATCGTCGCCATTGGCTCAACGGCTTCGGGCGCAAGCACGATTCCCGTGGCGAAGCTCACGCTCCAAGCGGGCCGGGCGCTGGACGTGACGGTAAGCGACGATCAGAAAAAAGCTCTCGACCAGTTCAAGCTCGATCTGGCCGGCTTTAACGCCGCGTCCATTCGCGAAATTGTCGGCGTAACGTTTGACCGCAACACGGCAATGGACCGTCCCTGGGACGTTGGCGCAGGCTACGGCCGCGAAATTTCAGTCACGGGTGAAAACCGCGGTCTGGCCCTGAGAGCCACGCTCGAAGGCGGCGTGGGCCAGAGCGGTTCCAAAACCCTGCCCTATCTGCGCTTGATGGTGGGTGTGGATGGCTACATCTGCACGCCACTGCACGGTGAAAAACACCTGTTCTGCGTCAGCAGCCAGCTTGCCGCCGGCGCGGGCCCGGTGCAGGCTAAGTTTGACGTCAATGTTGCCGCCGATTACCGCTACGTGGCCGGCGACCGTAACGACACCAAGAAATGGTTTCATTCCGTAAGCGTGGGCCCTTCGTTTCACGAAGAGCTGCAGGGCGACCTGGCCGGTGGACATGCGGCCTCGCAGGGCATGTTCTCGATTACGATCAACTAGGCCACCGTCAGTCGGGCGGGCGCTAAGCCCGCTTCTTGTGCTTGTGCTTGCGCTTGGGTGCTGAGACTTCTTTAGCAGACTCCACGGCCAACCCGCCCAGCTCCAGCAAAAAGGCCTTCGCATCACGCGCACTAAGCTTTGTTCGCGCATCGTTTGGCTCGTAGCCCTTGCGGTATACCGCCATGGTGCCTTCGGGAATATGATAGGCCGTACCCGGCGTCGTATGCACGACGCGCACGCCGGCGTCTTCCCAC
>JBBRLF010000108.1:0-13600 GCA_038231515.1 candidate division WWE3 bacterium
CCACGGCACGGCACCCAAGTACGCCGGCCAGGACAAAGTGAATCCAGGCTCGGTGATTCTATCGGGTGAGATGATGTTCCGCCATCTGGGCTGGAACGAAGCCGCCGATCTGATCATCAAAGGCATGGACCGTTCCATCGATCAGAAGACGGTTACCTATGACTTCGCCCGCCTTATGATGGCCGAAGGCCTCGTGGGCGTCAAAGAAGTGAAGTGCAGCGAGTTCGCTGACGCCATTATCAAGAATATGTAATTCAGTCCTTCAAGTAGTTTTGCCCTTAACGAAAGGAAGATAGAAATGTCGAAAACTCCTGTACGTGTTGCGGTTACTGGTGCGGCCGGTCAGATCGGTTACGCGTTGTTGTTCCGTATTGCCAGCGGCGAAATGCTCGGAAAAGATCAGCCTGTCATCTTGCAGATGTTGGAGCTGCCCGCGGCTCAGAACTCGCTCAAGGGCGTCATGATGGAGCTCGAAGACTGCGCGTTTCCGCTGCTCGCGGGAATGGTCGGCACTGATGATCCGAATGTCGCCTTCAAAGACGCGCAGGTCGCGATGCTCGTGGGCGCGCGCCCACGCTCGAAGGGCATGGAGCGCAAGGATCTTCTGACTGAGAACGCCAAGATTTTTACCGTACAGGGCGAAGCCATCGGCAAACATGCCGACGCCAACGTGAAGGTGCTGGTTGTGGGCAACCCTTGCAACACCAACGCCTACATCGCGATGAAGACCGCCGAAAAGTCGGGCCGCGTGAAAACGAAAAATTTCACGGCCATGCTGCGGCTCGATCTGAACCGTTCGGCAGGCCAGCTCGCGCTCAAGACCAAGCGTCCGGTCAGCAGCTTCAAGAAGCTCACCGTCTGGGGTAATCACAGCCCGACGATGTATCCGGATTTTCGTTTTGCGACCTCGAATGGCGAGAGCTTGAAGAAGCTCGTCAACGATGAAACCTGGACCAAAGAAACGTTCATGCCCACCGTGGGCAAGCGTGGCGCCGCGATCATCGAAGCTCGCGGCCTTTCGTCGGCGGCCAGCGCCGCCAACGCCGCCATCGACCACATGCACGACTGGTGGCTGGGTTCGAAGGGTGAGTGGGTTACCATGGGCGTGCCAAGCGATGGCAGCTACGGCATTCCCAAGGGCATCATCTTCGGCTTTCCTGTCACCACCGAAAACGGTGAGTACAAGCTGGTTGAAGGCCTCGAGATCGACGCCTTTTCCAAAGAGAGAATCGCGCTGACCTTGAAAGAGCTCGAAGAAGAACGCGACGGCGTGGCGGATCTGCTCAAATGAATGTTCATGAGTATCAGGCCAAGGAGCTGCTGAGACGTTATAATGTTCCGTTGCTGCAAGGCAAAGTCGCGTTTTCCATCGACGAAGACGTGAAGAACGAGAAAGACCTGGGTGGCAGTGTTTTGGTGGTTAAGGCACAGATTCACGCAGGCGGCCGCGGCAAAGGTGGCGGCGTCAAGGTGGCCAAGAGCCTCGACGAGGTGAAAACCTACGCTTCCAACATCCTGGGCATGCAGCTCGTGACTCCGCAGACGGGGCCCGAAGGCAAAAAGGTCTTGAAGCTGTTCGTCGAACAGGGCTGCGACATCAAGCGTGAGCTTTACTGCGCGGTGCTCGTCGACCGTGCCACGAGCAAGGTCATGATCATGGCTTCGCAGGCTGGCGGCATGGACATCGAAGAGGTCGCGCACAATACGCCTGAAAAAATCGTACGAGTGCAGATCGATCCGGCCACTGGCTATCTGCCTTTTCATGGCAGAAAGCTGGCGTTCGCGCTCGATATTCCGAAAGACAGCCTCAACAAGGCGGTCGCTTTTTTCGGCGCGCTCTACAAAGCCTACGTCGAGCTGGACTGCAGCATGGCCGAGATCAACCCGCTCGTGCTTTCGGGTACTGGCGACCTCTTCGCCCTGGATGCCAAGCTTAACTTCGACGACAACGCGCTCTATCGCCACAAAGACGTGGCCGAAATGCGTGACCCGACCGAAGAGAACGCGCAGGAAACCGAAGCCTCCAAATACGATCTCGCCTATATCAGCCTGGATGGCACGATTGGCTGCATGGTGAATGGCGCGGGCCTGGCCATGGCCACGCTCGACATCATCAAGCTCAACGGCGCAGAGCCGGCAAATTTTCTCGACGTCGGCGGCGGCGCCACGAAAGAGAAAGTAACGGCGGCTTTCAAGATCATCCTCAAAGACCCCAAGGTGAAAGCGATTCTCGTCAACATCTTCGGCGGCATCATGAAGTGCGATGTGATTGCCGAAGGGATTATCGCGGCAGCCAAGGAGCTGAATCTCACGGTGCCTCTGGTGGTGCGGCTTGAAGGCACGAATGTCGATAAGGGTAAAAAACTTCTGGCCGAAAGTGGCCTCAAGATTACGCCCGCGGCCGACCTGGCCGACGCAGCTGTAAAAGTGGTCGCGGCTGCCAAGGGAGCAAAGTAAGATGTCGATTTGGATTAATAAAGATACGAAAGTCATCTGTCAGGGCATTACCGGCGCACAGGGAACCTTTCACAGCATGGGTTGCCGTGACTACGGCACCAAGATGGTGGGCGGCGTAACGCCGGGTCGTGGTGGCCAGACGCACGAAGGCTTTCCAGTTTTCGATTCCGTCATGGAAGCCAAAGAAAAAACCGGCGCTACCGTTTCCATGATCTTCGTGCCGCCGCCATTCGCGGCCGACGCGATTTGCGAAGCAATCGACGCCGAGCTTGAGCTGGTGGTGTGCATCACCGAGGGCATTCCGATTCTGGACATGCTCAAGGTTAAAAAGTATCTGGTCGGTCGCAAGACCCGTCTTATCGGCCCCAACTGCCCGGGCATCATCACGCCGGGCGAATGCAAAATCGGCATCATGCCTGGTCCGATTCATAAAAAGGGCCCCGTGGGCGTGCTTTCACGCAGCGGCACTCTGACCTATGAAGCGGTTTTTCAGCTTACCCAGGCCGGCGTAGGTCAAAGCACCTGCGTGGGCATTGGTGGCGACCCGATCAACGGCACGAATTTCATCGATGTGCTCGATGCCTTCAATCGCGATCCTGAAACCAAAGCAGTGATCATGATCGGCGAAATCGGCGGCAGCGCCGAAGAGGAAGCCGCCGAATTCATCCGCCGTGAAATGAAAAAGCCGGTTGCCGGTTTTATTGCGGGGCAGGCTGCCCCAAAAGGCAAACGCATGGGCCATGCCGGCGCGATCATCAGTGGCGGCAAGGGTACGGCCCAGGAAAAGATTGCGGCGCTCGAGTCTGCTGGTGTAAAGGTGGCACGCAGCCCCGCGGATATCGGCAAGACCCTACTCTCAGTATTTAAGGGCTAAAAATTTTAAAACCTACAGGAGTCTGAAATAAAATGGCGAACGAGAAAACGTTTTCGATAATCAAACCAAACGCAGTTCAAAAGAATGTCATGGGCGAAGTCATCTCCCGCTTCGAAAAGAAAGGCCTGCGCGTTGCCGCTGCCAAGTTCACGAAGCTCTCGAAGGAAAAAGCTGAAGGCTTTTATATCGAACACAAAGACCGTCCTTTCTTCGGCTCACTCGTGCGTTTCATGACCAGTGGTCCCGTGCTCCTCATGGTGCTCGAAGGCGAAGGCGCCGTGCTGCTCAACCGCGACATCATGGGCGCGACCGACCCGGCCAAGGCTGCTCCCGGCACGATTCGCAAGGACTTCGCGGATGATATCGAAGCAAACGCCGTGCACGGCTCGGATTCCGCAAAATCGGCTGAGCGCGAAATTGCGTATTTCTTCGACAAATCTGAAGTCGTCGGACGTTTCTAGATTCTACTGATCCAAGTTCTACCCACTGGTTTGACCGCGCAGCCCTGGCGACGCGAGCAAGAGCGTGAGCTGATCCGTTGGATACGGCGTCTGCTTGCTTACGTCCCGGAGTCGCTGGGAAAATTCAAGAAACACGACCGTGGGCGGCGCGTATTTTCTGATGCATTCCGCGACCGCTGGTGGCAGCAGGGGCTGCTCAGTCTTGAGATACTGCCGCAAGTTTTCCTTCCAGTTTTCTTTGCCTAAAAATGACGTGCTGATGCTGTGCAGGCAGGCCACGGCAGATCGGCAATGGTCGTAGCTCTGATGAGCTTTCAGGAACTGGGTTTCGCCCGCGGTCAGCTTGAACTCAGCAGATAATGCCAGGCCAAAGTCGCTGAAATAGAGCTGCTTCCCGTCCGTCATGATGTTTTCGAAATGAGTATCAAAGTGCGCGAAGCCTTGCGCGCTCATGAATGCGTTCGTGAGGTTCAGCTGTTTATCGACAAAAGCAATGGCGGCAGCTGAGGCTTCCACGCCTTTTTCAAACTGCGCACCCATCCACGCGAGAAGATTTTGAGGAAAGTACTCCGTAAACAAAACCAAATGTCCGGGCGCACTTTGAATAGCCTCAAGTCGTTTTTGCACTGCCGTCGAATTTTCCCAGAACTCGACCTCCCGCTCCAAATTTTCCAGCTCTGCGGCACTCGGGGGCGCCGCACTGGAAACAGGTAGAATACGCCAGTGGTGGAGAATTGGAAAATTCGTGCACTCGCCTGTGAGTACCCAGCGCGTCGCTATTTCATTGGCGGCAAGCTCGCGCCAGGCGCCGAATCCCGGTGATCCAATACCGTACTGGCAGAACAGGGGGAGACCGAAAATATTTGTCGTGGACCGGGCATTCTCGGGTTTGCTCTCGAGCACGGTAAGCGGCACTTTTTTGGCAAAAACGGGCGTGCCGCGAATATTCACGCGAACTGAGGTGCCGCCAATGCCCGTATGCAGCGAGTCGCCTTTCGCAAGCAGAACGGACAGCTCTGCATCGCTGAGTTTCGTCAATTCGGTGGCAATAGAGGAATGGGCTTTATGACGGTGGTCTCCGAATTCCATCTATCGAGCCTTGCATGCCCAATGCGCCGGCGGTAACTTATTCGATAATGAGAATCGCGCTCTGCCAGATGAATACGGTAGTCGGCGGCTTTGTCCACAATGTGGATAAGATCTGCGACTTCCTGCGCCGCGCAGCTGCTGAAAAAGCCGAGCTTGCGATATTCCCCGAGCTTTGTCTTTCTTCCTATCCGCCTCTGGACCTGCTTGATCGCCCGGGCTTTGTTGCGGCCAATGCCGAGGCGCTGCTCAGTCTGCAGCGTCAGCTGAACGATATTCCGAATGCGCCGGAAACAATAGTTCTGGGCAGCATCATGGGTAATCCCAGCCCGAAAGGCCGCGCAATCTATAATGCCGCGGTTGTTCTACATAAGAAAGAGACGGCCACCTTTCAGCCCAAGCGCCTGTTGCCCACCTATGACGTCTTCGACGAAGCCCGTTATTTCGAGCCGGGAAAAGAGACCAAGACCTGGGATTCGCCTTGGGGCAAGATCGGGCTGTCCGTCTGTGAAGACGCCTGGTTCGACGACACCCGGCTGGGTCGCCATCTCTATAGCGCTGATCCGGCCGCCGATCTCAAGGGTTCGGCTTTTGTGATCAACATCAGCGCATCGCCGTTCGAGATCAACAAGCGCAAGCGGCGCAAAGAGCTGCTCGCAGGTTTTGTGAAGCGAATCGGCGCGCCTTTGATTTACGTCAATCAGGTGGGCGCGAACGACGAAATTCTTTTCGACGGCGGCAGCCTGGTATATTCGGCGGCGGGCGAGGTTATTTACGAAATGCCCAGCTTTCGCGAAGGCATTGCGATCATCGACTTTGACCCCAGCAACAAGGCCACGACGGTCACCGAGGTCGCGGCCTGGCAAACGGGTGATACGGATAAGGCCTGGGACAAGATGTTCATTGGTTCGCATAAGGCAGAGGACGATCTCGAACTCCTGCACAAGGCCCTCGTGACGGGCATACGCGACTACTTTCACAAGACCGGCTTCAAGCGCGCGGTGATCGGGCTTTCCGGGGGCATCGACTCGGCGGTCGTGGCATGTCTGGCCGCCGAAGCACTGGGGCCACGCAACGTGCTGGGCGTTTCTATGCCCAGTCAGTATTCGTCATCGCATAGTCTGGCCGATGCCGAGGCGCTGGCTCGCGCGATTGGCTGCGAGTACCGTGTGCTTTCGCTTAAATTCCTTTTCACAGCCCTGCTCATGGAGCTCAAGCCAGCCTTTGGCGGCTTGCCGCCCGACGCAACCGAAGAAAATATTCAAGCCCGTATGCGTGCGGTGATGCTGATGTCGCTGGCCAATAAGCGCAATGGACTGGTGCTGACTACGGGCAATAAGTCTGAGCTGGGGGTGGGGTATTGCACCACCTATGGCGACATGGCCGGCGCGCTGGCCCCGCTGGGCGACGTCTACAAAACCCTCGTGTACAAGCTGGCTGAGGACATCAATAAACACAATCCGTGGATTCCACAGTCGACCCTGACCAAACCGCCCAGTGCCGAGCTGCGTCCCAATCAGACCGATCAGGACTCGCTGCCGCCCTACGATGTTTTGGACCGCTTACTGGAGGCGCACTTCGAGGGATTGGCCGAAGAGGCCGAGCTTGTTCGGGCCGGGTTCAAGGTTGACGTCGTTAAGAAGATTCTAAATCTGGTGCGGACCTCGGAATTCAAGCGCCGTCAGGCTGCACCGGCCCTGAAAGTGACCAGCAAGGCCTTCGGGCTCGGGCGTCGCATTCCCGTCGCCAAGTCCTGACTTGCCCTTCGATGATTGCTCTGGCAGTACTGTGCCTGCTATGAGGTTTTTACGATGATTGTCGATTTGCTGGGCCGGGTACTAGCTCGGGTGCAGTATGAGTCAAAGAGGGTCCGAAAGGTCGCTCCAACCCTGATTCGTCTGAGTATTTCAGAACTTGGCGACCTTTATCATCGTTTTAACCACTGGCGCGGAGCCTGTGACCACGTGGTCACGCCCGGGCCACGGATTCGGAAGCGGGCGGGGCGTCAGAAAGTTAAGACGGCACGCGGCTTTTCGAAGCGAAAATGACGGCCATTGCAGGCAACTAATTACTTTGCTTGACGAAATCCGTTGTGTTAACTAACTCTTTTATGGCATGTCGGAAGGCCGACATTGCTGTTTTTATAGTCACTTATTAGGAGGATTTTCAGATCGCTGCTCCACTCGTTACTCCAAGGGGAACTGTTCATTCCAAGGACAATAGAGATAAAGATTCACTGCGCGTAAACGAACGCATTCGCGGCGTACAACAGGTACGTGTCATCGACGAAACAGGGAAGATGATCGGTGTTTATCTCACGCTAGACGCGGTCCGTATGGCTAAAGAACGAGGCTACGATCTTCTCGAGGTGTCACCCACCGCTGATCCACCGGTTTGCAAAATCGCGGATTACGGCAAGTACATGTACGAGAAGAAGAAGAAAGAGCACGACGCGAAGAAAAAACAAACCGTCATCAACGTCAAGGAAGTGCAGCTTCGGCCACAGACTGAAGAGCATGATTTGGATTACAAGTTCAAACATGTGCAGCGCTTCCTCCAGGAAGGTGACAAAGCAAAAGTTTCAGTCATGTTTCGTGGACGCGAAATCGCGTACGTGGAGCACGGACGTAAGTTGCTCGATCGCTTGATCGAGATGGTTAAGGACTGCGGCACTGTGGAATCGCCGCCGAAATTAGAAGGTAAGCGCCTCACCGTGGTGATCGCGCCAATTCATAAGTAAGTTTTTTAAAGGAGTTCAGGTCATGCCGAAGTTGAAGACAAAAAAAGCTGCAGCCAAGCGTTTCAAGATAACGGCTAGCGGCAAAGTGAAGTATAAGAAGGCCGGTAAACGCCACCAGCTGGGTCACCGCAAGCGGGCTTGCAAGAAGCTTGGAAAGCGCAAAGGCGCTTTTGTTCATCCTTCAAGTGCAGGCCACGCTCATGCGTGCCTTCCGTACGGAGCCTAAGTTTTTAGAGATTTTAGAGTTTTAGAGAATTAGAGGAGTCTTTTCAATGCCAAGAGCAAAACGTGGTTTTAAAGCGCGTCGTCGTCGTAAGAAAATGTTGGATATGGCCGAAGGGTTCACGCACCGTAGAAAAAATACGGTCCGCCGTGGATACGAAGCCGTTGATCGCGCGAAGCGCTATGCCTATGCACATCGCAAGGCTCGCAAGCGGGACTTCCGCTCGTTGTGGATCACCCGTATCGGCGCTGCTGCCATCATGAATGGTTTGAACTACAGCACGTTGATCTCGAAGCTCACCGACGCCAAGATTCAGCTTGATCGCAAGATCCTTTCGGACCTCGCGATATTTGATCCAGCGGCTTTCACCGCAGTGGTCAATCAGGCTGTAGCTGCTCGCGCCGCTTAAGCTAAGACTGATTAAACACGCACCGTGGATCTAGCAAAACTAGTAGGACGTATTGCGGAAGTTGAATCGGAGTGTCTGCGTGCCATCGAACAGGCCCGCTCTGCCGCCGAACTGACAGAGGTTGATAATAAATTCCTCTCGAAGAAAGGCGCGCTCAGCGAACTGCTCAAGGCATTGCGCGATGTTGCGCCCGGCGACCGGCCGGCCGTAGGCGCACGCGCCAATGAAGCCAAGAGCAAGCTCGAAGCGGCATTGAATGCCAAGCGCGAGGGGTTTGACGGCGCGGCACTCGTTGAGAAACTTGAGAAAGAGCGGGTCGACTTCACGCTGCCAGCGCGCAGAGTGGCGGTTGGCTCGCTTCATCCTATTACCAAGATCACCGCTGAGATTATCTCGATTTTTAGGCGGCTGGGCTTTGACCTGGCCGAAGGCACCGAGATCGAAACGGAGTTTCATAACTTCGACGCCCTGAATATGCGTGACGACCACCCCGCGCGCGATATGCAGGACACGTTTTATCTGCCGCCCTCGCCGACGGTTAAGGGCAGCGTGCTGCTGCGTACCCACACTTCGCCCGTGCAAATCCGCACCATGCAGAAGCGCAAACCGCCGGTACGTATCCTGTGCCCGGGCGCGGTTTTTCGTAGCGATTACGACATGACCCACTCGCCGATGTTCCATCAAGTCGAAGGCTTGTATGTCGATCAGGACGTGAGCTTTGCCGAGCTCAAGGGCGCGCTGCTGTTCTTCGCGCGCGAAATGTTCGGTGCACACACCCAGCTTCGCCTGCGTCCGAGTTATTTTCCTTTCGTCGAACCCGGCGCCGAGATCGATGTCACCTGCATGGCTTGCAAAGGTAAGGGCTGCCGCGTCTGCAAGGAAACGGGCTGGCTTGAAATTTTGGGCGGCGGTATGGTGCATCCGAAAGTTTTCGAAGCCGTCGGCTACGGTCCTGAGCCACTTACCGGTTTCGCGTTCGGTATGGGTGTCGAACGAATTGCGATGCTGAAGTACGGCATTCCCGATCTGCGCATCATGTTCGAAAACGACGTGCGTTTCCTTAATCAGTTTGGAGTATAGACCGTGAAAATCAGTCTGAACTGGCTGTCCGATTATCTCGACGTGGCCCCGATTCGCGCCGACCTCAAAGGTGTGCTGAGCAAGCTGACGATGCGTGGCCTGGAAGTGGAAAGCATTCACGACCTGTCCAAGGGTTTTGATAAGGTTGTCGTCGCGCTGCTTGAAACCCGCGATCGTCACCCCAATGCCGACCGTCTTTCGGTTTGCAAAGTGAACAACGGCAAAGAGACGCTGCAGATCGTGTGCGGCGCACAGAATATGAAGGCGGGCGACAAAGTTGCCTTGAGCATGATCGGCGCGCACCTGCCCAATGGTTTGAAGATTGAAAAGGGCAAGATTCGCGACGTCGAGTCGTTTGGCATGCTGTGCTCGGAAGTTGAGCTGGGCCTTGCCGACCAAAGCGAAGGCATTATGATTCTTCCCGCCGATGCGAAGGTAGGAACGCCCCTTGCCACGCAGCTGGGGCGTGAAGATATTGTTTTTGAACTCAACGTCACGCCCAATCGTGGCGATGCGCTATCGCATATTGGCGTGGCCCGCGAGCTGGCTTCGATTCTGGGGCAAAAGCTGAAGCTGCCGTCAATCACGGTCAGCGAGGCAGGTGGCAACACCTCGGATAAAATCAAAGTCGCGTTACAGAATCCCGAGGGCGCGCCCGACCTCTGTCTCCAATACCATGCCCGCTTTATCGAAGGCGTGAAGATCAAGCCGTCGCCCGAGTGGCTCAAGAAGCGGCTCACCTCGATTGGCCTGCGGCCAATCAACAACATTGTCGACATCACCAACTTCATTCTTATGGAATGGGGCCAGCCGCTGCATGCGTTTGATTACGCGCAAATCAAAGGCGGCCAGATCCAGGTGCGTCTGGCGAAAAAGGGCGAAAAGTTGCCGCTGCTCGATGCCACGACCGTCGAGCTCGATGCCTCCGATCTCGTAATCGCCGATGCCGAGCGCCCCGTGGCGCTGGCTGGCGTCATGGGCGGGGGCAACTCTGAAGTAACCGAAAAGACGACCTCGCTGCTGCTTGAGGCCGCGCAGTTTCTGCCAGCTACCGTGCGCAAAACCGCGCGTCGGCATCAGAAAAATTCCGACTCCTCCCATCGCTTTGAACGTCAGATCGATGCGCGGGCCGTGCGCAATGCCATGGACCGCGCGGTTGCGCTGATTGTCGAGCTTGGTGGTGGCAAAGCTTATAAGGGGGCCGTGAGCAAGTATTCGCCGCTGGGTGAGCGGCTTGCGAAAGGTGAGCCACGCGTTATCGAGATGTCGATTCGCAGCGCGAATAAATTTCTCGGTACGATGCTAAGCCAGGTGCAGGCCGTGGAGTGTCTGAAGCTTGCCGGTTTTGATTCCGAAGTCAGCGGCGATCGGTTTCGCGTAACGGTGCCCAGCTATCGCACCGACGTCGAGCTGCCGGAAGATCTGTTCGAGGAAATTCTGCGCGTCTGGGGCTACGACAAGATTGAGGCGCGGGTGCCGCGCATGGAATTCATGCCCGAGCCGGCTACGGCGACTGATTTGCGTTCGCGCCTGATCGAGAAGCTCAAGCTGGGATTAGCCGAGCAGGGTTTCAACGAAGCGGTGAACTTCGCTTTCACCTCCAAAGTCACCAATGAGTTCTGGGGCGGCGAAGAAAAAAAATTGGCCGTTGAGTTGGCAAATCCCTTGAACGAGCAGTTCACCACAATGAAGACGTCGTTGCTGGGCGGCCTGTTTGAAAATTTCATGACGTCGGCCCGGCATCAGCAGCGCAATCTGCGGCTGTTTGAAGTTCGCCCGGTTTACCTGCGCGACGAGAAGACCGATACCGGTATGCGCGAAGACTGGCGACTGACGGCCATCTGCAGCGGCAGAAGTTTTTCAAGCCCGCTGGATGCCAACGACCGTGACCTGGATTTCTTCGACGCGAAGGGCTTTCTTGAGCTTGCTTTGGAAACGGTTGGCGCGCGTGGTGTGCGTTACATGGCATTTGAGGCGCAAGGCGACTCACGGCTGCATCCCGCGCAAGCCGCGCGGGTGGCGATTGGCCGGGGACCCTGTGGCATGATCGGTCGGCTGCACCCCAAAGTCGAGGCAGAGCACAAGCTGCGGCAGCCGGTGTTTGTCTTCGAAATTTCGCTGGATCGCGCGTTGGAAGTGGCCAAAACCGAGCGCAAGTTCACGCCGGTGGCGAAGTTTCCCAAAGTCGAACGCGACCTTTCCTTGCTGGTTCCGCAGAGCCTGCTTGCCGAAAAAGTGGTTCAGACCATCCAAAAACTGGGTAAGCCGCTCGTCGAAACCGTGTCCGTGGTCGATACCTATGCCGGAGAGAAGATTCCCGCTGGGTTGCGCAGTCTTTCGGTGTCATTTGTTCTGGGAGACGCCACCAGAACGCTTGAAGACGGGGAAGTTGACTTAATTACTCAGAAAATTCTGACCGGTTTGGACAAAGAAATCGGCGTAAAACTGCGAATTCAGTGAAATATTCCGCAAAAATTCTTTGCGTTTGTTCCGCCTAGCATTATCCTAATGATATCAATGGCAAGGGAGACGCGATGACCAAAGCAGACATCATTGAGGCAATTTATCAGAAGATTGGGTATTCCAAGAAGGATGCTGCCGATCTTGTTGAACTCATCTTCAACACCATCAAGGAAACGTTGGCAAAAGGTGAGAAAATCAAGATCAGTGGATTCGGTAATTTCGTGGTGCGGGATAAAAAAGCCCGTACCGGTCGCAATCCGCAAACTGGCACCGCAATTAAGATTTCTGCGCGACGCGTACTGACGTTCAAGCCTTCACAGGTCTTGCGAGCAGACGTGAATACGGCTACGGGCGGCAACGGTGGCAAGGGCGACGGCTCGAGCAGCTGACCATGGAACTGCAAACCCCGGTCAGTATTCCCGACAGAATGTTTTTTCGAATCGGCGAGGTCGCGGACATCGTGGGTGTAAAGCCTTACGTACTGCGCTATTGGGAATCCGAATTTCCGCTGCTGTCGCCGGGAAAAAGCAATAGCCAGCAGCGCATGTATTCCAGAACTGATGTCGAAAATGCTTTGCTGATTAAACACCTTCTATATGACCTTCGGTTCTCGATCGAAGGCGCCAAAAAGCGGATCGCTGAAATGAAGCGTCAAGGTGAGCTGGTCGAGGCCCGTAAAGTGAAGGTGCTGGTCGAAGCCGAGACTCTGAGTTGTATTGACCAGGCCAAGCGCGAACTCAAAGAGCTTATTGATCTTTGCGCAATGAGTCAGTGAGTTAAACTTCGAAGAGTCCGCTCCAGTATTTGCGGGCAATCCGGTCTTTGGCCTCGAGCCGTTCATCGAGCCAGTTGATCAGGCCCGGACTGGTCACGTTGATTTCGAGAATACGGTCGTTGATAAAATCGATCGTCGCCAGATACACGCCCTCGTTAGCGAGCGCACTCGCGACCGCGAGAGCGCGCCTTTGCTGCTCGGGCGAAAGCTGCGCCATGCTTAGCCGGGGGCGCTCTTCGGGCGGCAGGTCCAGATTCATGATGAGGTGTTTTGGATTCGGCAGCTTGTTGATCGCACCGCAGATTTCGTTACCCAGCACGAACACGCGGGTTTCGCCAAAGGTCAGAAGATTCTGATCAAACTCCTGAATCAGAACCCAGGGGCCGAACTCGGCTCGCAGCTGATTCAGGGCCTTGGCTGCAGCGTCCCAGTTGTTCGGAAGAATCTGTACGCCGCGGCTGGCGGCATCGCCAGAGGGTTTGGCCACCAGCTGGCGCCCCTGGGCTTTGGCCGCGTCGAAGTAGCTTTTCCAAGCCCGCTCGGAGTCCGAGGCGATTCCTGGAATGGCCCATTCGCGAAACCGCAACGGGGCGAATTTTTCGTTCCACGACAGCAGCGCGTGTGGCGAGTTGATGAAAGGCACGCCTTTTTCGCCACCGCTCGAGGCCAGCAGGGACCACAGCCGCATCGTGGTGAGGTTTACAGGTGGATCCACGCGCCAGTGTACGGAGTGAAAGGTGCTGAACTCGCGGATGTCGCCATTGGGCTTGAGTCGCACGTCGTCGACTTCGCCCTCGGTGCGCGCGTAAAGCACGCCATTCTGCAGAAAAACGTTTTCGGGCAAGGCCCAGTGCGAGCTGACACCGAAGCTGTCGCGCGCGGTGCGCGCGAGGTGCAGGGTGGAGTCGCGATCGTGGTCGAGGGTTTCCCACGGATCGCCGATAAAAAGAATGTCAGCCTTCATTGCAACCGCGTTTTCAATACGTCGGCAAGGGGCTCGATCAGCTCGTGGGCGGCGTCGCGAATTCCCAG
>JBBRLF010000109.1:0-13582 GCA_038231515.1 candidate division WWE3 bacterium
CTGCGCCAAGGCCCGGGGGGGTTAACTGCCGAAGCCCTCCGTGCTACCAAGACACCCCACCAGGGGGGTGCAACCACACACGACCGGGAGACCGGCAACGGTAAATAACCGCATTTACTCGTTGTAAGCGTGTTTGACCATTCCCAGTTGCCCTGCTATAGCTTCAGCACTTCAAAAATAGAAGTACCCCGGGGCCTACCCCGGACCTTGCTCTCAGGCATTGTGCGCTGAGGGCTCACTGTATTTGTAGGTGAAACCATAAGGAGCCATTCATGATCGGTTACGAGACTACTTATATTCTTCGTCCAGATGTGACGGAAGACAGCCAGAAGACATTTCTGGAAAAACTCAAAGGCATCATCGCGGCTCATCAGGGCCAGATCGTCACGTTGGAAGACTGGGGCAAGCGCCGTCTTTCGTATCCTATTCAAAAGGAAAGCCGTGGCTATTACACGTACCTTCTCTATACGGGCAACAACTCGCTCGTGGCCGAGCTCGAGCGCAACCTGCGCATCAACGAGCAGGTTTTGCGCTTTTTGAGCGTAAAGCTTGAAGCAGACTTTGATCCCGCAACTTTCAAACGCAAACCTACTCCAAACGTGGCGCCTTCAATTCCAGCTGCTTCGCCAGTAACGGCGATGCCACAAGCGGAAGTAGTTAAAGAGGTGTCACATGGGTGAGCATGATTACAGAGACGAACGTAACGACCGCGATGGTGGTGGCCGTGGTGGCGATCGCGACCGTGGTGGCGATGATGACGGCGAAGGCAAGGGCGGTCGCCGCTCGTTCCATCGCAAAAAAGTTTGCCGTTTCTGCGCGGACAACGAATATCTGATGGACTATAAAGATGCCCGTCAGATGCAGTCGTTCGTCATGGAGCTGGGCAAGATCGTTCCACGTCGCATCTCGGG
Source organism: candidate division WWE3 bacterium (assembly GCA_038231515.1). Taxonomy (GTDB): domain Bacteria; phylum Bdellovibrionota; class UBA1018; order UBA1018; family UBA923; genus JACQAX01. The sequence continues at coordinate 912 of JBBRLF010000109.1, forward strand.
AACCTGCGCGTTCCATCAACGCAAGCTTACGGTCGCTATCAAACGCGCCCGCAATCTGGCGCTTGTTGGCTTCATCAGCTCGGGTCCTCAGGATACCTATTCGTCGAGATAAGCTAAGGGCAAAATCATGGGCGGAAACGTGAGCACAACTATGAATGAACCGACGACCGTTAGCACAGGCAGAGCGCTGTTTCGGCTAGCTGTCGCGGTTCCGTTCTTTTTGGGAGCTGCGTTGTACTTGAGCGTCATTTTTGCGGCGTTCTCGGCACTGCCGTTGGTCTATTCGCATCTGCGTTTCGGACGTGTGGTGGGCATTCTGTGCTCGCTCACGAACATGGCGCTGGTGTTTGCGGTTTCTGGCCGCATGAATGCCGCGGTTTTCTTCGTCCTTGCAGTGGTACTGGCGGCGTCGATCGCGGAATGCGTGAAACTCAAGCTTCGGCTGGAGTGGAACGTGCTTTTCTCGGTCGGCGTAATGCTGGTTGTTTCGTTGCTGCTACTGCTCAGCTACTCGCATCGGTTCCATATCAATCCACTGCAGAAGCTTGATGCTGAAGTCGGTGCGATCGTGGATCAGGTGGCAAATAATGTTGAGAAGTATAAAGCTTCGGCAACCATCTCCAGCCAGGATCTTGATAAGTTCCTGGTTGATCCCGAGATGACCAAGCGCAATATCCTTTACGAGCTTCCTAGCGCGATAACAATCTCGCTACTGATGATTGCAGTCGGAAATCTTTTGCTGATGCTCCGGCTCAATATTCAGGGCGTGCGTGACTCACAACGCCTGGAGTCCGATTTTTTCAAAAACTGGAAGGCGCCGGATCACATGGTCTGGCCAACTCTGATTGCCGGCTTTTGCCTGGTGGTGGAGCTGCCGGTTTTGTCGGATGTCGCACTTAACGTCTTCAAGGTTTTGCTGGCCATTTACGCCCTTCAGGGCTTGGCCATCACCAATTACCTTTTTGATGTTTGGGGAGTTAAGGGATTTTTGAGACCGCTTGGCTATGTACTGGCCGTCGCGCTGCTGCTGCCGTTGGTGATTAGCCTGGGCTTTTTCGACCTGTGGTTTGATTTCAGAGAAAAGTTCAAAATTTAATCAGTTAGTAAGAGAGAGGTTGGAACATGAAAGTAATTCTACGAGAAAATGTGGATAATCTCGGTAAGACCGGCGATATCGTAAAGGTGTCGGACGGCTATGCCCGCAACTATCTGCTTCCCCGCAATTTGGTATTCCTGGCGGACGAGCAGAACGTGGCGGCTATCGAGCATCATAAGAAGTCTTTGGCCAAGAAGCGCGATCGTGAAACGATTGAAGCCAAAGAAATTGCAAAAAAGATCGAACAGTTCTCGGTTACCATCGGCCGCAAGGTTGGCGAAAACGAGAAGATCTTCGGTTCAGTGACCACCGCAGACATCGCTGAAGCCCTGGCCAAGGGCGGCTACAAGGTCGACCGCCGTCAGATTCAACTGGCTGACCCAATCAAGCAGCTCGGTGTGGTTACCGTGCCAGTGAAGCTCACGATTGACGTCGTTGCCCAGGTTAAAGTCTGGGTTGTTCAGGAAAATTAATAGCCCGTAAGTGATAAAGGCGGAGCAGCCCAAGATTGCTCCGCCTTTTTTTATGTATTTTGCTAAGCTGAGTTTTGACACGAGTTCCGGGGGGGATGGTTGGCAGATTCCACACAGATGGCCGTAGACAGCCGTCACATACCGCCGCATAGCCTCGAGGCCGAACGCTCCGTACTCGGAGCGTTGATGCTTGATTCCAATGCCTATAGTAAAGTTTCAGATATCGGCCTGGAGATGGCAGACTTCTACCGCGAAGCGCACGCGAAAATGTTCGAAGCGATTCAGGACCTGGTCTCGCGCGCCGAGCCGGTTGATCTGATCACCCTGACTACGTCGCTCAAGAATCGCAATACCTACGAACAAGTCGGTGGCTCGTCATATCTGACGGGGCTATTCGAAGATTCTTATAGCAGCGCGCACATCGTCCATTACTCCAAGATCGTCAAAGAGAAGGCGATTCTGCGACGGATGATTTCCACCGCACATGACCTGGTGGACAAAGCCCACGGCGGTGTTGAGAACGTTGAAGAGTATCTGGATCAGGCCGAGAAAGCGATTTTCGAAGTTACCGACTCCAAGCTTCGTCAGAGTTTCTCGTCGATCAAACAGATTCTGGTCGAGAACATCACGATGCTCGAGTCGCTTTCGAGCAACAAGACGAACATCACCGGCTTGCCCACGGGCTACCGCGATCTGGACGAAAAAACGTCGGGTCTGCATCCGGGTAATTTGATCATCATCGCCGGTCGTCCCGCCATGGGTAAAACCTCGTTCGTTCTGAACATTGCCGAGCGCGCAGCGCTAAGGCACAAGGCGAGCGTCGCGGTTTTTTCGCTCGAAATGGCCAAGGAAGAGCTGGGCATGCGCTTGCTTTCGGGCGTGGCAAGAATTGATGCGTCTCGTTTGAAGACGGGCCGTCTTGGCGATCATGACTGGAAGAATCTTACGAGGGCCGCGGGCCAGCTGAGTTCGTCAAAGATTTTCATCGATGATACGCCGGCAATTACCGTGCTGGAAATGCGTTCGCGGTGCCGTCGCCTGGTTTCGGACCATGGCTTGAGTCTCATCATCGTCGACTATCTCCAGCTGATGCGCGGAAACTCCAAAGGCATGAAGGGGCAGGATAGCCGTGAGCGCGAAATTTCCGAAATTTCGCGTTCGCTCAAAGCCTTGGCCAAAGAATTGCGTGTGCCGGTGATTGCGCTATCGCAGCTGAATCGTGGCGTGGAAAGCCGGCCTGACAAGCGTCCGATGCTGAGCGACTTGCGTGAATCAGGCGCGATCGAGCAGGATGCCGACATCGTGGCCTTCGTATATCGTGACGAGGTCTATAACAAAGAGACCGAAGATCCAGGTGTCGCGGAAATTATCATGGCCAAACACCGCGCGGGCAGCACGGGCACGGTTCGTTTAAAATGGCAGGCAGAATACACGTCGTTCGATGATCTGGAAGAAGGTTATCGTCCGCCGGCTGGTGTGGGTGCTGGCGCGGGGTCTTTCCAGGGCGGCAAGTCTTCGGGCCTGCCAGAGGCTTTTCCTCCGGCAGGGCCGATGCGTAGCAATAAGGGTGGCTTGGATCTACCTGATTTTTAGGCGTTGGCGTCAGCGCTGTCGTCTTTGTCTTTCTTCTGCGCCTTGCGAGCGACTTTGGTGACCTGATTGATCTGCGCACGCAGCTCAGAAGCGAGCTCTTCAACCTTTTTTTCGAGCTCGCGTACTTCGCTGCGAGTGGCCATGCCCAGCTTCTTGAGGCTGGAAACGATTTTTTCGTTCGTGAGCTTATGCGCGACATCGCGGGCGGGAATCTGCTCGATGATCGAGCGAGCGCGTGCCAGGCCTTCTTTCTGAAGCGCGTCCAGAACCTTAACGGAGTCCTTCGCCTGAGCGACGATCTTTTCCATTTTCTCTTTAGTCTTTTTGAAATTCAGCTTTTGGGGCATTGGCTAGGCTCCTGTTTCCGGTGATTTAGGTGACCTTTTATATCACAGAATCAGGTTCCTCAATATCCGAATTCCGACGGCAAATACCGCAAAGGCAAGGATTGCCGCATATATTGAAATCAAGCCGTAGGAGACTGCCAGAAACATATACCAGTAGAAAACACCGACATGAAAAACGGCCGTCATTGCGATGCAAATCGCAATGAGCGAGACAAAGCCGCCGAAAAAAAGAGCGGCATTGATAATACGCGACTTTCGACGACGGTTATTTTTCATGAACATCCAAAGATAAGCCGGCGGCACCAGTAGCACCGAAGCCAAGTAGGAGTTTTTTGCGAAGGCCAGTACGATGATCGCGCCCAGTACTATGCCCAGCACGCTGTGCCGGATTCGACGATCAACGGAGTTTGTTGATGTTCGATCTGCCGCGTTAGCCAGTAGCCGTGAGAGCAAAGTGTAAAGGCCGGCCACTATCGCCATGATAAGCAGCAGAGCCAGATAAGAAGGACGATAAAGAATGAGGCTTTTCTGGGTTGCCGGAAACATCTCGTACTTGGTGATAATGTTCAGCTCGGGCAAGGCCCGCAGCGCAACATAGCCGGCAACCATGCTGCCAAAGGCGATGGCGAAAAGTTTCAGCTCGTTGCGCATCACCTGATAAAGATAGCTTCTGCGCCCGCGCAACCGTCTGATAAGGAGCCACACGTAAACGAGGAAGGGCGCGAACAGCAGCAGCTGCAAGGCTGTTGCCGCCGGTCCCGTCAGGTAATATCGGTCCGAGACCTTCCAATAGTCTGCTGACCTTAACCAGGGCCTTTTCAGCATGGGCGGCAACCGGTCAATCGAGTGCAGCAGTATTTCGACGGCCTTGCCATACGGCTCAAACGATTCCACATGCAGGTGGGTCATGTTGTCTTCGGGAGTGTGGTGGATTGCGCCCATCTCATGGACAAAGTCGGTGCTGCGTCCAAAAAAATTCAGGGCTGGAATTCCGGCCGCGAGCAATGCGCCGTGGTCGGCTGGCGGAATAAGCAGGGCTCGCTGGACGAACTCCAGCAGGTGCTGGGTATCTGCAGCGGGATAGGGCGCTGCCCGAATCGAAGCAAGCGCAAGTTCGCGCAGCCACAGTGGCGCATAACCTGACTTGAGTCCATCGGGCAGCACCATGATGTCTTGCTGCTGATCGGGCGCCACGAAATCCAGCGAGATGCCGGCTATGATTTCCCGCGCATGCGGAAATTTCGCCGCGAAGGCGCGGGCACCCCAGAAGGCCCCGAACTCCTCGCTGTCGGTGAAAAGAAAAACGATGTTTCGCCTGGGTGCTTCCCCGGCTTTGAAGATGCGGGCCAGCTCGAGGATAGTGCCGATGCCGCTGGCATCGTCGGCGGCGCCCTCGATTGTGGTGTCGGTCACGTCGTAGTGGGCCAGGACGGTGATGTACTCCTCGGAAAGTTCCTCGCCGGGTAATACCGCGTAGATGTCTTCGAGTCCCTCGACCTTGCGTCCGCCAATGGTTTCATCGAAGGTGATGGTTGAAACGTCGTAGCCCAGCTTGCGCAGCTGGCTTTGGAGATAGTTCGAGGCCGCCTGCCGTTCGGGTCGCCACGGTACCCGGTTCGGAAAGCCGCGGGCAAGCTGCCGGGTCCATTCGAACGCATTAGCAGCCTTGAAGGCAGGCACGCCTTTCCAGAGCGGTGCTGCCGGGATCTGGCGTATTCCCGCCGCGATGATGGCCAGGGCCAATGCCAGGGAGGCCCAAATCGAGGTGACGAAAATGCGGTGGAACCGGGCATCGCCGGAAGCTCGGGTCTTTCTTTTCACAGCTATCATTATAGCTGCCACCGGCCGGGATGCGGATTCCTTCCGACGGAATTCTTTGCCGACTTTGGGCGCTGCTAAACACCTGTTACTCTGACTGTAGGAGGACGAGGGAATGTCCAGAATCCAAAAGTTACTGTTAGGTATTGCCGGCGTGGCCTGCGCGATCGGTGTGGTTGAAACCCAGGCCTTTGCGGCGAAGGGCGCACCGCAATCATATAGTACAGCCAGCGAAAGCCGGCCAACGAGCCAGCAAATGATGATGGACCTCAGTGTTCATTATGTTCGCGATACGAAGCCCGAAGGCGGAACCGATTCCGCTGCTCGCTTCAGCATCGGCGGAATGTTTAATGAGTGGGTGGGGCTGGATCTGCAAGGCCTCTACGAAGTGCACTCCAAGAGCTACCTGGTCGGCGGGGATTTACGATTTGCTCCGGTCGATTGGTTCTTTTTAAAGGGTGGCGTTGGTGGCTACTCACAGAAGGAAACCAACACCATGACCCTGACCCCACTGGCTGGGGCAGGTATTCTGGCCCATTTGAACCGCGAGTATTACTTTGTGACGGAAGCCAGCTATTTCACGATAAATGACCGAAATAACATGAGTTTTGGGGTTGGCTTCGGCACTCATTTTTGAGAGTTGTCCGAGCCTGGACTTCAGCCAAGTAATTTTTACACTACATGCTTGACTAAAATACTACAATATTATAGTATCCTTGCGCGTTCAAGAAGCATCGCAGTAAGGTTGAGCATATGTTGTCGTTATGCGTGTTGGTACCCCATTGGTCGCGGAAAGCCGCGACAGCCATAGCAGTAGTAGGCATCCTAAGTGGATGTTCTTCATCTATCTTCACGGGCGGGGCCGGTACCGAGCTTGACCACCTTAAAGGCGATGGCCGCTTCAACAAGCTCTGCATGGGGCTCAATCTCTCGACCGCTTCCCTTGACGTTCCGACTGCTCGCGCTCTAGTCACCTGCCTTAACTCCAATGGCTCCATTCCGGAGTACGCGGCGCTGGTCGCCAAGATGAGCGATGCCCAGCTGGGTGTGATGCTCGACGTGGTCAATGCCGAGATCATGACTCAGCCAACCCGGCTTCGTCAGCTTGACCAATCTTTTACCCAGATGGACCAGCGCGGTATTATCGATCGCGGCTTCAGCAAGGCCGCCGTGCTTCTTTCAAAGGGAAAGTTTATTCGCGCGGCGATCAATCTTGCGCGCCAAGGTACGCATACCGGCTCGAGCACGCAGCTTGATGCCAGTGTTTTGCAGTCGATTAAAATTTTAGCCCAGGAAATTACCGATCAAAAGACCGGCGCCCCCGCCCTCACGGCTGCGCGCGCGAATCTTGACCGCTCACTGGGCACCGGCGCTGCGATGAGCGCGCTGAAGTCGTTCAAGGCCATGGTTACTGGTTTGAATTCGAAAATTCCGGCGCTCCCTGGCAACTCCCTGCCGGGTCTCACCACTCTGGCGCACGAATATCTCAAAGCCAAGATCAGCGCAAAAGATCAGGTTTATGCCAAAGTGCTGCTGTGGGGCATCGCCGATGGGACGCTCTTTAACGGCCTGGATTACTTTTATAACGGCGAATGCGACAACCTGGCCACCTGCCCGGCTTCGGCGCTGAACACCGATGCCCAGATCGCGGCAACGGAAGCGTTCATGCGCACCTTGACCCTCGAAACCAGTGATGCCGTCAGCAACCGCCAGATTTTACTCAAGCCCCTGACCGACCTGTTCCACACTATGGATAGCCAGATCAACTGCATGGCTGACACGAAGATGATTCCCAATGGCGACATCTTCGTCATGAATGAGATTGCCAGTCTGAATCCGGTTGATGTTCCCCAGTGGCTCATTCGTTCGAACGCGATCAAGATCAAGCTGGCCAACAGCATGTGCGCGTTTCCGAGTTATAATGATGGGACGAGCGTCAAGACCTTCAATCAGCTTTTCGACGTCATGCGCTTGCTTGCCAAGTACGAGACACGGGACGACGCGGGTCATGTGACCAGCTTCGGCCGCCCGCTGATTACGGTTGCCCACCTTTTGAAGGGCCTCGAAGTCGGCGACGCCACCGTTATGGCTCCCGATGCCGCGGCCGATCTGGCTCCTTTCATGAGTTATCCGCCGAACGAACGCTTTCGCCGCTTTCTGATTCACTGGATGGGCGATGAGAATGTTCCAAGCGCTTATACCAATCTGACCGACGCGTTGGCCGAGCTTTCGCGCAAAGACCGCGGCATTCTCAGTAACTTGCTCTATTTTCTGAACGCGCCTCAGAAGACCGTTGCCGGCGGCGCCCGGCCGATCATCTCTCGCGACGACCTCAGAAAAGTTACGCAAATTTTGATGACGGTTCGGCCAGAGCTGCAAACCACCGAAGCTCAGGTTCCAGGCAGCAGTCCAGCCGCGGGCCGCAGTCTTTTTGACGTCGCTGAAAACGCGTTACTGACGGTTGATGTGAATGACCTGATCGTGCTTCTACAGAGCGTAAGCGAATTTATCGATGGTCCAGACGAGCTGGTTACTCCGCTGCTCGAAGTTTCGCGCGACTCCCTGCTGGTCAACGACGTCGATCCGATCATCGAAATCGGCCTGAACATTGCGCGCGACGCCGAGAACAGAAAACAGTTTTTTCAAACCTTGTTTGACGTTGCCAACACCAAGCAGTTCGAAGACGCGATGGCGTTGACCGCCAAGATGGCGCAGAACGGCACTCTTAAAGAATTGCTGCAGGGAATTCTGACGCTATTCAAAGGTACGAGCGACCTGGGTCAGGGCAATGCAACGGCAGGCACCGTTCCGCCCGTGAGATATGTGGCGCCAGGCGATGATCACAACGCGGACGGGCTTCCGGCCTGGGCACCCGCACCGGCCACCTGGCCTATCAATCCCGCCGGTGTTCAAGCCTGCTACGCGCTTAACTTTGATATTCGATTCAGCGACTCACTCGGTACCGGCGCCAAGGCCTGGCACGACCAGATGGACAATGTTGCGGCTTGCTCCAATGCCAACGGCGACAACGCGGCTCTTGAGCAGTTCCTGCATTATGGCAACTCGGCCCCAGTTGCGGCCGGTCAGACTTTGTTGGCCTGGTTGGTGAATCTGGTTTCTGACATCATTCCGCTTCCCGAAGATCCGAATCTGCGGGCAATCTACGACGAGCTTTCGAATCTGATGGTCGATCCGGCCAGCTTTGCCGACATGCAGGCGATGAACCACATGCTGCCGCTGATGGTGGCCAAGAAGTTTTGTTCGACGTTTCCGAATTGCCCAAATGGTACCGAAGCCGTTTCGATCATGCAGGGCCTGGGCAGGATGTCGACTGCCATGGTTACCAAGGGTGACGATCTTCAGCGCCTGATGAATGTTTCGAGGCCCCTGGTCGAAAACGCGCAGAGCCCGCGCGCCACCTTGTTTCTTTACGACAGCTACTGGGAATCCGATGAGATCACGACTCCGGTGCTGGCCGACGTGAAACCACCGCTCGAGAGCTATCCGATGACTGACTATCAGTACGGCCAGCACAATCATCAGCTGCGTGACATGCTCGATGCCTCGATTCGCAAGTACGAAAAGCGCGAGCCCACCGATGCCATTCGCGCCGATAAGCAATATCAGTTCTGGCACCAGCCTTTTTCGGGCGTTCAGGCGCCGTACCTGGATTACCATGGGCACCCGCGTACCGGCTTATCCAGCGCTGCCGAGCTCAAGCACATGATCAAGCCGTTGCTCGATGAGCTGTCCCTCGACAGCCGTCTGGAGTGGGCGATGGCCTATTTTTTCAATTTTGACAGCAACCCCTATTCCCCTGAATGGTGGGCGGACTGGTTCAAACGCCTCAGCAATGAAGTTAAACCGATGCCGTATTATTATCCCGGCAGCTATCCGAGCAAAGACAACCCGCCCTCGGTTCGTCTAGTGAGCCAGATGGATCTGCTCGAGATGGTCGTGATCGACGCCGACTTCAGCTTGAACGAGCTGGGTCAGCCGCTGGGTTTCCTGTTCTCGGATCCAGACGCGAATTTTTCGATCAAGTACCTTACGGCAATTGCCGACAGCGGTCGCAACATTACGCCGGCTATCGATGCGATGGACAAGGAGCTGACGTTTTTTACCAGCTTGATGGGCGACCCGCTTTTGGGTGCCGCATTGAAGCCGGAAGTGAAGCGCCGCTTGTTTAACTTGAAACAGGACTTTCAGATTTTGCGCGACACTAACGTTGAACATCCATGGAAGCTTGCAGACGGCCGCGTGGTGCAAAACAACGACCTGGGCGTATTGCGCGATCTCTTCAAAGCGATCTTGAGCGCCACGCCGATTGGCGATCGCGGCAACTACCGCCGCGAGAAGAACAGCCTGGCCGTTATTCCGAAGCTGGTGGCTTCGGGCCTGTTGCGTAATGCGGGCACGAACGTTTGGCGCCAGCTAAGCGACGGCCAGATCGTCGCCAACGACGTGACGCCAATTCTGCGTTTCCTGATCGAGTCCACGCTGGTCATCGATAATGGCTACCGCAAAATCAACGCCGGTGCCCGCGACGTGCTTGGCTATATCCTGCGCGACAACTGCGACAAGACCAATGCACGCTACAAGAATGGCTGCAATACCGTTGCGCGTGCGGGCTGGGTTGCCGAACCATTCAACGAGCGCTACGTGCTGGTGGGCAAGCTGATCGACCAGATTTTTGAATGGACCAAGGACGACGATAAAAACGAAGACCAGGGTAAGCCGCGCATGATGACCTATATCAAGCGTGCGGGCTATGATCTGGTGGCTTTGATGGATCGCTTGAATTTCAAAGCGGACGGCTCGCGCGACACCTACACGCCGGGGCTTCTGCCCACGGTTCTCAAACCGATTTTCGGCACTAAGAAGGGCACCGAAATTATCGCGGCCAACCTTGATCTGCTTCAGGAGGTGCTGACCGATCCAGGCACTGCGCACCTGCTTGAGCTGCTGAAGCAGGGCGAGACGGACCATCTTTCTGAATTTAATGCGGTGCGCTCAACTACGCCGCTGCTTATTGGTCAATTGTCGTTGAACGATGGCCGTGCGACCGAATCTGCTCTGGATCTGGGCGTGCTCATGCGGGCAAATCCGGCCTACCAGGCCACGAAGAGCGCCATTAAATGGGCGCGTCGCGATGGCGAATATAAGACTCTTTGTCACGATTTTTACGACCGAATCGTATTCCAGCTCCGTTCTTGGGTGCTGCGCGACAACACTGCCTTGCGGCCACGGGTGCAGACCTTCCTGAGTAAGCACCTTGGTAACGGTGACATCCGTGATCTGACAGTATTCATCGGAAATGAGTCCAGAATACCGGACGAGAGGTTTTACAACTCGATCAAATTCGTCGGTGACTTCGATGTGCCAACGCAGACCTTCCCGTATATCAACAAGATGAACGACTTCCTGGACCTGCTCCATCGCGGTATTGTCGAGAACAATGGTCTTCGGCCCGCTACAGCTTTAAGCCGATTTACACTCCGCCGTTAAGCTCGTATAATCCTTACACTTAAACCATGAGTGAAAGGGGCGTCGTTAATGGCCATAGATGTTGCCGCGCTAACAGAGCAAGTTCGCCAGAAGTCCAAGTTCGTCGATGATCTCGTCAATGAAGTTTCCCGCGTGGTCGTCGGCCAACGCCTCATGATCGATAGAATCATGATGGCGCTGTTGTGCGACGGGCACATCCTGCTCGAAGGGTTGCCGGGGCTGGCGAAGACGCTTACGATCAAAACCATCTCAGACGCGATCAGCGTTGGGTTTCAACGTATTCAGTTTACGCCGGATCTGCTGCCGGCCGACTTGATCGGCACGGTGATTTATAATCAGAAGACCGGCGAGTTCACGCCTAAGCTGGGGCCCATTCATTCCAACATCATTTTGGCCGACGAAATCAACCGGGCGCCCGCCAAGGTGCAGAGCGCTTTGCTTGAGGCCATGGCCGAAAAGCAGGTAACCATCGCCGACAAAACCTACAAGCTACAAGATCCGTTCATCGTGCTGGCCACCCAGAATCCTATCGAGCAGGAAGGCACCTATCCGCTGCCTGAAGCCCAGATGGATCGGTTCATGTTTAAGGTAAAGGTGCAGTATCCTACGGTGGCCGAGGAAAAGTCGATTCTCAACCGCATGGGGGGCGTGGCGCTTCCCAAGGCCAACAAGGTTGTTCCAAGTGAGCTCATCATGCTGGCACGCGAGCTGGTTTCGCATATCTACATGGATGAGAAGATCAAGGACTACATCCTGTCGATCGTGTTCGCGAGCCGGTTTCCGGAGAAATATGGCATGGCCGATCTGAAGCCGATGATTCAAGTTGGCGCCAGTCCGCGCGCGACGATCTATCTCGCCAAGGCGGCCCGTGCGAGCGCATTTCTGGCGCATCGCGGGTTCGTGACTCCCGAAGATATCAAGACGGTGGTTTTCGATATTCTGCGCCATCGCATCATGGTGACCTACGAGGCCGAGGCTGATGAGATCACCAGCGAAGTCATCATTAAACGTATCTTGGACAAGATCGAGGTTCCTTAATTCATATGGCTTTGAAGCCGCCAAAATCAGTAAATTCTGACGACAGGAAAAAGGACCGCGCCGACGAGGTTCTTTCCAAGGTCAGACGCATCGAGATCTCTACGCGCCGTATTGTCGATACGATGCTGTCTGGGCAGTACCATACCCGCTTCAAGGGTCAGGGCATGCAGTTTTCAGATTTTCGCGAGTACTATGCGGGCGATGACATTCGTCATATCGACTGGAAAGTTACCGCCCGCACCCAGCTGGCGCATATCAAGAAGTTCGAAGAAGAACGCGATCTGACCGTATATCTGCTCGTGGATGTCAGCGGGAGCCGGGAATTCGGGTCGGCCGAAAAAACCAAGGGTGATGCACTCGCGGAGGTCTGTGCGCTGCTGGCCTTTGCGGCGGTGAGTAACAATGATCGCGTGGGTTTAATTCTTTTTTCGGATCGCATTGAAAAACACCTGCCGCCCAAGAAAGGCCGGGGGCATGCCATGCGGCTGATTACTGAAATTCTGCACTTTGAGCCTGTCAGCAAGGGTACCAACATCAAGCTGGCGCTGGAGTATTACAGCGAAGTCGTCAAAAATACCGGCGTGGTCTTTCTCGCCAGCGATTTTTATGACAAGGATTACGAGAAGGCCCTGCGCCGCATCGGCCGCAAGCATGATCTGATTGCGCTTAGAATGCGCGATCCGCGCGAACGCGAAGTGCCAGCCATTGGCAAAATTGAGATGCAGGACTCCGAAACCGGCAGCATCTTCTGGGTTGATACCGCGTCGTATGGGTTTCAAAAGCAGTTCAAGGCCGAGC